>NZ_JBGFTU010000016.1:0-108808 GCF_041276425.1 Kineococcus halophytocola | reverse complement strand
CGGCGGCGGCGGGGACCAGGTCGCCGATGGCGTGGACGTGGACGTCGGGGAAGGAGGTGAGGTTGTCCAGGTAGGTGCCGGAGATGACGCCGGCGCCGATGATCCCGATCCCCACCGGCCCGGTGCGGGTCTCGGTGCGGGTCTGCGGCGCGCTCACGCCCGCACCCCCGTGGTCGGGGCCGTGGGTGGGGCCGTGGCGAGGAGGCGGGCGCGGGTGGTCGGCGGGGGGCTCGACGTCCGGGACGCGTCGACAGCGGTGGGCATGGGCGGAACTCGTCCTTCCAGAGGTGACGGACGTCCGTCAGGACGCCCTCGTCCCCGGTCCGCACGCGAACCGAACCGGTTCAGCAACCGTACGTCGGCACCTCGTCACCACGCCAGCCCTCGCGGCCCTCGTTACGATCCGCGCGTGACCCAGGGGCTGACCGAGGACGAGCTGCGCTTCCTGCACGAGACGTTCGACCTGGCCCGGGAGGGCTCGACGGCGGCGCTCGCCGCGCGCGTCGACGCCGGCGTCCCGGTGGACCTCACCAACTCCGCCGGCGACACCCTGCTCGTCCTCGCCGCCTACCACGGGCACCCCGAGACGGTCGGTGCCCTCCTGCAGCGCGGGGCCGACCACGCCCGGATCAACGACAAGGGGCAGACGGCCCTGGGGGCGGCCGTCTTCCGGCGCTCGCGCCCGATCGTCGACCTCCTCCTCGACGCGGGGGCCGACCCCGCGCTCGGGCGGCAGTCCGGGATCGCCGTGGCCCGGTTCTTCGACCTGCCCGAGATGGCCGCCCTGCTCGCGGACCGCGGCGCCGGGGCCTCCTGACGCCGCAGGTGCGTCTGTCGTGACCCGTCGTGCCCGCAGGTGCGGATAGCATCCCCGGGTGCCCACGTACCGCGTCCGTGAGGTCGCCGACCTGCTCGGCGTCTCCGACGACACCGCCCGCCGCTGGATCGACAGCGGGGCCCTGCCCAGCGGCAAGGACCTCGCCGGCCGCACCGTCGTCGAGGGCGAGGCCCTGGCCGCCTTCGCGGTGCGCACCGCCGCCACCGCCGCGACCGACACGACGTCGGTGGCCCGCTCCGCCCGCAACCGCTTCGCCGGCCTGGTCACCCGCGTCGTCGCCGACGGGGTCATGGCCCAGGTCGAGATGCAGTGCGGTCCGCACCGCGTCGTCTCCCTCATGAGCGCCGAGGCCGCCGCCGAGCTCGGACTGGAACCGGGCAGCCGGGCCACGGCCGTCGTCAAGGCCACGACCGTCATCGTCGAGACCCCCCGGGGGCGCTCGTGAGGACCCGGCCCGCGCTCGCCGCGGCCGTGACCGTGGCCGCACTGCTGACGGCCTGCGGGTCGGGCGGGCCGCCCACCGGCGGCGACGGCCCGAGCGCGCAGGAGCGCACGCTCACCGTCTTCGCGGCCGCCTCCCTCACCGGGCCGTTCACCCGCATCGGCGAGGAGTTCGAAGCGGCGAACCCGGGGGTGCGCGTGCGGTTCTCCTTCGCCGGTTCCTCCGACCTGGCCACCCAGATCGGCGAGGGCGCCCCCGCCGACGTCTTCGCCTCGGCCGACGAGAGGACCATGACCCAGGTCACCGACCGGTCGCTGACCGCCGGGGACCCCGTCGATGTCGCCACGAACGTCCTGCAGATCGCGACCGCGCCCGGCAACCCCACCGGCATCACCGGGTTCGCCGACCTCACCCGGCCCGGGCTCAAGGTCGTCGTGTGCGCCGCGCAGGTCCCGTGCGGGGCGGCGACCGGGACGGTCGAGTCGGCCACGGGGGTGCGGCTGTCGCCCGTCAGCGAGGAACCCTCGGTCACCGACGTCCTCGGCAAGGTCACCTCCGGGGAGGCCGACGCCGGACTCGTCTACGTCACCGACGTGCGCCGCGCCGGGGACGCGGTGACGGGCGTGCCGTTCCCGGAGTCCTCCCGCGCGGTGAACACCTACCCCGTCGCCGCGCTGCGCGACGCCGCCGACGTCCCGCTCGCGCAGGACTTCGTCGGGTTCGTGACCGGACCGCAGGGCCGGGACGTGCTGCGGGACGCGGGGTTCGGCACCCCGTGAGACCACGCGGCGCCGTCGGCCGCAGGGACGGGGCGGGAGCGGGCAGCGCGCTGCCCCGCTGGGTCCTCCTGCCGGCGGGCGCCGGGCTGGCGCTGTTCGTGCTGCCGCTGCTCGGCATCCTCTCGCGCGTGCCGTGGACGCGGTTCGGTGCGCTCCTCACCTCCGAGTCCGCCCTCACCGCCCTGCTGCTCAGCCTGCGCACCGCCTCGGTGAGCACCGTCCTGTGCGTCCTGCTCGGGGTGCCGATGGCCCTCGTCCTGGCCCGCGGGCACGTCCCGGGCACGCGGGTGCTGCGCTCGGTCGTCCTGCTGCCGCTCGTCCTGCCCCCCGTGGTCGGCGGGCTGGCGCTGCTGTGGGCGCTGGGCCGCAACGGCCTGCTGGGCCCGGCCCTGTCGGTCCTGGGGATCGAGGTCGGGTTCAGCACCGCGGCCGTCGTCCTGGCGCAGACGTTCGTCTCGCTGCCGTTCCTCGTGCTGAGCCTGGAGGGGGCGCTGCTGAGCGCCGGCGACCGGTTCGAGGCGGTCGCCGCGACCCTGGGCGCCCGGCCGGGCCGGGTCCTGCTCCGGGTCACCGTGCCCCTCGTGGCACCGGGCCTGGTCTCCGGCGCGGTGCTCGCGTTCGCCCGGTCGCTGGGGGAGTTCGGGGCGACCCTCACCTTCGCCGGCAGCCTGCAGGGCGTCACCCGCACGCTGCCGCTGGAGGTCTACCTCCAGCGCGAGACCGACCCCGACGCCGCCGCGGCGATGTCGCTGCTGCTGGTCGTGGTGGCCGTCGTGGTCGTCGTCGCCGTCCGGGGCCGGCGGTCCGCGCCGTGAGCCTGCACGTCGACGTCCGCCTCACCGCCCGCGACCTCGACGTCGCCCTCGACGTGGCGACCGGGGAGGTCGTGGCCGTCCTGGGGCCCAACGGGGCCGGGAAGTCGACCCTGCTCGCCGTCCTGGCCGGGCTGCTGCGCCCCTCGGCCGGCAAGGTCGTGCTCGACGGCACCGTCCTGGCCGAGGGGTCCGGGACCTTCGTGCCGCCGCACCGCCGCGGCGTCGGCCTGCTGGCCCAGGAGGCGCTGCTGTTCCCCCACCTCGACGTCACGGCCAACGTCGCCTTCGGGCCCCGCAGCGCCGGCGCCTCCCGCGCCCGCGCCCGCACCCGGGCCCTGGAGGTCCTAGCCGAGGTGGGCGTCGCCGACCTCGCCGCCCGCCGGCCGCGGGAACTGTCCGGCGGGCAGGCCCAGCGCGTCGCGATCGCCCGCGCCCTGGCCGCCGACCCCCGGCTGCTGCTGCTCGACGAGCCCCTCGCCGCGCTCGACGTGACCGCCGCCCCCGAGGTGCGGCAGGTGCTGCGCCGCGTCCTGGCCCGCGGCGACCGGTCGGCGCTGCTCGTCACCCACGACCCCCTGGACGCCCTCGCGCTCGCCGACCGGGCCGTCGTCGTGGAGGGCGGCCGGGTCACCGAGAGCGGCCCCGTCCAGCAGGTCCTGACCGCCCCGCGCAGCCGGTTCGGCGCACGGCTGGCCGGCCTGGACCTGCTGCCCGGCGTCCTCACCGCCGAGGGCCTGCGCACCCGCGACGGGGGGCTCGTCGCCGGGCTGGCCGGGGACCCGCCGGCCGCCCCCGGGGGTCGCGGCGTCGCCGTCTTCAGCCCCGCGGCCGTCGCCGTGCACCCCCGCGACCCCGGCGGCAGCCCCCGCAACCGCTGGGCCGCGACCGTCGTCGACGTCAGCCCCCGCGGGGAGGTGGTCCGGGTCCGCACCCGGCTGGAGGCCCTGCCCGAGCACGACGTCCAGGCCGACGTCACCCTCGCCGCGGCCGCCGAGCTCGACCTGGCCCCCGGGGCCGCGGTGCACCTCGTGGTCAAGGCCACCGCTGTCCGGTTGCACCCCACCGTCTGACGGGGACCGCGTGAGGTCCCGGTAGACGTTCGGTGGACGCGGACGCGCACCGGCGCCCCCTAGGTTCGGCGGGTGCTCGTCCTCGACTCCATCACCCGCCGCTTCGGGGAGCGTCTCGCCCTCGACGACGTCTCGTTCACCGTCCCGGACGGACGCATGGTCGGTTTCGTCGGTGCCAACGGCGCCGGCAAGACCACGACCATGCGCATCGCGCTCGGGGTGCTCGCCGCCGACTCCGGGACGGTCACGTTCCGCGGGACGACGCCCGACCTGGCCACCCGGCGCCGCTTCGGCTACATGCCCGAGGAGCGCGGCCTGTACCCCAAGGGCCGGATCCTGGAGCAACTGGTCTTCCTCGCCCGGCTGCACGGCGTCGACCGCGCGGTGGCGACCCGCCGCGGCCAGGAGCTGCTGGAGCGCCTGGGTCTGGGCGAACGCTCCCGCGACAAGCTCGAGTCGCTCTCCCTGGGCAACCAGCAGCGCGTCCAGGTCGCGGCCTCGCTCATCCACGACCCCGAACTGCTCGTCCTGGACGAACCGTTCTCCGGCCTGGACCCCCTCGCCGTCGACTCCATGGCCGAGCTGCTGCGGGAGAGGACCGCCGCGGGGGTGGGGGTCCTGTTCTCCAGCCACCAGCTCGACCTCGTCGACCGGTTGTGCGACGACCTCGTCGTCCTGCACGGCGGTCGCGTCGTCGCCGCCGGCGAACCCGAGGAGCTGCGCCGCGAGCGGGCCGGGTCCCGCTACGAACTCGTCGCCGACACCGACCTGGGCTGGCTGGAGGAGGTCCCCGGCGTGCGCGTGGTGGAACGTCACGCCCGCGGCGCCGTCCTGGACCTGTCCGGCGGTGACCCGGCCGGCGGTGACCTGGCCGGCGGCGCCGCCGGCCTGGACCAGCAGGTCCTCGCCGAAGCCGTGCGGCGCGGCCCCGTCCGCTCGTTCGCCCCCCAGCTGCCCAGCTTGTCCGAACTGTTCCAGGAGGTGTCCCGGTGAGGGGCCAGTGGTGGATCGTCGCCCAACGCGAGATGAGTGAACGCCTGCGGGACAAGGGGTTCATCTTCTCCACGGCGCTGCTGTTCGTCATCGTCGCGCTCGCGGCCGTGCTGCCGGGACTGCTCTCGGGGGGTTCGGACGACTACGACGTCGCCGTCACCGGCGACTCGCGCCCGTACGTGGAGAAGGCCCAGCCCGGGGAGGACCCCGGCACCCGGGTGAGCCTGCGGGAGGAACCCGACGCGGCCGCCGCCGAGCAGGCCGTCCGTGACGGTGACGTCGACGCGGCCGTGCTCGTCACCGGCACCGGCGTGCAGGTCGTGGGCGACCGCTCCGTCTCGGACACCCTCGACGGCGTCCTGTCCGCCCGCATCGGCACCGCCCAGACGGTGGCCGCGTTCCAGGCGCTGGGGGTCGGGCCCGACGACGCGCGCGCGGTCCTGTCGCTGCCCCCGCCGGCCACGGTGCTGCTGGCCCCCGACGCGGTGGACCCCTTCATGGTCTACCTGCTGGGCCTGGCCTTCGCCGTCCTGTTCTTCCAGATCGTCCTCATCTTCGGGTACTCCATCGCCCAGAGCGTCGTGCAGGAGAAGCAGACCCGGGTCATCGAACTCCTCGTGACCACCGTCCCGGTGCGCCAGCTGCTCATCGGCAAGATCCTCGGCAACGGGATCCTGGCGTTCGGGCAGATCCTCGTGCTCGTCGTGGCCGGGGTCCTGGCCCTGCGGTTCGCCCAGCCCGAACTGCTGGACTCGATCCCCGGGATCCCCGCGGCGGCCGCCTGGTTCCTGGTGTTCTTCGTCTTCGGGTTCGCGATGCTGTCGTGCCTGTGGGCCGCGGCCGGGGCGATGGCCAGCCGGCTGGAGGACCTGCAGTCCACGGCCACCCCGGTGCAGATGTTCGTCATGCTGCCGTTCTTCGCCTCCTTCGCGGCCAACGAGCCGGGCACGTTGCAGACGGTCCTGTCCTACGTCCCGCTGTCCTCGCCGATGGTCATGCCCAAGCGGGTCGTGCAGGGCGACGTGGCGCTGTGGGAGCCGTTGCTGTCCCTGGGGGTCATCGCCGTCACGGCGGTGCTGTTCGTCGCGGTCGCGCGCCGCCTGTACGAGAACAGCCTCCTGCAGACGGGCCGGTCGCTCGGTTTCGCCTCCGCGTGGCGGAAGGCCGCCTGAGGCCTGGCAGGATCGCCGGGTGAACGAGTTCGGGCAGCGGGTCGTCGGCGTCGGTCCCTGGGAGGGGCCCTGGCCCGACGACCCGCGGTTCGACCCCGAGCTGCTCGCCGAGGGCGACCGCCGCAACGTCGTGGACCGGTACCGGTACTGGTCCAACGCCGCGATCGTCGCCGACCTGGACACCCGCCGGAACCCGCTGCACGTGGCCGTGGAGAACTGGCAGCACGACGCCAACATCGGCTCGGTCGTGCGGACGGCGAACGCCGTCAACGCCGCCGGGGCGCACGTCGTGGGCCACCGGCGCTGGAACCGGCGCGGCGCGATGGTCACCGACCGGTACCTGTCGGTGCACCACCACGCCGACGTGGCGGCCCTGGCCGTCTGGGCGGCGCAGCGGGGCCTGCCCGTCGTCGGCATCGACAACGTCGAGGGGTCGGTGCCGCTGGAGACCTACGACCTGCCGCGCGAGTGCGTGCTGCTGTTCGGGCAGGAGGGCCCGGGGCTGACCGACGAGGCGGTCGCGCACTGCGTGGACGTGCTGGCCATCGCCCAGTCCGGCTCGACCCGCTCCATCAACGTGGGCGCCGCCGCGGCGGTGGCGATGCACGCGTGGGTGCGCCGGCACGTCTTCGGCCAGCGGCCGTAGCGCCACAGGCCGGCGGCCGCAGCGCCACGGCCGGTCCCCGTGGGGCCGGGCGGGGGCCGGGACGACGAACGCCCCGGGCCCGGCGGGAGCCGGACCCGGGGCGGGTCGCACGTCAGCGGGGCCGGGGGCCCGGGGCGCCTCAGGGCAGGACGAGCACCTGGCCGACGCGGATGTGCGCGGGGTTGTCGCCGATGGCGGCGCGGTTGGCGTTCCACACCGACACGTAGCCGCCGGGGACGCCGTGGTTCACGGCGATCCGGTAGAGCGTGTCGCCGGGGGCGACGACGTGGCTGCGGATGGCGGCGGGAGCGGCCTCGGCGACCGGCTCCGGTGCGGGGGCCGGGGCGGGCGCAGGAGCCGGGGCGGGCGCGGGGGCCGGAGCGGGAGCCGGGGCCGGGTGCAGCAGCGCCGCCTCCATGCCGGCCGGGTCGGCGGCGCCGCGCAGGCCCAGCTTGCGCGAGCAGGACGGCCAGGCGCGCCAGCCCTGCTTGGCCAGGACGCGCTCGGCGACGACGATCTGCTGCTCGCGGGAGGCGAGGTCGGCGCGGGGGGCGAACTGCCCGCCGCCGAAGCCGGTCCACGTGCGGGCGCTGAACTGGATGCCGCCGTAGTAGCCGTTGCCGGTGTTGATGTGCCAGTTGCCGCCGGACTCGCACTGGGCGAGGCGGTCCCACTCCTGCACGGGGGCGGCGGAGGCGCTGGAGACCGGGGCGAGCAGCGCGGCGCCGGCGGCACCGGCCGCGGCGGTCGCGAGCAGGCCGCGGCGGGCGAACTTCGTGGTGCGGGACGCGCGGTGGCGCGCGGGGGCGCGACGGATCGCAGACATGTGACCTCCAACGCCTGCGAGGTCAGCTGTCGGGTTCGGGTCGAAGGTGGGTTGACCCGGCCGCGGGCGCGGCTTCACCCCGAGGACTCCCGCCGGGGCGGTCGTCCGAGGAACGTGTGGGTCCCCCGCTCCTGCCCACGGGCTCTGCTTCCGGCGCGGTGGGCAGGACTCGGCGTTCCGCGGCCGTGTCCCCGGGGAGCCCCGGGAACATCCCGACCGTAACAAGTCAGCGGTCCGCCGTACACCGTCCCGCGACCTGTCCGTGACCTGCGCCCGCACCGGTGAGCGGGCGGCAGCCCTCGCGCGTGACGCAGATCACGCCCTGGGTGCCGCCGTCAGCTGTTCGCGAGCAGCTTCGCGACGGCGTCCTCGATGCGCGTGGTGAAGTCGCCGGCCCGTTCGCCCTCGCGGCCGTGCAGCGGCTCTCCGAACGTCACGTGGATCGGCGGACGGCCCTTGACCGGCCAGTTCCGCTTCGGCGGCATGGCGTCGAAGGTGCCGCGCAGCGCGATGGGCACCACGGGCACCCCGGCGTCCAGGGCCAGGTACGCCGCGCCCTTCTTGAAGGGCCGCATCTCGCCGGTGTAGCTGCGCCCGCCCTCGGCGAAGATCACCAGGCTCCAGCCGTCGGCCAGCAGCTGCGAGGACGGGTTCTGCCCCCGGCCCCCGCGCCGTTCCAGCGGGTAGGTGCCGATGACCAGGCCCGAGGGCGCGGCCCGCCACCAGACGTCGAAGAAATAGTCGGCGGCGGCGGCGATCGCGACCCGGCGCCGGCGGCGCGGCCCGAGCGCCTCGAGGATGACGGGGGCGTCCAGGTGGGAGGAGTGGTTCGCCACCAGCACGGCCGCCGTGCCCAGCCGGTCCAGCACGTCGACGTCGTGCACCTGGATGCGCACCTGCGAGCGCATGAGCGGGGTCATCAGGACCCGCTGCAGGGTGGCGCGCACGGCCGTCGCCGGCGCCGAGCGCACCCAGTCGTTGCGGTGGACGGCGCGGCCGCCCCCACCGGGGTCGGAGGGGCCGGCGGGGCGGCGGCGCAGCAGCGGCAGCGCCCGCACGATCCGGGTCGGTCGCGGGATCCCCATCAGCCTCGCCACCCTCCGGTCCTCGACACACCGGCGGTCCCTGACGGTGCGGAGTTCACAGTCGGCATCCTGCCACGGCCTCCCACCGGGAGCCGGTCGGCCGTCGCCGCGGACCCGGCCGCGGGCTCAGTCCGTGCCCGCCAGCACCTGCTGGGGGACCCGCAGCCGTCGCGTGGGGGAGGAGGCCGCCCAGTCGGCCACGGGCCAGCGGGAGGCGCGCGCGACGCGGAACAGCGGCACGTCGGGGGAGACGGCCGTCGGGTTGCCGACGGTCTTCAGCAGCGGTAGGTCGACGTGGGAGTCGGCGTAGGCGTAGCTGGCGGCCAGGTTGGCGCCCTCGACCTCGGCGTAGCGGCGCAGCCAGGCGGCGCGGGCCTCGCCCACCAGCGGCGGGGAGGTCAGGAAGCCGTTGGCCAGGCGCCGCTCCTCGGCGCTCACCTCGTCCAGCTCGGTGCACACCACCTCGTCGAACAGCCCGGCGAGCGGGCGCGTCACCTGCCGCACGTCACCGGTCATGAGGATCGTGCGGTGCCCGGCGTCGCGGTGGGCCTGGATGCGGCGCAGCGCGTCGGAGGAGATCTGCTGCAGGAAGGCCGGGGCGAAGACGTCGTCGACGTAGGCCTCCAGGGCGTCCAGGTCGACCCCGGCGTAGCCGCGGAACAGCGAGCGCAGGAAGCTGCCCCGGTCGCGGCGCTCGGCGGCGATCCAGCCGGGCAGGTTGCGCATGATCCGGCCGAACTCGGCGATGCGGGCGGGGGCGTCCAGGGACGACAGCCGCAGCGTGAGGTAGGAGTCGACGACCGTGCCCGGCAGGAGCGTCCCGGCCAGGTCGAAGACGGCCAGCACGGGCGCGGAGCCCTCGGCGACCGGCCGCAGCTCGCGCGGGCCGCTGGCGGCGGCCTGCGTGCGGCGGCGGCGGATCTCGTCGTACTTGCGCATCTGCGCGGTGACGCTCGGGCAGTGCGACTCGAGCCAGTAGTGGTCCCAGTCGACCTCGGAGGTGTCGAAGCCCCACATCTCGACGTCGGCCGGGTCCAGGGACCGGTGCAGCGCGAGGGTCCGGTCGTCGACGAAGCGCAGCTCGGCCTCGGTGTAGGCCTTGTACAGGTCCATGTACCGGCGGGCGAACTCGATCTGGCGGCGCGCCTTGTCGAGCTTGTGCGAGACGTCGCGCACCTTCGCCGAGCGCGGGGCGAGGGCCAGGACGCGGTTGCCGGCCCCGGTCAGCAGCTCACCGGCGCGCACCTTGCGCTCCACGGCGCGCCCGCCGGGGAACTCCCACGTCGGCAGGACGGCCGGGGAGGTGTCGAAGGGGTGCTTCGTGAAGTACTCGCGGATGAACTCGTACACGTCCCGGAACGTCAGCGGGTTCCGGCTGCCTGAGCTCACGTGGTAGTAGGCCGGCTGCGACAGCGGCGGCGGCGTCGCGGAGGCCTTGAGGACGGCGTTGACGACGTGGTCGATCGGCACGACGTCGATGACGGAGTCCGGGGCGGCCGGGAACTCGGTCAGCTCACCGCGCCCGTAGGCCAGGATGATCGGCTCGGCCATCTTGAAGCCCTCGATCCAGCCCGGGTGCGGGTGCTTGACCGCGGACTCCACGATGCTCGGGCGCAGGATCGTCGTCGGGAGCACGGGGGCGGCGATCTCCTCGACCAGCCGCTCGCCCATGGCCTTGGTGAACGTGTAGCAGTCCGTCCAGCCCAGGGTGCGGGCGCGTTCCTTGCCGGCGGCCTTCTGCTGCGCGGTGACCCACGCGACGCGGCGTTCCTCGGCGCCGGCGGCCACGCTCAGCGGGCCGGCCCGGCCGTGGTCGCGCTCGGCGGCGCGCAGGAACTCCTTCAGGCGGCCCTCCAGGCGGGAGTCCTCCTCGATGCGCGCGGCCAGCCGCAGCCCGGACTCGGTCTCGGTGCGCCAGTCGACCCGGTGCTCCACGGCCCGCTCGGGCACGGCCCCGCGCCGGCGGCCGCCGACGTAGGCGGTGGAGACGTGGACGTAGTGCACGGCGCGACCGCCGCGCTCGGCGGCCTCCAGCGTGCGCTCGACGAGGGCGCGGGTGCCGGTGACGTTGGTGGTGAAGGCGTCCTGGATGAGCGGGTCGAAGGAGACGTCCCCGGCGCAGTGCACGACGACGTCGATGTCGGTGGGCAGCTCGGGCACGGTCGACAGGTCCCCCTCCAGGGCCTGCACGCGCGTCGCGAGCAACTCGTCGGCCTCGCCCGCGGCGCGGAAGATCGGCTTGCGCAGCACCGACCGGAGCCGGTCGGCGCCGCTCTGCCCGGGCTTGGGGCGCACCAGCGCCACGGCGGTCGTGCCCGGCAGGTCGACGAGCAGGCGCTGCAGCAGCGCCTCACCGATGAAGCCCGTCACCCCGGTGAGGAGGAACCGCTTGCCGTCGAGCTGCTCAGCCAATCGCACGCGGAGGATCCTGCCACGGATGCGGGGCCCCTCCGCGCGTGCCGGTTCCGGGCCGCGTCCGCCCCGGCGAGCGTCCGCACCCGATCCTCACCCCTGTGCCACGCTCAGCGGGTCCACAGGACGCTCGACCGCGAGGAGGCGGCGATGAGCCGGTTGCAGTCCGATGCCCCCGAGGTGACGCGCAGGCGTCCCTCGCCCCGTTCCGTCGTCGTGTGGACGGCCGTCGCCGTCGTCGGCGCGCTGTGCTGGACGGTGCTGGCGCTGTCGCGGGGGGAGTCCGTCAACGCGCTGTGGGTGCTGTTCGCGGCGCTCGCCTCCTACGCCATCGCCTACCGCTTCTACTCGAGGTTCATCACGTACCGCGTGCTGCGCGCCGACGACCGGCGCGCGACCCCGGCGGAGAGGTACGAGAACGGCGTCGACTTCGAGGTCACCGACCGGCGCGTCCTGTTCGGCCACCACTTCGCGGCCATCGCCGGCGCCGGCCCGCTGGTCGGGCCCGTGCTCGCCGCCCAGATGGGCTACCTGCCCGGCACGATCTGGATCGTCGTCGGGGTGATCTTCGCCGGAGCGGTCCAGGACCTCACCGTGCTGTTCTTCTCGATGCGCCGCGGCGGCAAGAGCCTGGGGCAGATGGTGCGCGAGGAGATCGGCCTCGTCGGCGGGATCGCCGCGCTCGTCGCCGTCTTCGCCATCATGATCATCATCCTGGCGGTGCTCGCGCTCATCGTCGTCAACGCGCTCGCCGAGTCCCCCTGGGGCGTCTTCTCCATCGCGCTGACCATCCCCATCGCCCTCTTCATGGGCGTCTACCTGCGGTTCCTGCGGCCCGGCCGCGTGCTGGAGGCCACCGCGCTCGGTGTCGTGCTCCTCCTGCTGGCCATCGTCGGCGGCGGGTACGTGGAGAGCTGGGGCCTGGCGGAGTCGCTGACCCTGTCGCCCGAGACGCTCGTCGTGGCCCTCGTCGTCTACGGCTTCGTCGCCTCCGTCCTGCCGGTGTGGCTGCTGCTGACCCCGCGCGACTACCTGTCCACCTTCATGAAGATCGGCGTCATCGCCCTGCTGGCCGTCAGCCTCGTCGTCGCCCGGCCCGTGCTGGCCAACGAGGCCGTCACGTCCTTCGCCCGGGAGGGCAACGGGCCCGTCTTCGCCGGTTCGCTGTTCCCGTTCGTCTTCATCACCATCGCCTGCGGGGCGCTGTCGGGGTTCCACGCCCTCATCTCCTCCGGCACGACGCCGAAGATGGTGGCCAAGGAGCGCCAGGTCCGGCTCATCGGCTACGGCGGGATGCTCATGGAGAGCTTCGTCGCGATCAGCGCGCTCATCGCCGCCTCGGTCATCGACCAGGGCCTGTACTTCGCGGTGAACTCCCCGGCCGGGGCGACGGGCGGCACCGTCGAGACGGCGGCGAGCTTCGTCTCCGGGCTCGGTTTCACGGCCACCCCCGAGACGCTCGCGGCCGCCGCGCAGGCCGTCGGCGAGGAGTCCGTCGTGTCCCGCACGGGCGGAGCGCCGGCGCTCGCCCTGGGCATCTCCCAGGTCTTCCACGAGGCGTTCGGCGGTGGGCTGCAGGCGTTCTGGTACCACTTCGCGATCATGTTCGAGGCCCTGTTCATCCTCACCGCCGTCGACGCCGGCACCCGCGTCGGGCGGTTCATGCTCCAGGACACCCTCGGCAACGTCTGGGGGAAGTTCGGCGACCTGTCCTGGCGGCCGGGCAACCTCATCGCCAGCGCCGTCGTCGTCGGCGCGTGGGGGTACTTCCTGTACACCGGTGTCACCGACCCCCTGGGCGGCATCAACCAGCTGTTCCCGCTCTTCGGCATCGCCAACCAGCTCCTCGCCGCGATCGCCCTGACGCTCGTGACGACGCTGCTCGTCAAGCACGGCCGCGTCCGCTACGCCTGGGTCACCGCCGTCCCCCTCGTCTGGGACCTCGTCACGACGATGACCGCCAGCTACCAGAAGGTGTTCTCCGACAACCCGGCCATCGGCTACTTCGCCCAGCGCGCCCGGTACGCCGACGCGCTCGCCACGGGCGAGCTGCTGGCCCCCGCCAGGGACGCCGCGCAGATGCAGCAGGTCGTGACGAACTCGACCGTCAACGGCGTCCTGCAGTCGGTGTTCGCCCTCCTCGTGATCGTCGTCGCCGCCAACGCGGCCGTCGTCGTCGCCCGCGCCCTGCGCGCCGGGCAGCTGCCCACGACCGAGGAACCCGCCGTGCCGTCCGCGCTGGTGGAACCGGCCGGGATCGTCGTCACGGCCCGCGAGCGCGCCGAGCTCGACGCCCTGCGCGCCGAGATCGGCGTGAGGACGGGGGCGGACCGGTGAGAGGGGTCCTGCCCGCCGTGTGGTCGGGACTGCGCTGGGCCCACCGCCAGGTCGACGGCCAGGACCGGTGGGAGGCGCACCTGCGCCGGTGCGCTGAGCACGGCCACCCGCCCGGCAGCCGGGCCGACTTCGAGCGCCGGCGCGCCGACGCGAAGGCCGCCGTGCCGGGCGGTCGCTGCTGCTGAGCACCCGGTGAACCGATCGCGGCGCTCGCGCGTTCACCCGGGGACGACGTCGCCGGCCCCGGGCCGGACCCCGACCCGAGACGGAGCTGAGACGTGGAGTTCGACAGCCGGTGGCCGGGCCGTCACGATCTGAGGGTGAGCGCCAGGCAACGATCCGCCAGGCACCCGCGGTTCCGCACCACCGTCGTGGCGCACCGCAGGGTCGCCGCCGGGACGTCCGCCCTGGCCCGCGACACCGCCTACGTGCACCTGCACGCCGGGGCGGCGCTCGCCGACGCGGTCCTCGGGGTGGACGCGGTGCGCGAGCTCGACAGCCGCCGCACCCTCGTCGCCGGCTGACCCGCCGTGGTCGAGATGTCGCGGGAGGAGTTCGAGGAGGCCGTCGCGGACGCGCTCGACCGCGTCCCGGCGGAGCTCGCCCGGGCGATGGACAACGTGGTGGTGCTCGTCGAGGACGACCCGCCGGAGGGTTTTGGGCAGGACCTCCTCGGGCTGTACGAGGGAACCCCGCTGACCGAACGCGACGGCTGGTGGGCCGCCGGGGCCCTGCCGGACCGCATCACGATCTACCGCCGGCCGACGCTGGCGATCGCCCGCGACCGCGAGGAGGTCGTCGCCGAGGTCGGGATCACCGTCGTGCACGAGATCGCGCACCACTTCGGCATCGACGACGCCCGGCTGCACGAGCTGGGCTGGGCCTAACGCTTCCGGGCGCTCGCCTTCGCGGCGTTGTGGGCGATGGCCGCGCGCACCAGGTCGGCGAACCCCTCCTCGTCGAGGACGTCCCCCTCGGCGAACTCCACGGACCGGCGCTGGTTGCCGCCCAGCTCCCCGTTGAACAACCCCTTCGGGTCCTCCAGCGAGGCGCCCCAGAGGAACCCCATCTTCACCTTGCTCTTGAACACGCCTCCGACGATGAACGTGCCGTGCCGGGACCACACGGGCGCGCCCATGTACTTCCACTCCTCGACGATCTCGTCGTCGACGGCGAGGATCGTCCGTCGGCACGCGGCGAGCACCTCACCGCGCCAGTCGGGGTGCTTCTCGACCAGTTCGTCGATGTGCTGGGAGGCGGTCAGGTCGACGTCGGCCACCCCGGCAGGCTACCTGGAATCAGCGACCTCCCGGCAGGGTTGGGGACTGGTGTGAACATCGACCTGCTGAGCTTCGAGATGGCCCGCGACGCCTTCGACGAGCGCCGGTTCACCGACGCCGTCCGGTCGCTGGAACCCCTGGTGCAGCGCCACCCCGACGACCGGTCGGTGCGCGAACTGCTGGCCCGCAGCTACTTCGGCGCCGCGATGCTGGGCAAGGCGGAGGAGCAGGCCCGCGACCTGGTGCGGCGCAGCCCCTCCGACGCCTACGCCCACCTGCTGCTGTCGCGGTCGCTGGAACGGCAGAGCCGCCACGACGAGGCCCGCGGGCACCGCGTCATGGCGCACGTCCTCGGCGCGGAGGTCTGACCCCGGTCCGGCGGCCCGGGCTCAGACCAGGTCGACGAGGTCACCGATCCCGTCGACGACCTGGAACGGCTGGAACGGGAACCGGCGGACCTGGTCGCGCTTGGTCGAGCCGGTGAGGACGAGGAACGTCCGCAACCCGGCCTCGATGCCCGCGACGACGTCGGTGTCCATCCGGTCCCCGATCATCGCGGTGGTCTCCGAGTGCGCCTCGATCCGGTTCATCGCCGACCGGAACATCATCGGGTTGGGTTTGCCGACGAAGTACGGTTCGGCGCCCGTGGCCCGCGTGATGAGCGCCGCCACCGATCCCGTCGCCGGCAGCGACCCCTCCTTGGAGGGGCCGGTGGCGTCGGGGTTGGTGGCGATGAACCGGGACCCGGCCTCCACGAGCCGGATGGCCTTGGTGATGGCCTCGAAGGAGTAGGTCCGGGTCTCCCCGAGGACGACGTAGTCGGGGTCGGTGTCCGTCATCGTGTACCCGGCCTCGTACAGCGCCGTCGTGAGGCCGGACTCGCCGATGACGTAGGCCGAACCCCCCGGCAACTGCCGGGCCAGGAAGTCGGCCGTGGCCAGCGCCGACGTCCAGATGTTCTGCTCGGGGACCTCGATGCCGCTGCGGGACAACCGGGCCGAGAGGTCGCGGGGGGTGAAGATCGAGTTGTTGGTCAGGACGAGGAACCGTCGGCTGGCGTCGGCCAGCCGTTGCAGGAACTCGGCCGCGCCGGGCAGGGCGTGGTCCTCGTGCACGAGGACGCCGTCCATGTCGGTCAGCCAGCACTCGATGCCGTTCGCGTCGCTCATCTCGTTGCCCTCCACCGCTCCACCCTCGATCCCGATCCTCGCGCCCGGTCGGTCCGGGCGGTCCTCAGCCCGGCCTCAGCCCGGCAGGCCGGCCAGGACGGCCGCCGACCCGGACAACCCCAGCCGGGTCGCCCCGGCGTCCAGCAGCGCCGAGGCCAGCTCGGTCGTCCGGATGCCGCCGCTGGCCTTGATGCCCAGCCGGCCGCCGACGGCCGCGTGCATGACCTCGACCGCGTGCACCGTCGCACCCCCGGTCGGGTGGAAACCCGTCGACGTCTTGACGAAGTCGGCGCCCGCGTCCTCGGCCGCGCGGCAGACGGCGGTCAGGACGTCGTCGGGCAGCGCCGCGGACTCGACGATGACCTTGAGGACCGTCGGCGCGGGCGCGGCGGTGCGCACGGCCGCGATGTCGTCGCGGACGGCGTCGATCTCCCCGGCCAGGGCCGCGCCGACGTCGATGACCATGTCCACCTCGTCCGCCCCGGCCTGCACGGCCGCGGCGGCCTCGGCCGCCTTCACGGCGCTGGTGTGCTTGCCGGAGGGGAACCCGCACACGGTCGCGACGACGAGCTCACCGGTGTCGGCCAGCGGCAGCATCGTGGGGGACACGCACACGGCGAGGACGCCGAGCTCGCGGGCCTCGGCGACGAGGGCCGCGGCGTCCGCGGGGGTCGCCTCCGGCTTCAGGAGCGTGTGGTCCACGAGGCGGGCGACGTCGGTGCGGGTGCGAGGGCTCACGCGGGGAGTCTGCCACCTGGCGTGCTCCGCGCGGCGCGTCGGTTCGCTCAGGCCCGGCGGTACCGGCGTCTGCGGTTGCGGGGTGGGGCGGTGGCGACGACCCGGCCGTCGGCGATGAGCTCGTTGAGGTACCGGGTGACCATGACCCGGCCCAGCCCGAGGGCGGCGGCGAGCTCGGTGACGTGGTGCTCGCGCCCGTCGGCGAGGAGGGCGAGCACCTCGTCCGGGCGCGACACCGGCCCAGCCGGGGCGTCCCGACGGGGCTCGGGGGGCGCGGCGGCGATCTCGTAGCGGACGTGCTGCGGGTCGGGGACCCGAGCGAGCAGTCCGCGCTCGGCGAGGTCGCTGATGGTCTCGCGGACGCTCTTGGGGAGTCCCCCGGTGGCCCGTTTCGCCTCGATCGTGGCGCTCTCGCCGTGGCGGCGCAGGACGGTCAAGGCGGTGAGGACGTCCTCGGTGCTGGGCATCGAGCCTCCGGTGGGTCGACTCGACATGCTACTCACATGCAACTTCATCGTCCTTTCATGCTCGTCGATGTGCATGAACCGTCGTGACGTGTGCTGTGAGCGCCACCCGCCCGGCGGCGCCGTGTCGTCCCGGCTGACGACGCTCGATCACCACGTGGCGTTGAGCAGTGGGGGTGCGGGCACCGTGAGCGGTCTGGGCAGCTTCGTGTGGGGGACCGCGGACCAGCTCCCGACACAGGTCCGCACGCCGCGAGCTCGAGTTCGGCCCACCTCCGAGCACGACGTGATCCGCCTCGTCGCTGACCCGGACGGGTCGATGGTGGACCTGCCGGCCCGTGGTCCCTGCTGCTCCGCCCGGTCGACTCCTCACTCAGGAGCGTGCCGGCCAGCCGTCATCGCCTCGAGCCGTTCGCGCGTCTCCTCATCCGTCGAGTAGAGGACGGTCCCGACCATCCCGCGGGTCAGCAGCACCTTGTAGACGTTGCGGACCAGGCGGTCGAACTCCGCGTCGCTCACCTTCTTCGCACTCCGGAAGTCGGGGTCCCGGTTGGCCGCGCGGACGCTGCGGAACCCCCCGTCCCGCCACACCAGGTCCGGTCCGATGATCACGCCGCTCCAGTCGTACTCGAAACCCTGCGCGGTGTAGACGCACCCGACCTGGCCGAAACCGCCGTCCTGGGTCGCCCACAGCGCGGCCGCTGGCGCCTCGCCGACGGGTCGGTCGCCCTTGACGTTCCACGGGCGCTCCCAGTCGCCGATGACGACGTCCGTGCGCAGCGTCCCCTCCGGTGTCGGATCGCTCCAGGGCCAGCAGTAGCCGGCACTCATCCGCGCGGAGTACCCCTCGGTCCGTTTCGCGGCGAGGAACGCCTCCATCTCGTGCGGACTGCTCGCGACGACCACCTCGAACTTCTCGTCACCCGCCCAGTCCCGCGGGCCGGTGTCATCGAGCCCCAGGAGCCGCTGCACCCACCGCACGTACTCGGCGCTGCCGCCGCACCGGAACTGGGCGTCCAGCGGGACCGTCACCACGTCCAGGCCGAGTCGTTCGGCGTGACGACTGATCTCCTCCAGTGAGCCCAGCTCACCGGGTCGCACCACCTGGTGCTGGTCCAGGAGGAACACGGGGACGCGTGCGGCGGCGATGAGCTCGTCGATCTGCGGCCTCCCGGTCCGCAGTTCTGCCCGCGTGTAGCGGTCGACGGACGTCTCCCGGATCCGGTGGGCCTCGTCGAGGATGAGGACGTCGAGGTCGTTGGGTTCGGCGGTCGTGAACTGGTTGAAGTACTTGAACATCGACTGCACCCGCCGAGACCGGTACCCGGCCACCTTCCGCAGTGTCTGCGTGAAGGACTTCGAGCCGGTCGCGTGCAGGACGGCGCTGCCCTTCCGGGACAACTCCCCGAGCAGAGACAGGGCGATGACGCTCTTGCCGCTCCCCGGACCGCCGGTCACCACGATGATCCTCTTGCCGTTGCCGGCCTTGGCCTGCTTCACCTGGTGCACGACCAGGTCGACGGCCTCCTGCTGCTCGCCCACGAGGTGGAACCGCTCCCGGTCGCGGATCTCGTCGGCCGCCACCGCGAGCAGCTGCCGCGACGGGGCCACTTTCGAGCCCAGCAGTTCGTCCGCGGCGGGTCCGCCCGAGGTCCCCGGCGCCAGCCGCGAACACAGGTAGGACTGGAAGGCGTCGCGGTCGGCGCCGGTGAACAGGCGTCCCGAGCGGCTCATCTCGTAGTCCTGGAGGTCCGCGACCGCGCCCGGCCGGGTCGCGTTGTGCAGGTACGCGACTCCCGCGACCGCTTCCGGAGCGAACTCCAGCGCCCGGGTGAAGTCCAGGAGGTAGTCGACGTACCCCCGGACCTGACGCACGGGGTGGAGCTTGGGCGGGCCGGGCATCCCCGGTACCACCACCAGGTCGGGGTTGCCCTCGAAGCGGTGCGCGGAGCTCCACTGCTTCAACTCGACCACGACGTAGGAGGGGTTCCCCGTCGTGGGGTGAACACCGGCCAGCACCACGTCGGCGCGCTTCGAGGTCAGCGGCAGGGAGTGCTCCAGCAGCACCTCCACGTCGCCGAGACCGGCGACGACCAGGTCGGTCACCAGCACCGGCAGGCTCGCCCTCCAGGAGGCCACCTCGCTGGGGCTGGGTCCGTGGCCCGCCGTGTGGAACAGCTGCTCCATCAGGGTCTCCACGACGGACCCCGAGGGCAGCTCGTCCTGCAGTTGGGCAGCGGTGCGACGGACCAACGACACGGGACATCTCCAGGGCAGCACGAATGTTCGTGCGGGTGGAGGTCTGTCCTGTGCCCGGTGATCCGGGCGGCGGATGCCTGTCGGGCCGCGTCGCCCAGGCTAGCTGGGCCCGTCAGGACGGCGGTGACGGCGTGGCGGCTCGAACGGGGGGATCTCCAGGGGCCACCGGGCGCCGTGATGTCCTCCACGCAGCGGAGCGCCGAGGCCCGTTGCTCTCACGCACCCGGCGCGACGCACCGAACCGTCAGTCGGGCAGACGCGGGGCCATGACGGTGCTGCTGGAGAACGACGTCCTGCGTACGCAGGCCGGCGCCGACACCGAGATCGTCGATCTCTCCTCCAGCGATCCGCGGCCTGGTCCTTCGTCGTGTCCCGCACCTCGGACTCGGACGCCCTCGCAACCGTCAGCAGCGTGTGTACCAGGCTGGCGGGCAGCGTCTCGGCCCGCGGTGGTGGTCCTCCACGACCGGGGACGGCCCCCTCGGTCACGCACCTCCGGAACACCGGCTCGGAGACGTCGAGCTGATCGCGCAGGACGTGTGCCCAGCGGCTCGCCCCGTACGTGGGCCGGTCGACAGCACCACCCGGACCCGCTCGCGCACGTACCGGACGCCGAGGTTCGACGAGTCCTCCGACACGACCCGCCGGGGCACTCACCGAGTGGCCCGACCCGACGAGGGGCGGTGGCCCTCGTGCCCGGCGGTTAGGCTCGGAGCCGTGGTGAGCATCCCAGGCCTGAAGTCCCGCACGAGCGCCCAGGACGAGGCAGCCGGCCGTTCGACCCGCCGCCTCACCGGCTGGGGCCGCACGGCCCCGACGACGGCCACCGTCCTGCACACCGCCGACCTCGACGTCATCGCCGAGGCGGTCCGCACCGCCGGTCCGCGCGGCGTCATCGCCCGCGGCCTCGGTCGCTCCTACGGCGACTCCGCGCAGAACGCCGGCGGTCTCGTCGTCGACATGACGGCCCTGAACCGCATCCACCACATCGACGTCGACGCGGCCGTCGCCGACGTGGACGCCGGGTGCTCCCTCGACACGCTGCTGCGCGCCGTCGTCCCGCACGGCCTGTGGGTGCCCGTCCTGCCCGGCACCCGGCAGGTCACCGTCGGTGGCGCCATCGGCGCCGACATCCACGGCGGCAACCACCACACCCAGGGCACCTTCACCCGGCACGTGCTGTCGATGGACCTGCTGACCGCCGACGGGCAGATCCGCACGCTGACGCCCGACGGTCCCGAGCGCGAGCTGTTCCTGGCCACGACCGCGGGCATGGGCCTGACGGGCATCGTCCTGCGCGCGAAGATCCGCCTGGACCGGGTGGAGACGTCCTACTTCATCGCCGACGTCGAGCAGGCCACCGACTTCGACGACATGCTCGAACGGCTGCAGCACAACGACGAGAACTACACGTACTCCAAGACGTGGTTCGACTCGGTGACCAAGGGCCAGCACATGGGCCGCGGGTTCCTGCTGCGCGGGTCCTCGGCCAAGCTGTCCGACCTGCCGCCGGAGCTGCGCAAGGACCCGCTGAAGTTCGACGCGCCCCAGCTCGCGACGTTCCCCGACGTCTTCCCGCCCGGCATGCTCAACACCCTCACGGCCAAGGCGCTGAACGAGGTCTACTACCGCAAGTCCAAGACCAAGTCCGGTGTGGTGCAGAACATCACGCAGTTCTACCACCTGCTCGACCTGTTCGCGGACTGGAACCGGGCCTACGGTCCGCGGGGTTTCCTGCAGTACCAGTTCGTCGTCCCGTTCGAGCGGGCCGACCTGCTGCGCGCGAGCATGGAGGCCATCGTCGACTCCGGCCACATCTCCGCGCTCAACGTCCTCAAGCGCTTCGGCGACGGCAACGACGCGCCCCTGTCGTTCCCGCAGCGCGGGTACACCCTCGCGGTCGACCTGCCCGTGAAGAAGGGCCTGGACCAGCTCTGCGACCTGCTCGACGAGATGGTCCTGGACGCCGGGGGCCGGCTGTACCTGGCCAAGGACTCGCGCACGACGGCCGACCGGTTCGCCCGCATGTACCCCGAGCTGCCGGCCTGGCGGAAGGTCCGCGACGCGGTCGACCCCGAGCGCAAGTTCGCCTCCGACCAGGCGCGGCGTCTGCAGCTCGTGACCGGCTGAGGGACCCGCCGCCCGCGGGAGCTGTCAGGGTTCTGTCAGGATCCCTCCAGGGGTCAAGGTGGGGGTGCGCCCTGCCGACACCTCGGTGAGGCCCCGGCAGGGGCGCGGTGCGGAAGGCGGTGGTGACGCTGGTGGCTGACCTGACGCTGGAGCCTGCCCCCGGCGCGGCACCCGTTCCCGCGGCGCTCGCGGCCGTGCACGCGGACCTGGCCGACCTCGACGACCTCGTGGGCCGCGACCCGGCCCCGGCGGCGGCCCGCGCCCGGGACATCGCCGCGCGGGCCGCCGCGCTCGGCGACGTCGTCAGCCTCGCCCTGGCCCGGGTCGGGGAGGCCGAGGCCGTGCAACGGGCCGGTGACCCCGCCGGCGCCGCCGACATCGTCACCCGCCTGCTCCAGGAGGTCGACGCGGGCACCCGCGGAGCCGAGGCCACGGCCCGCGCCTCGTGGGTGCTGTGCCGGGTCTTCCGGGACCTCGGGGACCGCTCCACCGCCCTCGAGCACGCCCTCGACGCCGTCGCGGTCTGCACCGAGGCGGTTCCCCGCCGCGTGCGCATCCGGGTCCTGCTCATGGTCGCCGACCTGCTCGACGAGCTCGGCGGGGTCGAGGACGCCCGCACCTGGTACCGGCGGGCCGAGGAGCTCGCGGTGGGGGACGGGACGCTGCACCTGCGCGTCGTGAACAACCGCGCCTACTCCGAACTGGACCGCGGGGACGCGGAGGCGGCCCGGCGCGAGCTCGACCTGCTGGACCGGCTCGGCGTCCAGTACGGGCTGCCCCTGAACGCGAACATCCTCGACACCGTCGCCCGGGTCCAGCTCCTGTGCGGGGAGCTGGCCGAGGCCGAGGCCTCCGCCCGCGCGGCCGTCGCGACGAGCGCGGCCATGGACGCCAAGAACGCCGACGACGAGCCCGTCTACCTGCTGACGCTGGCGATCGTGCTGCGCTCGCGCGGCGACGCGTCGGCGGCCGCCGAGGTCCTGGCCCAGGCCCGGGCGGCCTGCACGGGGGCCGGTTTCCGGACGGTGCGGGCCCAGTTGCTCGCCGAGCAGGCCGAGGTGCACGCGGCGCTGGGGGACCACCGCGCCGCCTTCGAGACGCACAAGGAGTTCTACGCCGCCGACCGCGAACTGCTCTCGGAGCAGCGCGAGGCCCAGGCCCGGGCCCGGCAGGCGATGTTCGAGACGGACGTGGCGCGGGCCGAGGCGGCCCGGTACCGCGAGGAGGCCCGGCGCGACGCGCTGACGGGTCTGCGCAACCGCCTGTTCGTCGACGAGAAGCTGCCGGCCCTCGTGGAGGAGTTCGCCCACGGCGGCCCGGCCGTGAGCGCGGTCCTGTTCGACCTCGACCACTTCAAGTCCGTGAACGACACGTTCTCCCACGAGGCCGGGGACGAGGTGCTGCGGCTCACGGCCGGGATCCTCGAACGGGTCGCGGCGGACGTCCCGCAGGGCTCGGCCTTCGCGGCCCGCCTCGGCGGGGAGGAGTTCCTGCTCGTCCTCACCGGTGGGGCCGAGGGGGTCGCCGCGGGGCTGGCCGAACGCGTGCGGCGCACCGTCGCCGGGTTCGACTGGTCCGGGGTCACCGCGGGCCGGGGGATCACCGTGAGCGCCGGGGTGGCCGTGCTCGCCGACGGCGGGGACAAGACGTCGTTGCTGTCGGCGGCCGACGCCCGCCTGTACGCCGCCAAGGCCGGCGGGCGGAACCAGGTGCGCGCCGGCTGACGCCCCTCACCAGCGGTCGGCCGACAGGCTCGCCGCGACCACGACCACGACCACGACCGCGCCGTGCGCGGCGGGCTGGGTCTGGAACCGCCCGACGGGCTTCCCGCGCCGGTCCACGGCCTCCACGACGTGCAGCGAGCCGAGCTGCTGGTGGCTCACCTCCCGCACGAGGACGGCGTCGAGGCCGCCGGCGCGGTCCACCCGTTCGCGCAGGACGTCCGCCTCCCCGGGCGGGAGGCGGGTGTCGACCCCCAGGTGCCGGCACGGCGCCCGCTCGTCGCGGTCGACGACGGCGTCCAGGGTTCCCCGGACGGTGTCCACCGGGTCGCCGTCCCCGCTGCCGCAGGGGCGGGTCAGGTGCCGACGACGAGCGGAACCGCCCCGGGGGGCAGGCGCAGCGCCCGCGGCACCAGGGCGGCCAGGTCAGCGGGAGCGGTGAGGACGCCGTGCGCCGGCATCGCGGCCACCTCGCTGAGCGACCACCACCCGAACCCGTGCAGGTCCTCGGCGCGCAACCGGTCGGCGTCGAACGCGCCGCGGGGGGTGAACGCGGCCGGGACCCGGACGAGGAAGACGTCCTCCAGGGCCCCGTCCCACCCGGGCGCCGCCCACGGCTCGAGCACCGTCCGCCGCCACACGTGCGGGCAGGCCGCCGGGTCGACGTCGAGGCCGGTCTCCTCCAGCAGTTCGCGCCGCAGCGCCGAGCGGACGTCCTCGGCGGGTTCGAGACCGCCGCCGGGCAGGGCCCGCACCCGCACCCCGCCCGGGTGGTGCTCGGCGAGGAGGACGTCCCGGTCCGGGGTGAGGACCAGGGCGCGCGCGGACCGCCGCAGCCTCACGCGGCGGGCAGCGGCACCGCGGTGCCGGTGACGACGATCCCCCCGGTGGGGGGAACGTCCACCGTCAGCAGCCCGGGCCGGCCGACGTGCCGGCCCTGGTGGACGAGCACGCGGGCCGGTGGCTGGATCAGGCCCAGCGCGCGCAGGTACCCGCCGAGGGCCGCCGCGGCCGACCCCGTCGCCGGGTCCTCGGTGAGCGTTCCGACGGGGAAGACGTTGCGGGTCTCGAACACCAGCGGTCCCCGGCGCAGGGCGACGGTCAGCGTCGCGGGCCAGCCGTTGTCGTCCAGCACCCGGCGGGCCCGGGCGGGGTCGAAGGTGAACCCGTCGAAGCGGTCGGCCTCGCGCAGGACCAGCAGGGGGTTCGGGTTGCCGGCCGCCGCCATCCGGGGCGGGCAGTCCTCGTCGAGGTCACCCGCGACGAGACCGAACAGGTCGAGGACCTCGGCGAGCTGGGCGTCCGTGAACTCCGCGACCGAGGGCTCGACGCTCGTGAACGACGCCCGCCCCGCGGCCACGCGGAGCGCCACCTCCCCGACGGCGGTCTCGACCGTGAACTCCCCGTCCCCGTGCCGGGCGGCCAGGGCCACGGCGGTCGCCACCGTGGCGTGCCCGCAGAACGGGACCTCGGCGCGGGGGGAGAAGTAGCGCACCACCACCCGGCGCTCGCCCGGCCGGGCCACGACGAACGCCGTCTCCGCGTACCCCACGTCGGCGGCGACGGCCAGCATCTGCGCGGCCGTCGCCCCCGCGGCGTCGAGCACGACCCCCGCGGGGTTCCCGCCGGCGGGATCGTCGGTGAAGGCGGCGTAGCGCAGGACGTCCACCCGCGCGACCCTACTGCGCTCCTCGATCCCCGAGCGGGCGGACGGGCGGACGAGGGCCTCAGCCCTTGAGCGCGCCCGCGGCGATGTTGGCGATGAAGTGCCGCGAGCCGATGAGGAAGATCCCGATGAGCGGGACGACGCTCACGACGGCGCCGGCCATGATCATCCCGTAGTCGGTCGTGTAGACCGAGTTCAGCTGCGCCAGCGCGGTCTGCAGCGTCTGCGTGCCGGGGTTGACCAGCACCACCAGCGGCCAGATGTAGTCGTTCCACGCCGTCACGAAGGTGAAGATGCCCAGGAACGCCAGGCCGCCGCGCAGCATGGGGATCGCGATCGACCACCAGGTGCGGAAGAACCCCGCGCCGTCCAGGGTCGCGGACTCGATGAGCTCGTCCGGGATCGAGGCCTGCGCGAACTGCCGGAGCAGGAAGATGCCGAACGCGTTGGCGGCGCCCGGGACGATGAGCGCCTGCAGCTGTCCCGTCCACCCCAGCTCGGACATGAGGACGAAGCTCGGGACGAGG
The DNA here is from genome assembly GCF_041276425.1 of Kineococcus halophytocola. NCBI lineage: Bacteria > Bacillati > Actinomycetota > Actinomycetes > Kineosporiales > Kineosporiaceae > Kineococcus > Kineococcus halophytocola. Next base: position 83,439 of record NZ_JBGFTU010000016.1, on the reverse strand, counting down.
GACAGGTTGCCCGGGACGAGGAACGTCACGAGCAGGACCACGAAGAGGACGTCCCGGCCGGGGAACCGGTACTTGGCGAACGCGAAGGCGGCCAGGGAGTCCAGCAGGACGACGAGCAGCGCGAGCGAGCCCGCCACGATGAACGAGTTGAGCATCGCCCCCAGCAGGTCGACGTTGGCGACGACGTTGCGCAGGTTCTCCAGCAGGTGCGTGCTCGGCAGCAGGTTCGGCGGGTAGCCGAAGATCTGCCCCGTCGTGCTCGTGGACATGACGAGCAGCCAGTAGAAGGGGAAGAGGGAGAGCAGGACGCCGACGAGGATGCAGCCGTGCGTGACGACGCGGCTGAGGACCCACTGCCGGCTGCGACGGGGCCGGGTGACGGCCAGGCGGTCCCGCTGGGCGCGGGACGTGCGGGTGAGTTCCGGTGCGCTCACCGGGCCACCTCCTTCGAGCGGCGGGGGGTCGTCCTGGACGCCGGTCGCGGTACCGCGTCGCGGTCGCGCAGCAGTCGCCAGTTGATGACGGCGAAGACGGCGGCGAGGGCGAACAGCGCCCACGCGATGGCCGAGCCGTACCCGAAGTCGAGCTGGGAGAACGACTGGTCGTACTGGTACAGGACGATCGTCATGCCGGCCTCGTTCACGCCGCCGACGGTGCCGTTGCCGTTGGCCGCGCCGAACAGGATCTGCGGTTCGGTGAAGAGCCCGAGGCCGCCGATGGTCGAGGTGATGACGGTGAAGAGGATGACCGGGCGCAGCATGGGGATGGTCACCGAGAAGAACGTCCGCCAGAACCCGGCGCCGTCCACCTTGGCGGCGTCGTACACGTCCTCCGGGACGGCCTGCAGCGCCGCGAGGTAGAGGATCGCGTTGTACCCGGTCCACCGCCAGATCACCATCACGGCGATCGTGATCTTGATGCCCCACTCGGTCGACAGCCAGGCGATCGTCGGCAGTCCCAGGGCGGTGAGGGTGGAGTTCACGATGCCGAAGCTGTCGGAGAAGATCGAGCCGAAGACGATGGCCATCGCGACCATGCTCGTCACGTTGGGCACGAAGAAGGCGACCCGGTAGAAGCCCTTCCAGCGGATGTTCTGGTGCAGCAGGAACGCCATGAGCAGGGCCAGGAACAGCATGGGGACCGTGGAGATGACCCAGATGATGAGCGTGTTCGAGACGGCGTTCCAGAACCGGGCGTCCTGCACGAGGTAGGCGTACTGCTGCAGCCCGACGAACGAGATGTCGCCGATGCCGTCCCAGTCGGTGAACGACAGGTAGACCGAGAAGAGGATCGGGAACGCGCCGAAGACGAGGAACAGCAGGTAGAAGGGGGAGATCGCGACGTACTGCGGCCAGGAGGAGCGCAGACCCCGGCGCCGGACCACCGGCCCGGCCTGCCGGCCCCCGGTGCCCCGCGCGGTGGTCGGGTGTTCGGCGACGGCCATCAGATCACTCCTCGCTTCTTCAGGATCTTGTCGACGGCTGCGACGGCGTCGTCCCAGGCCTGGTCGGGGTCCTTGCCGGCGGACTCGACGACCCGGAGCTGGTCGCGGAACGCCTCGACCTGCCGCTCGTAGGTGCTGATGAACGTCGTGGGGACGTTCTCGGCGGCGGTGCTGAAGAACGCCAGCGGGTCCTGGTCGCCGAAGAACCCGCCGGAGTCGGCCATGAGGCCGGAGGTGAACGCCGCGGGCGCGGAGGGGAAGAGCTGCACCTCGTTGTAGGACTGCGCCTGGTTCTCCGGCAGCGTGAGCCAGCGCGCGAAGGCCAGGGCCGCGGCCGGGTCCTTGCACGTCTTCGGGACGGCGAGGAAGGAACCCCCGGAGTTGCCGGGCAGGCCGGGCTGCTGCGCGATGCGCCACAGCCCGGCGAGGTCGGGGGCGGTGTCGGAGAGGACCTTCATCCACCACGCCCCCTCGATGTGGGCGCCGAGCTTGCCGGAGTTCCAGGCCGCGTTCTGCTCGTTCTCGACCTGCAGGTTGCGCGTCACCCCGGCCCGGACGGCCTTGACCGCGGTGTCCCACGCCTGGCGGATCGCCGAGTCCGGCCGGTGGAAGAGAGGTTCGTCGTCGGCGTCGAAGAAGCGTTCGGGGGAGGCGTTGACGAACTGGTTGAACAGCAGGACGGCGTTGCCGGCGAGGGCGACGTCGCTGGTCTCGCGCAGCTGCTGCCCGAAGGCGATCCAGTCGTCCCACGTGCGCACGGCGGCCGAGACCTCGTCCGGCTGGGAGGGCATCCCCGCGGCCTCGAACAGGTCGGCGCGGTAGAAGAAGCCGGTGGGGCCGGTGTCCATGGGGAAGAACAGGAAGCGCCCCGTCGGTGTCCGGCCGAGGTTCCACTTCCAGTCGTAGTAGTCGCCGGCGAACTCCTGGGCGCCGTAGTCGTCGAGGTCGACGAACTGGTCCTCGCTGGGGAAGTACAGCGCCGCGTTGGAGTTCACCGCGGTGATGTCGGGGACGTAGGCCCGGGCGGCGAACCCCGTGCGGAGCTTGTTGTCGAAGGAGCCGCCGATGACGTCGGCGCGCAGGTGCTTGGAGGTGCCGGGGATCTGCCGGGCCGCCTGCTGCAGCAGGCTCGGGGCCATCGAGCGGTTCCAGTACCAGAGGACGAGCTCGGCCGGGTCGCTGGAGATCGAGGTCTGGGAGCCGCAGCTGGCCAGCGCGGCGGTCAGCGGGATGCCGGCGGCTCCGGCCAGCCCGGCCCGCAGGACCGCGCGGCGGGAGGGGGTGGACCGGGGTCGATCCCCGGCCGGGATGACGTCAGGTGCAACCGAACCAGCCCACTCTCTTCGTCGAGACTGTCGAGCCGTGCTCCCGTGAGCGCTCACGGGGTGATAGGACGGTGCCACCGGCCAGGGAGGCTGTCAAGGCACGCGATGATGCGTGGCGGGTGCTGACCGGAGGGAGCGGGGCTGGGGTGACGACCGAGGAGGACGAACGCGTCCGGGGCCGGGTGGACGACAGGGGTCGTCGTGCCCGGCGCACCGCCGCGACCATCGAGGACGTCGCCGCGGCCGCGGGGGTCTCGCGGCAAACGGTGACGCGCGCGATGAACGACATGGAGGGCATCAGCGCCGCGACCAAGGCGCGAGTGCTGGCCGCGGCGAAGGAGCTGAACTACCGCCCCTCGCGCTTCGGACGGGGCCTGGCCCGGGCGACGCGCGACACCCTCGGGCTCGTCGTGTCCGACCTCGCCAACCCGTATTACCCGGAGTTCGCCGCGGCCACCGTCCGGTACGCGGGGCAGCTCGGCTGGAACGTCGTGCTCGTGGACACCGTCCACGCGACCGACCACCGGCGGCTGCTCGTCGACTTCGCCAGCCAGGTCGACGCCGTGCTGGGGTACCTCGGACCGAGCGAGCTGTGGGTGGACGCGCTGGCGGGCATGACCGTCGTGACGGTCGGCCCGGCACCGGACGAGCTGGCGGCCGGTGCCGCCGGGGTGCACGTCGTCCGGCTCGACCCGCGGGCGGCCCTGCGCGAGGCGGCCGCCCACCTGGCCCGCGTCGGCACCCGGACCGCCGTCGTCCTCGACGGCGACCACCCCGGCCGGACGAACGAGCGGGGCCGGCTCATCGCGTCCTCGCTGCAGGACGCCGGGATCGCCGTGGAGGTCCTCGCGGCCGGTGGGCAGGACGTCGGGGCGGCGCGGGCCGTCACGCTGCACCTGCTGGAGCGGGGACTGCCGGACGCCGTGTTCGCCTGGAACGACATCCTCGCCGTCGGGGCGCTCGCCACGCTCGTCGAGCGGGGGGTCTCGATGCCGGGGGACGTGCGGTTGGTCGGCATCGACGGGTTGTCCCTCGGCACCTTCGTCACCCCGCAGTTGACGACGCTGGCCGTCGACATGCACGAGGTGGCGCGCCAGGCCGTCGACCTCGCGGTGGGGGCGCTGAAGGACGCGGGGGGTGCGGCGCAGTCGCAGACGCGCCGGGTCGAGCACGTCTTCACCCCGCGCGGCACGGCCTGAACCCCTCGCGGTTCAGCGGCGGCGCAGGGTGTCGTGGCGCAGGACGGCGTGCACGCCCCACGTGCGGTTCGCGACCTGGGTGACGCGCAGGTCGGCGCAACTGCTGAGCAGGGCCAGCGCGGTCGGGCGGTCCAGGTCGTGCTCGGCGGCCACCCACGTGACGAGGTCCCCCAGCGCTGCGTCGGTGGCGGCGCCCAGGTCGGCGTCGAAGCCGAAGGTGATCCGTTCGGTCGGGGTGACGGCGTGGACGGTCGGCAGGGCCGGGGCCGGCACGACGGCGACCGACAGGTCCGTCGTCGTCGCGCACTCCACGGCCGTGCCGCACACCTCCCCGTCGCCCTGCGCGGCGTGCCCGTCGCCCAGGCACAGCAGCGCCCCGGGCACGTGGACGGGCAGGAACAGCGTCGAGCCCGCGACGAGGGAGCGGCAGTCGACGTTCCCGCCGTGACCGGGCCGCGGCGGGATGGTCGAGTGCCGTCCGGGGGCGGCCGGGGTCGTCCCGACGACGCCGAGGAACGGCGCGGTGTCGACCGTGAACCCGAGCTGGTTCGTGGCCGTCCCGGACCCGATGTCCCACAGCAGGTCCACGCGCCCGGTGGTGCCGAGCCGCCGGTTCAGCGGGGTGTCCACCCCTGCGACCGTCCAGCCCCAGCCGGCCGTCCGCACCGCGTGGATCGTCACCGCGACGACGTCGCCGGGTTCGGCACCGCGCACCGCGACCGGCCCGCTCAGGCAGTGCCCCTGCGCACCCTCGAGCAGGCGCGGGGTGGGGGCGCCGGGGTGCTCGGGGCGGCGGGTGAACCCGTGCGCGTCGAGGGCCTCGACGGTGAACCGCTCGCCGCTGTCCACGGTGAGCACGGGGGTGAGCGAGGGGTCGAAGGCGTCGGTCACGGTGCCGGCGGTGGGGCGCAGGACCTGCGGTTCGGGGAGCACGGGGGCGATCCTCTCCTCGCGCGGACCGGGGTTCACGCCGGGACGGTCGACTCCCGCACCACGAGCCGGGTGGGCAGCGCCGTCGTCCCCGCAGAGGGGTCGCCCCCCACGGCCCGCAGCAGCAGCTCCCCGGCCCGGCGCCCCAGGGCCCCCAGGCCGAGGTTGACCGTCGTCAGGGGCGGACGGGACGCCAGCGCGATGACGTCCCAGTCGTCGAACCCGACCACGGCGACGTCCTGCGGGACGCGGCGGCCGGCGTCCCGCAGCCCGTCGCACAGGCCGCGCGCGATCTGGTCGCTGCCGCAGGTCACGGCGTCCAGGTCGGGGTGGCGGCGCAGCAGCAGGTCAGCGGCCAGCCGTCCCCAGCGCTCGGTCCAGTCGCCGTGCAGGACGGGACCGGCGAACGTCTCCCCGGCCGTGCTCGCGGCGGCCTGCGCCCGGACCTGGGCGGCGTGGTGGTCGCCCGGGCCGGTGACGTGGGCGACGCGCCGCCGGCCGAGGTCCAGGACGTGCTGGACGGCCTCGGCGGCCCCGGTGGCCTGGTCGGGCACCAGCGAGGTGTCCTGCGGGTCCTGCGAGGGGGTGAACGCGTACAGGACCGGCACGTTCGCCGCCAGCGGTGGCCGGGGGTCGGTGCGCCGGCCCGTGACGATGATCCCGTCCACCCGTCGGGCCTGCAGCGCCCGCAGGTAGTGCTGCTCGCGCAGCGGGTCGTCGCGACTGTCGCACAGCAGGACGCTCATCTCCCCGGCCCCCAGGGCGTCCTCGGCCCCGAGCATGATGGGGATCGAGAAGCGGCCGAAGCTGTCGGTGGTGATGAGCCCGACGGTGTAGCTGCGCCCGGAGGACAGGCTCCGCCCGACCGGGTCGGGTGTGAAGCCGAGCTGCTCGGCCGCCCGGCGGACGCGGTCGCGCGTCTCGGTGCGCAGCTGGCCGGTCCCGTTGAGCGCCTTCGAGGCCGTGCCCGCTGAGACACCCGCCAGCGCAGCCACGTCGACGATCCGTACCGGAACAAGGCTTTCTGTCACGCTCCACCTCCCGACTCGTTGAGCAACAAGAGGATAACGCTGTCTTGACGAGACCGGAGGCGAGTTCTACGGTCGTGGCAGAAAACGTGTTCCGGATGTTCCGAACGTTCTGAGCACGCCGGTACCGCCTCGATGGAGAGACCATGACCAGCACGACCGCCGGGCCGGACCTGGCCCCCGGACCAGCCACCTCCCCGGTGACCGCGCCCGCCGCGCCCACCGCCCGGGCAGCGCTCCTCCTGCACCCCGTCCCGCTCGGCGCCTCGCGCAGCACCGGCGGTTTCTGGTTCGAGCGCATGCAGATCAACCGCCGGCAGGCGATCCGCACCGGCTACGACAAGCTCCAGACCGCGGGCAACCTGCGGAACCTGCGGATCGCGGCAGGGGTCGAGCAGGGTGAGGCCACGGGGCCGATCTTCATGGACTCCGACGTCTACAAGTGGCTCGAGGCGGCCGGCTGGGAGCACGCGCGGGAGCCGGACCCGCAGATCCTCGGCTGGATCCGCGAGATCACGGCCGTCGTCGCCGCCGCCCAGGCGGCGGACGGCTACCTCGACTCCGTCCAGCAGGTCCGCGGCCAGGGTGCGCGCTACACCGACCTGCACTGGAGCCACGAGCACTACTGCGCCGGGCACCTGTTCCAGGCCGCCGTCGCGGTGCACCGGGGCACGGGTGAGACAGGTCTGCTCGACATCGCGGTGAAGCTCGCCGACCACCTCGTCGCCACCTTCGGCCCTGGGCGCACCGAGGAGGTCGACGGCCACCCCGTCGTCGAGATGGGCCTGGTGGAGCTGTTCCGGGAGACGGGGAACCGGGCCTACCTCGACCTCGCACGGTGGTTCGTCGACGCTCGCGGGCACGACATCATCCGGACCCGACACGGGGCCGAACCGACCTACTTCTCCGATCGCCTCCCCGTCCGGGAGACCACCTCGCCCGAGGGCCACGCGGTCCGTGCGATCTACCTCACAGCAGGTGCGGCGGACCTCGCCGCCGAGACCGGTGACGTGGAACTGCTCGACGCCCTCGTGCGGCAGTGGGAGGGGATGCTGTCGTCCAAGACGTACGTGACGGGCGGCATCGGGTCGCGCTGGGACTGGGAGCAGTTCGGCGACCACTACGAGCTGGGCCCGGACCGCGCCTACGCCGAGACGTGCGCGGCCATCGCGAGCGTGCAGTGGAGCTGGCGGATGCTGCTGGCGACGGGGGAGGCGCGCTACGCCGACCTCGTCGAACGCACCCTGTTCAACGCGTTCCTGCCCGGGGTCTCCCTGGCCGGCACGGAGTACTTCTACGTCAACGCCCTGCAGCTCCGGCACGACGCGCACGCCGAGGAGGAACGCAGCGTCGCGCACGGACGACGACCGTGGTTCGACTGCGCGTGCTGCCCGCCGAACATCATGCGCACGTTGTCCCAGCTCGACGCGTACGTCGCGACGAGTTCGGACCGCGACGGGGTCGCCGGGGTCCAGCTGCACCAGTTCACGACCGGTGAGGTGCAGGCCGGTGGGGCCCGGGTGCGGGTGGACACTGACTACCCCTGGGACGGGACCGTCCGCGTGGAGGTCCTGGAATCCCCCGGGGAGTTCGAGCTGGCGCTGCGCGTGCCGGGGTGGGCCGAGGGTGCCGTCGCCACCGTGGTGGGCGAGCCCGTGCCCACGACGGCCGGTGACTACCTCCGCGTGCGGCGGGCCTTCTCCGTCGGTGACGTCGTCGAGCTCGTCCTGCCCATGACGGTCCGGATCGTCGAGGCCGACCCGCGCGTCGACGCCGTGCGCGGCTGCGTCGTCGTCGAACGCGGGCCGCTCGTCTACGCCGTCGAGCAGGTCGACCTGCCCGACGGCCTCGTCGCCGACGACGTGCGCGTCCGCGTCGCCGAACTGCGCGACGCCCGCGCCGAGCACCGGTCCGACCTGCTCGACGGGGTCACCGTCCTGCACCTGCCCGTCCACGCCGCGGTGGGTGCGGCGGCCGGTCCGCTCTACCGGCCGGCCGGGGACGATCCCGCGCCGCAGGCCGAGGACACCGTCCAGGTCGTCCCGTCGGTCCCCTACTACGCCTGGGCCAACCGAGAACTGGGCGCCATGCGCGTCTGGCTGCCCCGGGCCTGACCGGCCCCCGTTCCGTTCCGAGGAGGTGCGATGGAGCTCCACCGCAGGACCCTGCTCGCGCTGGGAGGGATCGCCGGTCTGTCGGCGTTGCTGCCCTCCTGCGCCTCGCAGTTGCCCGAGCCCGACGTCACGGCCGCCGGTTTCGGCCAGAACGCGACCGGTACCGTCCGGTTGTGGTGCCGGGCGGCGACCGTCGTCGCCGTCCGGCAGGTCGTCGACGCGTTCAACGCTTCGCAGGACGCCGTCAGCGTCGAGGTGACACCCGTCCTCGACGGGCAGTACGTCACGAAGCTGGCCACCGCCATCCGTGGTGGCAACGTCCCGGACATCGTGGACATCGACGACATCAACTCGATGCTGTTCATCTACCGTGATTCGTTCACCGATCTCACCCCGCTGGTGGAGCAGCTCGACTTCGCCGACCGGCTCAACCCTGGCCAGCTCGGCCTGGCCACCCGGGACCAGCGGCACTACGGCGTCCCGTACATCGCCGACAACTCGTTGCTGTACTACAACACCGAGCTGTTCGAACGTGCCGGGCTGGATCCGGTCGAACACACGCGGGACTTCGACGGTCTGCTGGAGGCCGCCCGCGCCATCGGGGCCCTGGAGGAGGGGACGTACGGCTGGACGATCGACGGCAACGCGGCCGGCATCCTCGGGTTCGTCGTCCAACCGCACCTGTGGGCGGCGGACGCGCCGAACATCGTGGGGGAGGTCGGGGACCAGCGCGGGGCGATCGAGGGTAACGACGCCGTCCGGCGCACGTTCGAGCTGTACCGGACGATGTGGACCGAAGGGCTCATGCCGCAGAGCAACTTCTCCGGTGACGGGGCCCGCTGGGGCGCGGACTTCCGCGACGGCAGGATCGGTCTGTTCCCGTCGAACTTCTCCCTCGCCGCGCTGAGCGCGACGCCGGAGATGCGCGCCAAGACCGGTGTCGTGCTGCTGCCGGGGCCGGACGGAGGGCGGTCGACGTTCGCCGGTGGGGACAACCTCTGCATCCCGCGAGGGGCGGCCAACGCCTCGGCGGCGTGGCAGTTCGCCCGCTTCGCCCTGGACCTGACCCAGCAGGAGAACCTGCCCGCCGGTGGGTACATCCCGGTGCGATCGGACGCGGCGACGGCCCGCTACCGCCAGGAGTTCCCGCTGGCCGTGGCCCCGCTGGAGGAGATCGAGAACGCCTACGCACCGACGACGCTCGCGTACAACCTGCTGTTCAACCAGCAGAACTCCCCCTGGATCGCGGCGTTCCGCCGTGCCGTCTTCGACGGTGACGTCGACGGGGCGCTGGCCCAGGGGCAGAAGGACTTCGACCGCATCCTGGAACAGGCGCAACTGTGAGCACTCTCGAGAGAAACCCCCGATCCCTCACCCACCCAGCGCGGACCGGTTTGCTGCTCACCCTGCCGGCGCTGGTCTTCGTCACGGTCTTCGTGCTCGCGCCCCTGGTGTTCGCGGTCTACATGTCCTTCACGAACTGGCCGCTCATCGGGTCCTACGAGCTCATCGGGCTGGGGAATTACGCAGCCATCGCCTCCGACCCCGTGTTCTGGAAGTCGGTGGGGTACACGGTCCTCTACACGGCGATCGTCACCCTGCCGATCCTCGTGCTGGGGTACGTGCTCGCCGTCGTCGTCCGCGCCAACCGCCGGTTCTCCACGGTGTTCCGCACCGTCTTCTTCGTCCCGTACGTCATCGGGCTGACGACGCTGAGCTTCCTCATGGTGCTGGAGGCGCAACCCGGGTCGGGGATGGTGAACATCGTCCTGGAGACCCTGGGGATCACCGACGGGACGACGGCCTGGCTGGCCGACGGTCCCCTCGCGACGGGTCTGATCTGCGTGATGATCGTCTGGGCCGTGTCGGGGCTGACCATGGTGCTGCTCATGGGCGGCATGCAGGGCATCCCGCGCGACGTCTACGAGTCGGCCGAGATGGACGGCGCCTCGTGGTGGCAGCGCGAGCGCAGCATCACGATCCCCATGCTGCGCCGCACCATCGCCATGAGCCTGGTCATCTCCGTGATCGGTTCGCTGCTGGCGTTCACGCAGTTCTACGTCCTCACCCGCGGTGGGCCGGGGACGGACACCCAGACGGTCGTCATGTACATCTACCAGCGCGGTTTCGTCCAGCTCCAGCTGGGCGCGGCCTCCGCGCTCTCGATCGTCCTGGTCGTGGTCGTCGGTCTGGTGACGGCCGCCCAGTTCCGGCTGCTGCGCGAGAAGGACTGAGGTCATGGCATCGTTGACGAGCCCCGCCACCCAGGGGACCCCCCGACTGCTCAAGGTGCGGCGCGGCCGCGAGACGCCCGGTGCAGGACGCGCTGAGAACCGCACGAAGCTGACCCTCTACTGGCTCGGGGGGATCCTCGCCACCCTGGTCTTCCTCCTGCCGCTGGCCTGGTCGGTGCTGCGCTCGTTCCAGGCGAACGAGGCCATCGTGGCGAGCGACCCGGACGTGGGGGACCTGTTCACCTTCACCACGGAGAACTTCTCGGCGCTGTTCAGCAGTGACCTCGACGTCCTGCGGTCGGTGGGCAACAGCCTGGTCGTCGCCATCGGGACCGCCGTGCTCACCGCCGTGATCGCGACGCTGGCCGGGTACGGTTTCGGGCGCTTCGCGTTCCGGGGCCGCAACGTCCTCTTCGGGGTCGTCGTGGTGACGATGATGGTGCCGTTCCAGGCGATCATCACGCCGCTGTACCTGCAGATGAACGCGATGGGACTGACCGACTCCCGGCTGGGGCTGGTGCTCTTCTACACCACGGTCAACCTGCCGTTCGGGGTCTTCGTCATGCGCAACGCCTTCGAGACGATCCCGGCCGAGATCGAGGACTCCGCCCGCGTCGACGGCGCCGGCACGATGCGCTCCCTCGTGTCCGTGCTGCGGCCCATGCTCGTTCCCGGCATGGCCACCAGCGCGCTCTACGCCTTCCTGGCGAGCTGGACCGAGTTCCTGGGGGCGCTGACGTTCCTCACCGACGACCGCCTCTACACGCTGCCGCTGTCGCTGGTGAACCTGCAGTCCGGGGCGTACGGGGCCGTGAACTACGGCTACCTCGTCGCCGGGGCCGTGGTCGCGATGATCCCGTGCGTCATCCTCTACGTGGCGTTGCAGCGGTTCTACGTCGCGGGTCTGGCCTCCGGGGCGGTGAAGGGCTGACGCCTGGCGGTCAGACGATGACCTCCAGTCGGCGGGGGATCGGTGCCACGGCGCCGGTCTCCCGCCAGGCCCGCGCGAGGGCGGGGACGACGACGGTGCGCGACGTGCGCGCGTCGGCGCCGAACGGCAGCCGCAGGTACCGCTCGAACGCCCCGTCCACCCCGAACCGCGGGCCCGCCGTCAGCAGCACGCCGTGCCGCTGCGCGGCGAGGGCCAGCACGGAACTCGTCGGGGTGGGCAGCTGGACCCACAGCGCCAGGCCGCCCGGCACGTGCGGGACGCCCCACTCCGGGAGCGCGGCCGCGAGTTCGGCGGTGAGCGCGTCGCGCCGCTGCCGCAGTTCCTCACACCGCTCGAGCAGGACCTCGTCGAGCTGGGGCAGGCAGCGGGCGACGACGAGCTGCTCCAGCACGGGGGTTCCCAGTTCCCAGGGGGTGCGGTGCGCGGCGGCGTGCCGCACGGTGGCGGCGTCGGCCCGCACCCAGCCGATCCGCAACCCGCCCCACAGCGACTTCGCCGCCGACCCGACGTGCACCGCGTCGGCGGGGAACGGCGGGGGCACCGGCCCGTCCAGGGCGAGGTCGTTGGTCGTCTCGTCGACGACGAGCCGCGTCCCGTGCCGGCGGGCCAGTTCGACGACGCGCCGGCGCAGCGCCGTGGGCATGACGGCACCCGTGGGGTTCTGGAACCCCGGCATGAGGTAGGCCAGCGCCGGACGGGTCCGGGCGAACGCGTCCTCCAGCGCCTCCTCGTCCCAGTCGCCGGGGGCCTCCCGGGTGCCGGCGGTGACGGGCACGGCGACCGGGCGGCCCCCCACCCCGCGCGCCGCGTCGACGGCGTACGGGTAGCCGGGGGACTCGACGAGGACCCGGTCGCCGGGGGACAGGAACGCGCGGCAGAGCAGACCGACGGCGTGCTGGGCGCCCAGCGTGACGAGCACCTCCTCGGGGGTCGTCGGCAGGCCCCGGGCGGTGTAGCGGTCGGCGACGGCCGCCCGCAGGGACGGGACGCCGAGGAGTTCGTACCCGTCCCCGGGCAGGTGGGTCAGCAGGTCCTGCGCCGCGGCGCGGGCCGCGTCGGCGACGACGGGGGCCGCGGGCAGGACGGCACGGGTGAGGTTGACGAGCCCACCGTCGGCGAGGGGTTCCGCGGACCCGCTGGGCGAACCCGTGGGCAGCGCGATGACGCTGCCGGAGCCGCGCACGCTGCGCAGGTGCCCGCTGTCGCGCAGGCGGGCGTAGGCCGCCGCCACCGTGGTGCGGCTGACCCCCAGCGCGGCCGCGAGCTCGCGCTCGGCCGGCAACCGGCTGCCGGACAGCACCCGGCCGTCGAGCAGCAGCAGCCGGACGCGGTCGGCCAGCGCGCGCAGGGCGGGGCCGTCGTCGCGCCAGTCGCCGAGGAGCTGGGCCAGTCCGGCGGCGGAGAGCGTGGGCACCAGTCCACCCTAGGCGGATTGGCGCTGTCGGCGGGGTGGTGGAGTGCGGTCCAATCGTGGTGTGAGCAAGCCGCTGTTCCCGTCGCGCGTCGGGCGCCTCCTCGTCGGTCTCGTCCTCTACGGCGTCGCGGAGGGGCTGATGGTCCTGGCCCACGTCGGGGTGGGGCCCTGGACCGTGTTCGCCACGGGGCTGGCCGCGCAGACGGGCGTGGGCGTCGGCTGGCTGGCCAACCTCATCGGGATCGCCGTCCTGCTGCTGTGGATCCCGTTGCGGCAGCGGCCGGGGATCGGGACGGTCCTCAACGTCCTGCTCGTCGGGACGGTCATCGAGGCCACGGTGGACCTGCTGCCCTCCCCGGAGCTCCTGCTCGTACGGGTTCCGCTGTTCGCGGTGGGACTGCTGCTGCTGGCCGTCGCGAGCGGCGTCTACATCGGCGCCGGCCTGGGGCCCGGCCCGCGCGACGGGCTGATGACCGGCCTGCACGCGCGCACCGGGCGCCCGATCTGGCAGTGCCGCGGGTTCGTCGAGGTGCCGGTGCTCGTCGTGGGGGCCGTGCTGGGCGGGGACGTGGCGGTGGGGACCGTGGTCTTCGCGTTCGGCATCGGCCCGCTCGTGGGGTTCGTCATGCCGCGGCTCGACGCGTCCCGGCGCGTGCGCGCGACCGCCGTGCCCGCCGGTGCCCGGTAGCGTCCCGGCATGCCGTACTTCGTCGCCACCTACGCCTACTCCTCCGACACCGCCGCCCGGGACGCCGGGCGCGCCGCCCACCGCGAGTACCTCGGGTCGCTGCCGCAGCTCGTCGCCTCCGGGCCGACCGACGACGACGGCGCGGTCCTCGTCCTCGAGGCGCCGGACGCGGCGGCCGTCGAGGCCCTGCTCGAGGCCGACCCGTTCGTGCGGGACGGGATCGTCGCCCAGCGCCGCGTCGTCGGGTGGACCCCCGTGCTGGGGCGCATGGCGTCGCAGTTCTGAGCCGTCCCCGGTGCGGGCAGGCGGGTGGGGAGGACCCAGCGCCTCCACCCCGACCTCCCCGGTGCCAGGTGTCCGGTGCGTCCGCGGTGACCACGACCCCACCGTCCGACAAGTCGACGAGAAAGTACTTGCGGGCATGGAAAGTACTCCTGTAGGAATGACCCATGACCACAGCAGACCGCGCCAGGACCGACCTCCGGACCGCCGACGCCGCGCTCGCGGCCGCCCGGCCCGACCCCTTCCCGCGCTGGGTCCCGCCCGCCGTGGCCGTCCCCTACGTCGCCGGCTTCACCTGCTTCGCCGTCGCGGTGTGGACGGGCGGCCTCGGGTGGGCGATCGCGGGGGTGGGGCTCTGCCTCGTCTTCTTCGTCCTCTTCCTCGTCGCCTACCTGCGCATGCCCGTGCGCTCCTACCCCCGGCGCAGCCGCCGGCAGTGGGCGCTCGAGATCGGCCTCCTCGCGGCGGCCGTCCTCGGGTACCTGTTCGTGGACGAGGGTGTCGCCCTGCTCCTGGCCGGGCTCGCGTTCGGGGTCGTCTGCTACCGCCAGCTCAGCCGACAGGGCCGGGCGTGAGCCGGGAACCCCGGCTCGACCCCGCCGTCCAGCACCCGACGAAGCTCGCGGTCGTCGCGTTCTTGTCCGGGTGCGCCGAGGCCGACTTCAAGACGGTGCGGGACCGGCTCGAACTCACCGACTCCGCGCTGTCCCGCACGCTGTCCGGCCTCGAGGAGTCCGGTCACGTCACGGTGCGCAAGGGTTTCGTCGGCAAGCGCCCCCGCACCTGGGTGTCCCTGACGGGGGAGGGCCGCACCCGGCTGGCGTCCCACCTCGCGGCGCTGCAGCAGATCGCGGCCGACGCCCTCGCCGCGGTGCCGGAGACGACCGCCTGATCCTCCCGGGATGCCCGGCGTCCGGGCGGTGCCTACGGTGGAACAGGTCGAAACCCCGGCCGGTGCATCGCCGGGGACAGCTCCCCGGCCGTCCCCCCAGGAGCCGTCCATGAGCAACACCCGTTCCACCACCTCCTCCGACCTGGCTGTCCACCACGCCCCCGTGCAGACCACCGCCTTCGTCGTCGGGATCGCGTTCCTGCTCGTCGGGGTCCTGGGGTTCGTCCCCGGCATCACCACCGGCTACGACTCGCTGGGCTGGGCCGGGCCGGACTCGACGGCCATGCTGTTCGGCGTCTTCCAGGTCTCGATCCTGCACAACCTCGTGCACCTCGCCTTCGGCGTCCTCGGTGTCCTGATGTCGCGTCGGGCGTCGGCGGCGAAGGCGTACCTCCTCGCCGGCGGCGTGGTCTACCTCGTCCTGTGGGTGTACGGCATCGTCGTGGCCGAGAGCAGCCAGGCCAACTTCGTGCCCCTCAACACCGCCGACGATTGGCTCCACCTCGGCCTGGGGCTGGGCATGGTCGCCCTCGGGCTCGTCATGCCGCGCCGCTACACCCGCGAGACCGCCCCGTCCGGGCACGGGTCCACCGCGGGCGGCGACATCCAGTAGGTCAGCGACCGGACGCCGCGTACAGCCGGCGCAGCACGTCGGCGATGTCGGGTTCCTCGACCGACAGGTCCCGCACCTCGGCCGAGCGGGACACCTGCGCCAGGACCTCCGCGGCTGTCGTCGACTCCGCCGAGAACGCGTAGCGGCGGCGGAACCCGCCCTCCTCGACCGCGAGCAGGTCGGCCCCGGTGACGAGACCGGGGTCGACCGGTTCGCGCAGGTCGACCACGAGGACGCGCTGCGCACCGACCCGGCGGACCAGGCCGGGCAGGTCCCCGTCGTAGGCGGCGCGCCCGTGGTCGACGACGAGCACGCGGTCGCACAACCGTTGCACGTCGCCCATGTCGTGGGTCGTCAGCAACAACGTCGTCCCGTGCTCGGCACGTTCGGCGCGCAGGAACTGCCGCAGGCGCTCGCTGGACAGGACGTCCAGGCCGATCGTGGGCTCGTCCAGGAGCAGCAGCTCGGGGCTGTGCAGCAGGGCGGCCGCGACCTCGCCGCGCATCCGCTGCCCCAGCGACAGCTGCCGCACGGGGGTGGTGAGGAACTCCCCGAGGCCGAGCCGGGCGTCGAGGTCGGCCAGCCGCGGCCGCCACACGTCGGCGGGCAGGCGGTGGATCGCCGCGAGCAGCCGGAACGACTCGGTGAGCGGCAGGTCCCACCACAACTGGCTGCGCTGCCCGAACACGACCCCGATGCGCCGGGCCAGGTCCCGCCGGTGGGTGACGGGGTCCAGGCCGCACGTGCGGACGGTGCCGCTCGTGGGGACGAGGATCCCCGTCAGGAGCTTCACGGTCGTCGACTTCCCGGCTCCGTTGGCCCCGATGAACCCGACCGATTCCCCGGGCGCCACCCGCAGCGACAACCCGTCGACGGCGCGGACGACCCGGCGCCGGCGGCGGAACCGCGACGTCCCCGGTTCCCGGACGACGTACTCGCGGACCAGGTCCTGCACCTCCAGCGCGGTCACGACCCGCTCCCGGTGTAGTGCCGGACCCCGCTGCGCCACAGCAGCAGCGCGACCCCCCACAGCAGCACCGCCGCCAGCGGCGAGCACCACCCCAGCCAGGCGGGCAACCCCGCCGGCCCGGGTTCCCCCAGCAGCACGAGGACCGGCAGGTAGGCGACGAAGGCGGCGGGGACGACGTAGCAGAACAACCAGCGCACCGGCCCGGAGTACAGCGAGGCCGGGTACTGCGCCGCGTTCGACCCGCCGTAGGTGATGGAGTTCACCGCCTCGCGCCCGTCGAGCAGCCAGAACTGCAACGACCCGGCGACGACGAAGACCGCGCTGAAGATGGCCGCCCCGCCGAGGACCGCCACCACCAGCAGGGCCACGGCGCGCAGGTCGAGGTCGACCCCCGCGCGCGGCCACGCCACGACGAACACCAGAGCGGCCACGAGGACCCGCCCGACCCGGCGCAGCGCGACGTCGGACGTCGCGAGCTGGGCCAGCACGGGCAGGGGGCGCAGCAGGAACGCGTCGAGGGTTCCGGAGCGCACGAGGGTGGGCAGGGTGTCGACGTGCCCGACGAGGAGGTCGGCGACCGAGAACGCGACGTTGGCCAGGGCGAAGACGAGGGCGGCCTGCCAGACGGTGAGCCCGCCGAGCTCGTCCGTCCGCGAGAACACGACGTAGATGGTGGCGAACTCCGACAGGCCGATGCCGACGTTGGCCAGGACGTCGGCGGCGAACGACGTCCGGTACGAGACCTGCGCCCGCACCCGCGAGCCCAGGAGCGCGCGGTAGGGGCCCGGCGTGCGGTCAGCCACCCTGCACCACCAGGCGCCGCGCCCCGACGGCCAGCAGGAGGCGGCCCCCGCCCAGCAGGACGGCGAGCCAGACGAGCTGGACACCCAGCAGCCGCAGCGCCTCGACGCCGGCGGCGCGGCCGAGGACGACGTCGACGGGGGTCTGCAGCATCGAGGGGAACGGGGTGGAGTGGGCGACCGCGTTCAACCACGGCGGGAACCAGGCCACCGGGATCGACAACCCGGTCAGCGTGGTGGCGAGCACGGTGTAGAGCAGGAGGATCCCGCGGACCTCGGTGAGCCAGAAGGCGACGAGGTTGACGACCCAGCGCGCCGCGAAGCTCACCGAGACTCCGACCGCGAGGCTCGCGACGCCCAGCAGGTACGGCAGTGGGGACGCCGGCAGGGCCAGTCCCGTCAGCAGGGCGCCGAGCGCGAGGGGTGGGACGCCACGGGGGAGGAGCATGAACGCGGCCCGTCCGAGGTCGGTCGCCCACGCCGCGAGCTGCGGGTCCACGGGCCGGGCCAGGTCGACGGCGATGTCGCCCGTGCGGACGCGGCGGGCGAGTTCGTCGTCGGCGAAGACGCTGACGGGGGCGAGGAACGCCTGGGTCGTCCACGCGAACGTCGCGGCCTGGAGCGGGTCGTAGCCGGCGACGGAGGCTCCTGCCGACGTCACCGTGCCCACGAGGACGGCGGCCTTGAGGGCACCGAAGACCGAGTTCGTCAGGGCGCCCGCGGCCGTCGCCGCCCGGTACGTCGACCACCTGCGGAACCCCGCCGCGACGAGGGCGGGGTACGGCGACACGACGTTCGACCCTAGTCCACGCGGCGTCGTCGCAGAAGGGTCAGCGCAGCAGCGGCGGGTGCAGGGAAGTAGCGGTCCCACGCCGGAACAGCGTCGCCGGCCGGCCCCCGTCGCGCGTCGTCGTCGCGCCGGTCGGTTCGAGGAAACCCGCGGCGCCGGTGACCTTCCGGTGGAAGTTCCGCGGGTCCAGCGCCGTGCCCCAGACGGCCTCGTAGACGCGGCGCAGTTCGGCGACGGTGAACTCCTCGGCGCAGAAGGCCGTCGCGAGCGGGGTGTACTCCAGCTTGGCGCGGGCCCGTTCGACCGCGTCGGCCAGCAGCACGTCGTGGTCGAAGGCGAGGTCGGGCAGGTCGTCGACCGGGGCCCACCGGGCGTCGGCGGCGTCGGTGCCGGCTCGGGGGACCGGCAGGTCGGGCGCCAGGGCCAGGTAGCAGACCGTCACGACGCGCTGGCGGGGGTCGCGGTCGGGGGCGCCGTAGGTCGCGACCTGTTCCAGGTGGACCAGGCCGCGGGGCAGCCCGGTCTCCTCCGCCAGTTCCCGGGCCGCGGCGCCGGGCAGGTCCTCGTCGGGTCGCACGAACCCGCCCGGCAGGGCCCACCGGCCCAGGAAGGGTTCCTCGCCCCGCTCGACGAGCAGGACGCACAGGGCTCCCTCGCGCACGGTCAGGACGACGAGGTCGACGGTCACGGCGAGGGCGGGATGGCTCACCCGGTCAGCGTACCCGTTTGTCGTCGACTTGACGACAAGGGTGGTGCCGGCTTTATCGTCACCTGGACGACAACGAGTCGTCGAGCACCGACCAGGAGGCAGTCATGGCCGACATCACCCGCTACCCGTTCGCCCGGCACCTGCGCAGCACCCCGACGACCCACGTCATCCACCACCGCCGCGGCAGGGTCGCCCACGCCGGCACCGGGCAGGCCTTCTGGTTCCGCCCGCTCAGCGCGACGCTCTCGGAGCTGCCCGTCGACGACCGCGAACTGCCCCTCCTCCTGCACGCCCGCACCGCCGACTTCGTCGACGTCACCGTCCAGGCGACCGTCACCTTCCGCATCGAGGACCCCGCGCTCGCCGCCACCCGCGTCGACTTCTCCCTCGACCCCGCCACCGGCCGCTGGCGGGCCGCACCGCTGCAGCAGATCGCCGGCCTGCTCACCGAGACCGCCCAGCAGCACGTCCTCGACGTGCTCGCCGGGATGCCGCTGCGGGACGTCCTCGTCACCGGTGTGACGCTGACCCGCGAGCGCATCACCGCGGGCCTGCTGGCCGACAGCCGCCTGGCCCAGACCGGCCTCGCCCTCGTCGACGCCCGCGTCGTCGCCGTCCGGCCCGACCCCGAGGTCGAGAAGGCCCTGGGGACCCCGACGCGCGAGCAGTTGCAGACCGAGGCCGACCGCGCGACGGCCGAACGGCGGGCCCTGGCCGTGGAGCGCGAGCGCGCGATCAGCGAGAACGAGCTGCAGAACAAGATCGCGCTGGCCCAGCGCGAGGAGCAGCTCGTCGCGCAGAAGGGCGCCAACCAGCGGCGCAGCGTCGAGGACGCCGCGGCCGCGGACGCGATCCGCACCACGGCCGAGGCCGAGCGCGAGGAGCGGCTCGCCCAGGCCCGTGCCACCGCCCGCCGCCTGCAGGGCGAGGCCGACGCCGGGGCCGAGGCGGCGCGCATGGCGGCCATCGCCGGGACCCCGCCCGAGGTGCTCCTGACGCTGGCGCTGCGGGAGTTCGCCGGGCAGCTGCCGAACGTCGGGACGCTCGTCCTGACCCCCGACGTCGTCACCGGTGCCCTGGCGAAGCTGGTGCAGCCGTGAGCCTCGCGCCCCGCGCCGTCTTCGTGCACCGCCGCACCGCCTACGCCGAGGCCGTCGCCCGGCACGGCACCCCCGGCGCCGCCGACTTCTTCCTGCGCACCCGCGGGCGGTCCCTCGACGAGCTGGCGGAGGCCGACGAGCAGCAGTGCCGGGCGCTCGCCACCGTCGCGGCCGCCGTCCCGGTCGACTGGCGCACCGGCAGCGTCGAACGCACCGACCTGTCCCGGTTCCTCTTCGCCCCCGAGGACGTCGTCGTGGTCGTCGGGCAGGACGGTCTGGTGGCCAACGTCGCCAAGTACCTGTCCGGGCAGGTCGTCGTCGGCATCGACCCCGCGCCCGGCCGGAACGCCGGGGTGCTCGTCCCGCACCCCGCGTCCGCAGCGCGCGAGCTGCTGCACCGCAGCGTGTCCGGCGGTGCCTGCGAAGCGCGCACGATGGTCCGCGCGAGCACCGACGACGGGCAGGAGCTGCACGCCCTCAACGAGGTCTTCGTAGGCCACCGCAGCCACCAGACCGCCCGCTACGTCCTGACCGCGGGGGGCCGCCGCGAGGAGCAGGCGTCCAGCGGGGTCGTCACCGGCACCGGCACGGGAGCGACGGGCTGGCTGGCCTCGCTGGCCCGGGGGCGGGCGAGCCTGCCGGCACCGACCGACGCCTCGCTGGCCTGGTTCGTGCGCGAGGCCTGGCCGTCCCGCACCACCGGCGCCGACCTCGTCACCGGTGCCCTCACCGACCAGCCCCTGACGCTCGACGTCCTGTCCGACGAGCTCGTCGTCTTCGGTGACGGCCTGGAGGACGACCGGCTCACCGCCAGCCGCGGCCAGCGGATCACCGTCACGGTGAGCCCACGGCGCCTCACGCTGCTGCGCTGAGACCCGGGTGACGTCCGAGGTGAGGTCCGACTCCGTGTCGGAGCACCCCGTGCGCGGCGGCACACTGAGGGCGTGACCCTCATCGACGACGCGCGCGCCCAGGCCCCGGCGGAGGCGACGGCCCCCACGACCGCGGAGCTGGTCGCCGCCCTCGACGCCGCCCTCGGGACGGCTCCCGGGTCGGGCACCGTCGACGCCTCCACCCGCCGGCGCGCCGAGTACACGACCGACGCCTCGAACTACCGCGTCGTCCCCCTCGTCGTCGTCTTCCCCCGCACCGTCGAGGACGTCGCCGCCGCCTGGGGCGTCTGCCGCGAGCTCGGCGTCCCCTTCACCTCCCGCGGCGCCGGGACGTCCGTGGCCGGGAACGCCATCGGGCCCGGCGTCGTGCTCGACTTCTCCCGCCACCTGCACCGCGTCCTGGAGATCGACGCCGAGGGCATGACGGCCCTCATCGAACCGGGCGTCATCCTCGACGACCTGCAGCGCCAGGCCGCCCCGCACGGGCTGCGGTTCGGCCCGGACCCCTCCACCCACGCCCGCTGCACCGTCGGCGGGATGATCGGCAACGACGCCTGCGGGTCGCACGCCCTGGCCTACGGCCGCACCTCGCACAACGTCGTCGCGCTGGAGGTCCTCGACGGGCACGGCCGCCGGTACTGGACGGACGCCCCGCCCGCCGACCTGCTGGACGAGCTGCAGGGCATCGCCTCGGCGCACCTGGGGCTGATCCGCACGTCCTTCGGCACCTTCGGCCGCCAGGTCTCCGGGTACGCCCTGGAGCACCTGCTGCCCGAGACCGGCGGCCCGACGGGGACCGCGCTGGCGCGGCTGCTCACCGGGTCCGAGGGGACGTTGGCGACGATCCTGCGGGCGCGTGTCCGGCTGGTCCGGCAGTCGCCGTCGACGACGTTCGTCGTGCTCGGGTACGACTCGATGCACGAGGCCGCCGACGCCACGCCCTCCCTGCTGGAGCACTCCCCGCTGGCCGTGGAGGGCATCGACCGGCGTCTGGCCGACGTCGTCGTGCGCCGTGGTGGTTCCGCCGACGGGCTGCCCAGCGGCAACGGCTGGCTGTTCGTCGAGATGGGCGGGGAGACCCCCGAGGAGTCGCTGGCCGCCGCGCGCGCGATGGTCGCCGACTCCCGCGCGCTGGACTCCGTCGTCATCCCGACCGCCGCCGAGGCGAAGACGTTGTGGCGCATCCGCGAGGACGGGGCCGGGCTCGCCGGCCGGTCCCCGGAGGGTCAGCCCGCGTGGCCCGGCTGGGAGGACGCCGCGGTGCCGCCGGCGAAGCTGGGGGAGTACCTGCGCGAGTTCGACGCGCTCATGGCCTCCCACGGCGTCGACGGCCTGGCGTACGGGCACTTCGGCGACGGCTGCATCCACGTCCGCATCGACTTCCCCCTGTACGAGGACGGCGGTGGGCAGAAGGCGAAGGAGTTCCTGGAGGACGCGGCGCGCCTCGTGGCCCGCCACGGCGGTTCCCTGTCCGGGGAGCACGGTGACGGCCGCGCCCGCGGCGGACTGCTGCCGCTCATGTACGACGCCGAGGCGATCACCGCGTTCGAGCAGGTCAAGCGCGCCTTCGACCCCGCCGACCTGCTGAACCCCGGTGTCATCGTGCGTCCCGCCGACGTCGCCGCCGACCTGCGCGTCCCCGCGGCCCGCCCCGCGCACGCCCTCGGGATGCCGCTGAAGTTCGCGTACTCGCGCGACGAGGGCGACCTGACGCGCGCTGTGCACCGCTGCGTCGGCGTCGGCAAGTGCCGCGCCGACACCGGCGGCGTCATGTGCCCGTCGTACCTGGCGACCGGCGACGAGAAGGACTCCACGCGCGGTCGCGCCCGGCTGCTGCAGGAGATGGCCAACGGAACCCTCGTGACCGACGGGTGGCGCTCCCAGGAGGTCAAGGACGTCCTGGACCTCTGCCTGTCCTGCAAGGGGTGCAGCGCCGACTGCCCCGCCGGCGTCGACATGCCGACGTACAAGGCGGAGTTCCTCGACAAGTTCTACGCGGGCCGCCTGCGGCCCATGAACCACTACCTGCTGGGCTGGTTGCCGCGCTGGTCGAAGCTCGCGTCCATCGCCCCGAAGGTCGTGAACCGTTTGACGTCGGTGCCGGCGCTGGCGTGGACGGCGCGGGCGCTCGGTGGGGTGGACCAGCACCGGCCGCTGCCGGCGTTCGCGGAGGAGACGTTCCGCGCCTGGTTCGATCGGCGGCCCGAGGTGCCCGGCGAACCGGTGCTGCTGTGGGTGGACTCCTTCACCGAGCACTTCTCCCCCGAGGTGGGCAAGGCGGCGGTGAAGCTGCTGGAGCACCTCGGGTTCTCGGTGCGGCTGACGGAGAAGCAGGTCTGCTGCGGGCTCACGTGGGTCTCGACCGGCCAGCTCGACGGCGCCAAACGGCAGTTGCGGTCCTCCCTCGACGCGCTGGGGACCTCGAACGTCCCCGTCGTCGGCCTGGAACCGTCGTGCACCTCGCTGCTGCGCGAGGACGCCGCCGAACTCCTGCCCGACGACCCCCGCGCGCACGCGCTGGAGAAGCGCGTCAAGACGCTCGCCGAACTCATCGCCGAGCAGCGCCCCGACTGGGTCCCCCCGCAGCTCGACCCCGACGGCCCGGTGAAGGCCGTCGTCCAGCCGCACTGCCACCAGCACGCCACGATGGGTTTCGGCCCGGACGAGCGGCTGCTCGCCAAGGCCGGGGTCGACGCGCAGGTCCTGTCGGGGTGCTGCGGGCTGGCGGGGAACTTCGGTGCCGAGAAGGGTCACCACGAGGTGTCGGTCAAGGTGGCCGAGCACGCTCTGCTGCCCGCCCTGCGCGAGCGCGGCGACGCCCTCGTCGTGGCCGACGGGTACTCGTGCCGGACGCAATCGGACAACCTCGCCGGCGTGCGGCCGAAGCACCTGGCCGAACTCCTCGCCGACGCCCTCCCGCAGGACTGACCCCACCTCACCCGCCAAACCCCTGCCCCGCCTCCTACCCCCGCGCGGAAAACACCTTCTCCGCCCTTCTCGCGGCGATCCGGGGGCGGGGGGCACGACTTCCGCCCTCCGGCGGCACCCGGCCTCAGGCTGCCCAGTACGCGAGCTTCTGACGGGCCACCGCCCGGCGCACGGTGTCGACGAAGGCCTGCGGGTCGGACAGCATCGGTGCGGTGACGTGGACGACCTCCCACCCCGCATCGCGCAGGGCCGCGAGGCGGCGCCGGTCCTTCGTCAGCTGCTGCCGCAGGGCGTGCCACTCCCCGTCGTACTCCACGGCCACCCGGAACTCCTCCAGCGCCAGGTCGAGGCGCGCGACGAAACCTCCCGAACGGTCGCGCACGACGACGCCGGGCACGACGGGAAGACCGGCCCCGTGGAGCACCACGCGCACGACGCTCTCCTGCCGGGACTCCGCGCGGGGGTCGCACAGCTCCGCCGCCTTCCGTGCGGCCACCACGTGCGGACCGTGCACCTCGTCCAGCCACCGACGCAGGGCGGGCAGGGCGACGGCGCCGCCGCGCACCAGCGCGTCGAGGTTCGCCACCGCCTCGGCGAGGGGCATCCGCGTCGTCGCGTCGAAGGCCATCCTCTCCGCCGTGGCGACGGGGACGCCGTCCCGGGGAGCGCCGGGGTCGACGGTGCGTGCCCGGCGCAGCGCGATCCCCTGCACCGCTGTCCACCTCGCGCCGGCGGGTGCCGGCACGAGCACCTCGACCTCGTCCTCCCACCGTCGGAGCTCGACCCCCAGCAACGTCGCCTGGGACCGGCCGGTCACGACGCCTCCGGGGGGCAGCAGGAGGGCGGCGGCGCGGGACCGCAGCACGTGCGTCAACGGTCGGCCGCGAACCGTGTAGACCCCGCGGAGGACCCGTTGCACCGACGGGCCCCGCAACTGCTTCTCGCTGAACAGGCCGTCTCGCACGGCGTCGCGGCCGAGGAAAACCTCGGGGAGGATGACGTCCCGGTCGTGTCGTCGCATGCGCCGACTGTCGACCGGACGGGCCGCCGCGTGGCGCCGCCCCGGGCGGACTGTGGACGACGCAGCCCCGGGGAGAGCTGTGGAGACGGGGGCGACGCGCGGCGCCACCCTGTGGATGGGCTCTGGAGCAAGGCCTCCACAGGGCGGAAGTCGTGCTTCGAGACTTCGATTCGCCGCGAGGGGGGCGGAAAAGGTGTTTTCCGCGCGGGGTCAGGGCCGGGATCGGGGTCAGGCGGGCTGGGGGTGGGCGGCGAAGGACGCCCACATGGTCTCGGAGGCGTCCACCTCCTGCGTGACGGGCCCGAGCGGTCCCTCCGGTTCGTCGGCGCCCGGCCAGGAGTGACCCCGCCGACGATGCGTTGGAACTCCACATCGGCGCCCCCGCGCACCGGGCGTAGGTCGTGACGGAGACGTGTCCGGTGAGCGTCGTGCGGAGCGTGCCGGTGCGGCAGTCGTTGAGACGGGCCCAGGTCTGCACGGCGACGGGGGCGGAGTAGCCCCAGCGCAGGTCGTCGCTGCCGTGGAACGTGAGCACCGCGACCGGGGCGATCGCGGCGACGCGGTCCGAGAGCCGGCAGGCCAGGGCCGACGCCACCCGGCCCCCGCCGGAGTAGCCGGTCGGGTAGGTGCGGCGGGTGTCGACGCGTGCCGCGGCCCCGACCTGGTCGATGACAGCGGTCAGGAACGCCACGTCGTCGCGGGCCCCCGTCGGCGGGAACTGCCCGGCCGTCGTGGGGACGCCGGGCACGTTCCACGCCCAGCTGCCCCCGGCCAGCGGCGGGTCCGTGGGCGGCAGCTCGATGGCCGCCGTGGGGTCCGCGACGAGGAAACCCTCGTGCTCCGCGACGGCCGGCAGGCCGCTGATGCCGGCCTGCGCCGGACCGTTGGAACTGCTGCCGTGCAGGTCGGGGACGAGCGGGACGCGCGCCGGCCGGTGCGAGGGGACGAACACCTGGACCTCGGTGTCCCGGCCCGAGAAGCCGACCGGGACGGTCTGCGTCCGGGCTGGAGCGTGGGGGTGCACGCGGCGCCCCGCGGTGCGGGCGAGGGGCGTTCGACGGGGCACGGGGACTCCTTCGTCCAGGGTCGGTCCCGGGATCTCTGTGTGCCCTGTGAAACCGTGTCAACGCCCCGTCGATCCGCCCGGGTCGGGGTTCGTGCGGCGGACGGCGAGGTCCACGAGGAGGTGCGTGTCGCGGCGGTCGCGGCCGCCGAGGAACTTCTGCGGCGGACGGTGGACGTCCCGCAGTTCCAGTGAACCCGGAACGGGACGGCGGTCGTCGGCCGGGCCGGTGAGAGCCCAGTTCACGAGCTGGATGCGGACCGGGAACCCCGTGGTCTCGACGCCCCCGGCAACGGGGCCGACCGTCGCGTGGCGCACGCTCGGACCGAACTCGGCGGGGGAGGGGCGGATCCGGAGGAACCACGTCACGTCGTCACCGACGGTGGGTTTCGGGTGGTGCGGCAGCTCCTTGACGTGGAGCAGGACGCGGAGGACGACGAACAGGCGCAGGCTGACCGGGGTCAGCGCCGTGTGGCGGTGCACTCGAGGACCCGCGCACTCGACGGACCGGGGGACGAAGCCCCCGGGCGCGGGTTGACCGGGGACAGGGTGACCCGCACCCCGCCCCCGGGTCAAGCCCCGGTCATTCGACGGGTCAGTCCCCGTCGGCGAAGGCCGGGACGACCTGCTCGATGAACAGCGCGAGCGAGGCGCGCTTCTGCTCGTGCGTCATGCCGTTGTCGATCCAGAAGCTGAACTCGTCGACGCCGAGCTCCTCGTAGTACCGGATCCGCTCGACGACCTCCTCGGGCGTCCCGATCATGGCGGTCTTGTGCAGCGAGTCGACCTCGAACTCCGGCCGCTCGGCGAACTTCTCGACCGGGCTGGGCTCGAGGAACCCCTTCTCCGGGGTCGTCTTGTTCCCGAACCACGCGTCGAACGTTCGGTAGTACCGGGCGACGGCCTCCGCGGCGGGCCGCCAGCCGTCGGGGTCGGAGGTGGGGTGCACGTGGGTGTGCCGCAGCACCATGAGCTTCGGGCGGGACCGCTCGGGGTGGTTGCCGACCGCGGTGTCGAACTTGCGGGCCAGGTCCTCCACCTCCTCGTCGCCCTTCATGAGCGGGGTCACCATGATGTTGCAGCCCGAGGCGACGGCGAAGTCGTGGGACGCGGGATCCCGCGCCGCGATCCACACCGGCGGACCGGGCTTCTGCACGGGTGAGGGGACCGACGTCGAGGTGGGGAACTGCCAGACCTCCCCGTCGTGGGCGTAGTCGCCCTCCCACAGGCGCTGGACGGCGGGGACCAGTTCGCGCAGGTGCTTCCCGCCCTCGGTGGCGGGCAGGCCGCCGGCCATCCGGTCGAACTCGAACTGGTAGGCCCCGCGCGCCAGCCCCACCTCCATGCGGCCGCCGCTGATGACGTCCAGCAGCGCGCACTCGCCGGCCGCGCGGATCGGGTTCCAGAACGGGGCGATGATGGTGCCGGCGCCCAGCCGGATGCGAGTCGTCCGCGCGGCCAGGTAGGCGAGCTGGGGCATCGGGCTGGGGGAGACGGTGTACTCCATGGCGTGGTGCTCACCGATCCACACCGTGCTGAAACCCCCCTCCTCGGCCATGAGCGCGAGTTCGGTCAGGTTCTCGAACAGCTGCTGGTGGCCGACTTCCTCGTCCCAGCGCTCCATGTGCACGAACAGCGAGAACTTCACGGGTCTCTCCTCCTCGTCGGGTGGTGGTGGGTGCTCAGCTGCGCATGGTGAACGGGTCGGCGAGTTCTTCCTCGCTCGTGTTGATCCAGACGCTCTTCACCCGGGTGTAGTCGCGGATGGTCTCCTGGCCGTGCTCGACGCCGACGCCGCTGCTCTTGAACCCCTGGCGGGGCGACATGGGTGACATCGCCCGGTACGTGTTGACCCAGACGGTGCCGGCGTCGAGCCGGGCGGCCATCCGGTGGGCGCGGGACAGGTCCCGCGTCCAGACACCCGCCGCCAGGCCGTACTCGGTGTCGTTCGCCAGCGCGATGACCTCGTCCTCGCTGTCGAACGGCATGACGGCGGCGACGGGACCGAAGATCTCCTCCCGCACGACGCGCATCGAGTTGTCGACGTCGACGAGGACGGTGGGTTCGTAGAACCAACCGCCCAGGCCGCCGCCGTCGCTCGTGCGGCCACCCGTCAGGACGCGCGCGCCCTCCTCGCGGCCGAGCTCGACGTACCCGTCGACCTTCGCGCGCTGTTCGGCGAACGCCAACGGCCCCAGCTCGGTGCTCTCGTCCAACGGGTCTCCGATCCGGATCGTGCGGGCGCGGTCGGTGACCCGTTGCAGCAGCTCGTCGTAGACGGAGCGGTGGGCGAAGACGCGGCTGCCGGCGATGCACGTCTGGCCGGCGGCGGCGAAGATGCCCGCCACCACGCCCATGGCGGCGTTCGCCACGTCGGCGTCGCCGAAGACGATGTTCGGGGACTTGCCGCCAAGTTCCAGGGTGGAGCCGATGAACCGGCTGGCCGTGGTCGCCGCGATGCGCGCCCCGGTGGCGGTGCTGCCCGTGAAGGAGACCTTGGCCAGCCCACGGTGGTCGACGAGCGCCTGCCCGGCCTCGGACCCGAACCCGGTGACGACGTTGACGACGCCGGGCGGGAACCCGGCCTCGACGGCGAGCTCGGCGAGCCGCAGGACGGTGGCCGAGGTGTGCTCGGAGGGTTTCACCACGATGGTGTTGCCGGCGCACAGCGCGGGGGCCAGCTTGCTCGTCGTCAGGGTGAGGGGGGAGTTCCACGGTGTGATGGCTCCGACGACACCGAGGGGTTCGCGCGTCGTGTAGTTCAGGACCCGGCGGTCGGAGGTGGGGATCACGTCGCCCTGCACCTTGTCGGCCAGACCGGCGTAGTAGTAGAGGTACTCCGGCAGGGTGGTGAGCTGGCCCCGCATCTCCCGCAGCAGCTTGCCGTTGTCGAGGGTCTCCATCCGGGCCAGCTCCTCGGCGTTCTCGCCGACGAGGTCGCCCAGGCGCCGCAGGAGGCGTCCCCGGCGGGTCTGGCTGAGGTCCCGCCAGGAGGGATGCTCGAACGCGCGGGTGGCGGCGGTGACGGCGCGGTCGACGTCGGTCGCGTTTCCGCGGGCCACGCGGTAGTTCACCGCGAGGGTCGCCGGGTTGGTGCTCTCGAACCACTCCCCGCTGCTCGGGGCGCTGTTCTCCCCGCCGATGTGGTGGTCCAGCTGTCGCACGGGGACCGCGGTCCACGCGCCGGGGGCCGCGGTCTGCACGTCGGTCATCGGCCGACTCCTTCCAGGAACGGGACGAGGTGGGACAGGAGGTCGGCGGGCCGCTGGGCCGGCCACAGGTGGCGGGCACCGGGGACGACGACGGCGCGGCAGCCGGGGACCGCCTCAGCGAGGCGGCGGGTCATGTCCGGGGTGGAGCCGGGGTCGAGGTCGCCGGTGACCGCCAGCGCCGGGACCGTGATCCGCGCCAGCTCGTCGGCGAGCTCCGCGTCGGCCGTCGCGAAGACGCGGTAGCACCGCAGGTAGGAGGTGGTGTCGTTGGCCAGCAACGTCTTCTCGGTCCGGCGCACCAGGTCGGGGTCGACACCGTCGTCCGCAGGGAACCAGCGGTCCAGGGAGGCCGCCACGCTCGCGGGGAAGTCGGCCTCGGCGGTCGCCAGCCGGGCCAGCACGGCCTCGCGCTCGGCGGGGGTGCGGCGGCAGACCGAGCTCACGGAGACCAGGCTGGCGGCGAGGTCCGGTCGGAACCGCGCCAGGTGCTGGGCGACGAGCGCGCCGAGGGAGAACCCCACGAGGTGGGACCCGGCGGGCACCACCTCGGCCACCTGGCCTGCGAGGTCCGCGAGCGTGACGCCGTCGGGGACCGGGGCCGCGTCGCCGTGACCGGGCAGGTCAGGGGTGAGCACCCGGAACCCCTCGGACTCCAGCGCGCCGCGCACCGGGGCCCACAGGGTGTGGTCCAGCCCGACCCCGTGCAGCAGGACGACGGTTCCCCGGGTGGTCACGAGCGGCTCACTGCTCCGACGACAGCGGCGCCAGGCGCTGCTGCGGACGTCCCCGCGTGGCGGCGGCGAGGGCGATGAGGATCTCCCCGGCGTGGGGAGCGTCGGACACCTGGACCTCGACGCTCTGGTGGTGCGACCGGATCGTCGCGTCCGTCACGTGCTTGAGGGGGATGTCGAAGGTGGCGCCGGCCCGCGCGCGCTTCTCGACGGCGGGCAGCAGCGTCGTCGCGGCGGCTGCGCTCCGGAAGTGGTCGCCGAACTTCAGCGTGTGGATGAGGGCGGAGGCGTGCTCGACCTCGCCGTCGAGGCCCACGATGCCCGCCTTGCCGTAGGCCTCGGCCTGACCGCCCAGGGCCTCCAGGACACGGGGGGCGAGCAGCTTCCCCAGGTCGGAGGCGTGCGCGTCGATGCCCGGGGCGAGGTCCTCGACGAAACCCTGGCCCGCCCAGGGGTTCTCGATGACAGCCGCCACGACGGCGACGCGCGCGACGGGGTCGACCTCGCGGCCCCCCTCCCAGCGCGTCTCCTCGACGAGGGTGACGAGTTTGCGGACGTTCACGGTCGGTCCTCCAGGAGAGCGGGGGTCACGGCGGGGTCGGTGCTGCGGTCGCCGATGCGGGCGTGCGGGCGGGGCCCCGTCGACGCGGCCGCCACGACGACGATCTCGTCGGGCCGGGGAGCGTCCGCGACACGGACCGGAACCGTCTGGTAGTGGCTGCGGGTCGCCGCGTGGTGCTTGTGCCAGAGGGGAACCACGAGGGTCTCGCCCGCCTCGGCCCGGGTGTCGGCGAAGCAGATGATCGACTCCCCGTCGAGGTGGGCCCGGACGAGGTTGCCGAAGTACGGGGTGTGGATGAGGGCCGCGCCGTGCTCGATCTCGCCCGCCGTCCCGACGACCGCCGCCTTGCCGAACGCCTCGACGTGGTCCACGCCGCCGAGGGCGTCGAGGAGGGCGTCGGTGAGCGTCCGGGCCAGCGAGGGGGCGATGGCGGCCACGACCGGCCCGAGGTCCGTCGTGGCGGGGGTTCCGGCCCACGGGTTGCGGATGACGGCGGCCGCGGAGGCCCGCTCGGCGGGGACCGCGGGAGCGGTGCCGGCCTCGCTGAGCACCGTCTCGCGGTACACGACGAGCTTGCGGACCTCGACGGCCGGGCGCGCGTCCGGGGAACCGACGGCGGCGGGGGAGGTGGGGGTTTCGGCTGCACGGCGCGGAGCGGTACGAACCGCGGATCTGGTCGCCTCTTGCATGCCAGAGACGCTAGGTGTTCCGCACCGGCGGGTCAAGGGTTCGACGACGGCGAGCATCGGAGAGCGTGAAATCGTTGCGAGGGAGCCCAGGATCGGTGACCCCGCAGTCCGGAAAGACGCCGGGATCGTCATCACTGGCATGCCAGGCGGTCAGCGAGGGGAGAGCGTCCGGAACCCCGACGAGTGCCACACCAGCGGTTCGGTGTCCGGCGCGCCGCCCAGTGCGTGCACCTGCAGGAGGACGACGTCGTGGTCGCCGGCGGGGAACTGCGAGTGCACGGAGCACTCGAGCCAGACGGGGGCGCCGTGCACGAACGTCGCGCCGGAGCCCGTCGTCGTGGATTCGACCCCTGCGAAGCGGTCGGCGGCCCTCGAGGCCAACTGGCGGGCGGTGAGGTCGTGCGCCTCGCCGAGCACCGAGACGCCCAGCCGTCCGCCCGCCTCGGCCGCGGCCCGCAGCTTCGGCCAGCTCGTCGACGTGTGCTGCACGGCGAAGAGCACGAGCGGCGGGTCCAGCGAGATCCCGACCTGGAACGAGGAGGCGACGAGCACGGCGGGCCCGGGTTCGCCGGGCAGGCGGGCCGAGATGGCCGCGACGCCGGAGGGGAAGAGCGCGAACGTCGTCCTCAGCGCGGTGGGGTCGGCGTCGGGGGCGGTGAGGGTCAACGGTCCGGTCACGGGGACCTCCAGGGTCGGTAGGTGGTCAGCTGGAGAGGGTTTCGCGCTCGCTGCTGCGCACGTGGTCGCGCATGGCGAACTCGGCGCCGTAGCCGTCTTTCTCCCGGATGTGCTGCAGGACCTTCTCGTGCTCGGACAAGGACGCGCCGAGTCGGCCGGGTCGGTTGAGGGAACGGGCGACCAGCCGGTGGTAGGCGAGCTGGTTCATGAGGGTGCGGTAGTGGTTCTTCAACTGCGTGTTGTCCGCGCCGTCGATGATCGTCGAGTGGAACGCGTGGACGAGGTCGGCGTACCCGTCGTGGTCGTCGGCGGCGACGGCCAGGCGGGACCGCTCGATGTTCTCCTCGAGCTCGTCGAGCGGGGGAACGCGACCGCGGGCGGCCAGGAGGCGCGCCCCCATGCCCTCGAGGACCTCCTTGAGCTCGAAGAGCTCGATGACCTCGCGCCGGCTGGGGGAGCGCACGAAGGTCCCCACGCGGGGCCGGACCTCGATGAGCCCCTCGATCTGCAACTGCTTGAGCGCCTCGCGGACCGGGGTCCGGCTGACGCCGTGCTGCTCGGCGAGGGAGACCTCGGACAGGGGTGTGCCCGGCTGGTGGTCGCCGCTGATGATCGCGGTCCGCAGGGCGTCCAGGACTCGTGCCTGCGCACCGGTGAGTGTCGCGGCCTCCATCGGCTGTGGCATGCCAGGGACCGTAGGAGGGGGGAGCGGAACTCGTCAACTG
Organism: Kineococcus halophytocola; assembly: GCF_041276425.1. Classification (NCBI taxonomy): domain Bacteria; kingdom Bacillati; phylum Actinomycetota; class Actinomycetes; order Kineosporiales; family Kineosporiaceae; genus Kineococcus; species Kineococcus halophytocola. The sequence continues at coordinate 51,453 of NZ_JBGFTU010000016.1, read as the reverse complement.
GTGCCACCGTGTTTCGGGCGCGTGAACGCCCGTGACATCCACGTTCCAGGTTCCCGTTGTCACGACGAAAGTCGTGCCCTAGCCTTGACCCGCTCTCCTCTTGCATGCCAGCGTCGGTCTGCCACACGAGTCGCCCGCTCTCCGGAGAGCCCGTCGCCGCACCCGAGCCGTGCACGCTCCCGCTGAGCCGCAGCCAGTCGCACCCCAGCACGGTCCCACCCGATCCGGTGAAAGGAGCTGCCCGTGTCCACGCCGACCAGCAGCCCGCCGTCCGCTCCCGACGACTCCTCCTCCGGCGGCCCGTCCGCCACGTCCGACCCGCAGGTGCGTGCCGGGGTGCCCGGTTCCGCCGGTCGACGTCCCGGCCCCGTCCTGCTCGTCTCCGTCGCCGTCACGGTCGTCGTCGTGGCCTGGGGGGGCGCGGCGGGCGGGTCCCTGTCGAGCGCCAGTTCCGGTGCCTTGAACTGGATCACGTCGAGCTTCGGCTGGCTCTACCTGCTCAGCGCCCTGGGCATCCTCGTGTTCCTGGTGGGCCTGGCCCTCAGCCCCTACGGGCGGCTCCGCCTGGGGCGGGACGAGGACCGCCCGCAGTTCAGGACGCGCTCGTGGATCGCCATGATCCTCTCCGCCGTCATGGGCATCGGCCTCATCTCCTACGGCGTGGCCGAACCCGTCTCCCACCTGGCCGCACCACCGCACGGTCTGGCCGACCCCATGACGCGGGACGCAGCCGTCACGGCCATGCAGTTCTCCTTCTTCGACTGGGGCCTGCACGCCTGGGGCATCTTCGCCGTCATGGGGCTCGCCATGGCGTGGTCGACGTACCGGAAGGGCCGCCCGAGCCTCGTCTCCGCGTTGCTGCGGCCGATCCTCGGCCGGCGCGTCGACGGCTGGGTGGGGGGCGGCATCGACGTCTTCGCGGTCTTCGCCACGCTGTTCGGCACCACCACCTCGCTGGGTCTGGGTGCGCTGCAGATCAACGCCGGCCTGGGGTCGCTGTTCGGGGTCCCGGTCTCGACCGCCGTCCAGGTGATCGTCATCGCCGTCGTCACGCTGCTGTTCACGGTCTCGGCGGTCAGCGGCGTGGCCAAGGGCATCCGCTACCTCAGCGAGACCGCGATGGGGCTGGCCGGTCTGCTGCTCGTGTTCATCGTCGTCGTCGGGCCGTCGATCTACCTCGCGAACCTGCTCGTGCAGTCGCTGGGGCGGTACGCCAGCCAGTTCTTCGCGATGAGCCTCATCACCCCCGCGGACGGCGACCTCGCGTTCATGCAGTGGTGGACCTACTTCATGCTCGCGTGGTGGCTGTCCTGGGCCGCGTTCGTCGGCGTCTTCCTGGCGCGCATCTCCCGCGGCCGCACCATCCGCGAGTTCGTGCTGGGCGTCCTCGTCGTCCCGAGCGTCGTGTTCTTCGTGTGGTTCACCGCCTTTGGCGGGACCGCGATGCACCTGGACCTGACGCGAGGGGCCGGGATCGCCGCTGCCGCAGCGCAGGACGCGAACTCCGCGTTCTTCCTGACCCTCGATCAGTTCCCGCTCGCGACGGTCACCTCCACCCTGGCGATCGTCCTCGTGGTGCTGTTCTTCGTCTCCGGCGCCGACGCGAACACCTACGTCCTGGCGATGCTCACGACGCGCGGCAGCGAACGGCCACCGACGTGGTGCTTGGTCCTGTGGGGCGTCCTCACCGGCGCGGCCGCCGTGGCGCTGCTGCTCGCCGGAGGTCTGCAGGCGCTGCAGAACATGGCGATCGTGTCCTCGGCGCCGTTCCTGCTCATCGTCCTGGCCGCCACCGCCGCGTTCTGGAAGGACCTGCGCAGCGAGCAGCTGGTCCGGACGTGAGCGCGGCGGACCTCCCCGTCGTCGAGCTGGGGCCGCCCGTGTTCGAGGGGGGAGCCCGCTGGACCGACCTCGTCGCGCTGGTCCAGGACGGCGGGGGTCCGCGGACCGTCGTGCTCACGACGCTCGACGCCGGTGGCGGTACGGCCTGGCACCGGCACGCGCACGAACAGGTCCTCGTCGTCGTCGCCGGCGCGGGGGAGCTGGAGTTCCGCGACCGGCGGCGCGTCCTGGGTCCCGGCGACGTGGTCGTCGTGCCGCCCGGCCTCCCGCACCGGCACGCGGCGGCGCCGGACCAGGCGGTGACGCACGTCTCCGTCACCGCCGTGGGGGACCTCGAGCTCCTGGGGTGAGACGCACACGGCCCCGCACCCTCGCACTGGGTGCGGGGCCGCACTGCGTCGGGGCGGATGTCGTGCTCCCCGCCCTCAAAACCCCTTGGGGAGGGCGGAAAGAGTGTTTTCCGCGCGGGGGAGGGGTGCCGGGGAGGGGGGAGTGGTTTCCACGGTGGTGACGGGCGCGAAACACCGGTGAAACACGCGGGGTGTCTACTGTCAGTAGATGTTGGATGCCACCGTGAGACGCCCTTGGAGGCTCCCGTGACCGCCGCTCCCCCCACCTTCCCCGCCGCTGCCACCGCCGGCGTGACTCCCGGTCTGTCGGTGGCCGGAACCCAGTCCCTCGCGAGCACGGCCCGGGCCGACGGGGTCCGGTACCTGCTCGCCACGTTCACCACCCTCACCGGCAAACCCTGCTCCAAGCTCGTCCCGGTCTCCGCGGCCGACGAGCTCGAGGGGGAGGGGTGCGGGTTCGCCGGCTACGCCGCGGGCGGCCTCGGTCAGGTCCCCGCCGACCCGGACGTCGTCGCGGTCCCCGACCGCTCCTCCTACACGCCGCTGCCGTTCGTGCGCCCGGGGTTGGCGATGGTCCACTGCGACCCGCACGTCGAGGGCGTCCCGTACGCGTTCGCGCCGCGGGTGCTCCTGCGCCGGCAGATCGCCGCGGCCGCCGACCTCGGCCTGAGCCTGTCGGTCGGCGCCGAGGTCGAGTACTTCCTCGTCAAGCGGGGCCTCGACGGCCGGCTCGTGACCGCCGACGCCTCGGACGACGCCGACCAGCCCTGCTACGACACCCGGGGCGTGACGCGCATGTACGACCACCTCGCCGCCGTCTCCGACGTCATGGAGTCGCTCGGGTGGGGCCCCTACGCCAGCGACCACGAGGACGGCAACGGGCAGTTCGAGCAGAACTTCCACTACGCCGATGCGCTGACGACCGCCGACCGCGTCACGACGCTGCGGTACGTCATCCAGATGCTCGCCGAGCAGCGCGGGATGATCGCCACCTACATGCCGAAACCCTTCACGGACCGCACGGGCAGCGGCATGCACCTGCACCTGTCCCTGTGGGGCGAGGACGGTCCGCGGTTCCCCGCCGACGAGGACCCGCGCGGACTCGGACTGTCCCGCACGGGGTACGGGTTCACGGCGGGGTTGCTGGCGCACGCCCCGGCGATGCAGGCCGTCATCGCGCCCACCGTGAACTCCTACAAGCGGACCGGCGCCACGTCCACCGCGTCGGGGGCGACGTGGGCACCGCGGGCCGCGACGTACGGCGGCAACGACCGCACGCACCTCGTCCGCGTCCCCGACCCGCACCGCGTGGAACTGCGGGCCGGGGACGGGGCCGCGAGTTCGCACCTGGCCACCGCCGTCGCGCTCGGCGCCGGTCTGGACGGTGTCCGCCGCGACCTCGACCCGGGGGCGCCGGGCGAGCGGCCGGCCGACGCGCCGCTGCTGCCGCGCACGCTGCTGGACGCCGTGCACGCCTTCGAGGCCGACGACGTCGTCACCGGCGTCCTCGACGCGGTCGACCCGGGTGCCGGGGTGTCGCGCTACTACGCCGAGCTCAAGCGCGAGGAGTTCTACTCCTGGCACGCCCGGGTCACCGACTGGGAGGTCGACCGCTACCTCACGGCGGTCTGACTGGACACTGAAGAGAAACGACGACTACCGTGAAGAAACACGCTGACGACGAAGGAGGACGCTGATGTGCGGGATCGCCGGACTGCACCTGCGGGACGCGGCGCTGCAGCCGCACCTCGGGGCCCTGCTGCAGACGATGCTCTGCCAGGCCGCCGAGCGCGGGACCGACGCCGCGGGCGTCGGGCTCTACGGGGACGCCGTCCTCAACCCTGCGGGCCAGGCCACGGTCTGCGCCATCGAGTCGCCGCTGGCGGTCACCGACGCCGCCTCCGCGGTGGGAGGCGTCCTGGGGCAGCCGGTCCAGGGGCGGGCGAGCGGGCAGACGTCGGTCTTCTCCGCCGCGGTGAGCGCCGACCTCCTCGAGGCCGCGGTGCGCAGCGCGTTGCCCGGCGCCGTCGTGACGAGCCGGGGGGCGGACCTGTCCGTGCTCAAGGGCACCGGGCACCCCGACGACCTGGCGACGACGTTCCGCCTCGCCGACGCCACCGGGTACCAGGGCGTCGCGCACACCCGGATGGCGACGGAGTCCGCCGTCACCTCGACCGGCAGCCACCCCTACTCCGTCGGTCCGGACCAGTGCATGGTCCACAACGGGTCCTTCTCCAACCACGCCACGATCCGCCGCGAGCTCGTGGCCGAGGGCGTGGAGTTCGACTCCCAGAACGACACCGAGGTCGGTGCGCGGTTCGTCGCCCAGCAGCTGGCCGGCGGGGCCGACGTCGAGAAGGCGCTGCGCCTGCTGTGCGAACGGTTCGACGGGTTCTACACGTTGCTCGTCGCCACGGAGAACTCCTTCGCCGTCGTCCGCGACGCCATCGCCTGCAAACCCGCGGTCGTCGCCGAGACCGACCGGTGGGTGGCCGTGGCGAGCGAGTACCGCTACCTCACCGGCCTGCCCGGTGTCGAGAACGCCCGCATCTTCGAACCCGAGCCGGAGGTCGTGTACGCATGGGAACGCTGACCCAGGAGATTCCCGCCCCCACCGTCACATCCGAGGTCGACCTGACCACGACGAGCGTGCGTGAGCTGAACGCGGCGCTGCACGCCGAACCCGAGGGGTCCACCGCCACCTACCGGGTGACGCACCCCGACGGCAGGCACTCCCTGGCCGCCGGGCTGGACCGGCCCCTGACGGTCTCCCTCGAGGGGCACGTCGGCTACTACGCGGCCGGCATGAACCAGCACGCCACGGTCGAGGTCCACGGCAACGCGGGTGTCGGTGTCGCCGAGAACATGATGTCCGGGCGCGTGCGCGTCCACGGCGACGCCTCCCAGTCCGCCGGAGCCACCGCCCACGGCGGTCTCCTCGTCGTCGACGGCAACGCCGCGGCCCGCTGCGGGATCTCCATGAAGGGGGTGGACATCGTCGTCGGCGGGAACGTGGGCCACATGAGCGGGTTCATGGCCCAGGCCGGGCGCATGGTCGTCTGCGGGGACGCCGGCGACGCGCTGGGCGACTCGATCTACGAGGCCCGGATCTACGTGCGGGGGACCGTCGCCTCCCTCGGTGCCGACTGCGTCGCCAAGGAGATGCGGCCCGAGCACCTGGCCGAACTGGCCGAGCTGCTGGCCGCCGCCGGTCGCGCCGACGACCCGGCCGCGTTCACCCGGTACGGCTCGGCCCGCACGCTCTACAACTTCCACGTCGACAACGCCTCGGCGTACTGAGAGGGGCCCGGAGATGACCGAAGACCTCGCCGCCCAGGGCCTGCGCGAGTCCACGACGTTCGACCGCAGCACCATCGCGGCGATCCAGCACGCGGCCCGCACCGGCATCTACGACATCCGCGGGGGCGGCGCCAAGCGCAAGCTCCCGCACTTCGACGACCTGCTCTTCCTCGGGGCCAGCATGTCCCGGTACCCGCTGGAGGGGTACCGCGAACGCTGCGACACCGACGTCGTCCTCGGGGCACGGAACGCGAAGTTCCCGCTGCACCTGTCCACACCCGTGACGATCGCCGGGATGAGCTTCGGCGCCCTGTCGGGCCGGGCCAAGGAGGCCCTCGGCCGCGGGGCCAGCGAGGTCGGGACGTCGACCACGACGGGCGACGGCGGCATGACCGACGAGGAGCGCGGGCACTCCAAGCACCTCGTCTACCAGTACCTGCCCTCGCGCTACGGCATGAACCCCGACCACCTGCGCGCGGCGGACGCGATCGAGGTCGTGCTCGGCCAGGGAGCGAAACCCGGCGGCGGCGGGATGCTGCTGGGGCAGAAGATCACCGAGCGCGTCGCGGGCATGCGCACCCTGCCCGTCGGCGTCGACCAGCGCTCGGCCTGCCGGCACCCCGACTGGACCGGCCCCGACGACCTGGCCATCAAGATCGGTGAACTGCGGGAGATCACCGACTGGGAGAAGCCGGTCTACGTCAAGGTGGGAGCCTCGCGTCCGTACTACGACGTCAAGCTCGCCGTGAAGGCCGGCGCGGACGTCGTCGTCGTCGACGGGATGCAGGGCGGGACCGCCGCCACGCAGGACGTCTTCATCGAGCACGTCGGCATCCCCACGCTCGCCGCGATCCCCGAGGCCGTGCGCGCGCTGCGGGAGATGGGGGTGCACCGCGAGGTGCAGCTCGTCGTCTCCGGCGGCGTCCGGGGCGGCGCCGACCTCGCCAAGTGCATGGCGCTGGGCGCCGACGCCGTCGCCATCGGCACGGCCGCCCTCATCGCTCTGGGCGACAACGACCCCGCCCTCGACGCCGAGTACCGCAAGATCGGGTCGGCCGCGGGCTACTACGACGACTGGCAGGCGGGGCAGGACCCGGCCGGCATCACGACGCAGGACCCCGAGCTGCAGCAGCGCTTCGACCCCGAGGTCGGCGGTCGGCGGCTCGCGAACTTCCTGCGCGTCATGACGATGGAGGCGCAGATCATCGCCCGCGCCTGCGGGAAGGCGCACCTGCAGCACCTCGAACCCGAGGACCTCGTCGCGCTGACGATCGAGGCCGCGGCCATGACCCGGTTGCCGCTGGCCGGCACGAGCTGGGTCCCCGGTCAGGGGCTCTGACGGGGCTCCTCGCGCGGACGGGGCATCCTGGGGCGGTGCGGACGGTGAGCTACGAGGACCTGCCCGACGTGCCCTGGCGCAACGGCCGGGGCACGACCCGGGAGGTTCACCGCGACGACCGCTGGCGGCTGAGCATCGCCACCATCGGCGGCCCCGGCCCGTTCTCGGTCTTCCCCGGCGTCGACCGCACGTTCGTCGTGGCGCGCGGCCGGCTCGACCTCACCGTCGACGACCGCCTCCACCACCTCGGTCCCGGTGACCTCCTGCGGTTCCGCGGGGAGGCCCTCGTCACCGCCGAGCCGGACGGCGAGGTCACGGCCGTCAACGTCATGACCACCCGACCGCACGCAGCGCGGGTGCGGGTGGGCGTCCCCCGGGAGGCCCTGGTGGCCGTCGACCTGACCACCCTGCAGTCGCACTCCTCCGTCGTCCCCGGCGACCTCGCAGGGCGAGCCGTCGTGGTGGAAGGGATCTCATGAGTTCGCAGTTCCTCGTCGTCGGTGCCGGCCTGGCCGGTGCCTCGACCGCCTGGCGGCTGGCCGAGCGGGGGTTCTCCGTCACGCTCGTCGAGCGCGACGTCCCCGCGTCCGAGCACGGCAGTTCGCACGGGTCGGCGCGGATCTTCCGCTACGCCTACCCCGAGCGCGTGTACGTCGACCTCGTGGCCGCCACCGAACCCGGCTGGGCGGAACTGTCCGCCCTCCACGGCTCCGACCTCGTGCGGCGCTGCGGCGCACTGGACTTCGGTGCCCAGCGCGATCCGCACGGGCTGGCGGCGGTCCTGACCGACGCCGGGGTGGAGCACGAGCTCCTGCCCCGGGACCAGGCCCGGGACCGCTGGCCGCACATCGCCTTCGACACCGACGTCCTGCTGCACCGGGCGGGCGGGGTCCTGGACGCTGAGTCGACCGTGACGACGATGGTGGCGGCGGCGCGGGCGCGCGGGGCCGAGGTCCTCACGGGGTGGCCCCTGCAGCGGCTGGAACGCACGGGCTCGGGGTCCGCGTCGGGTTTCACGGCGCACGCCGCGGACGGGCGCACCGTGAGCGCCGAACGCGTCGTCGTGGCCGCGGGGGGTTTCCTGCCCGACCTGCTGACCGACCTGGCGCTGCCGGCCGGGTTCCTCGGCGCGTTCCCGCCGCTGGAGGTGAAGGAGGAGAACGCCTTCCACTTCCCCTACCGCGACGACGCTCCGGCCCAGGACTGGCCCACCCTCATCCACAAGCGCGACGACATCTGCGTCTACGCGTTGCCGGGAGGGCGCGACGCGCAGTTCCACGGGCAGAAGGTGGCCGAGTACGACGCCGGACGGGTCATCCGTTCCGCGGCCGAGAGGACGGGCCGCATCGACCCCGCCAACCGCGGCCGCGTCGTGGAGCACGTGCGCCGGTTCCTGCCCGGTCTCGTGCCCGAGCCGTACGCCGAGACGACGTGCCTGTTCACGAACACCCCGACCGAGGACTTCGTCGTGGACGAGGCGGACGGCGTGACCGTCGTGTCGCCCTGCTCGGGGCACGGCGCCAAGTTCGCTCCCGTGCTCGGGGAGGTCGCGGCCGACGTCGCCCTGGGGACCGGTTCGGTGCCCGACCGGTTCCGGGTGGGCGGGCGAGTAGGTTCCTCCCGTGCCTGAGACCGCCGCGCTCCTCGCGGCCATCGCCGACACCGGCCGGGACCCGGTGCGGGGCGGGTACTCCCGCCCCGTCTTCGCGACCGCCGAACGCGACCTGCTCGAGTGGTACCTCGCCGAACTCGGCCGCCGCGGGCTCGAGGGCGAGACCGACCGCAACGGGATCGTCTGGGCCTGGTGGAACCCGGCCGGCGCCCCGTTGCGCGACGCCGTCGTGACCGGCAGCCACCTCGACTCCGTGCCCGGGGGCGGCGCCTTCGACGGCCCGCTCGGCGTCGCCTCCGCCCTGCGCGCCCTGGACCTGCTGCGCGAGCGCGGGACCGAGCCCGCCCGGCCCCTCGGGCTCGCGGTGTTCCCGGAGGAGGAGGGGTCCCGGTTCGGCGTGGCCTGCCTCGGGTCGCGGTTGCTGACGGGGGCCATCGCCCCCGAGCGAGCGCTGGCACTCACCGACCCCGACGGGACCACCTTCGCGGACGCGGCCCGGGGCGCGGGGCTGGACCCGGCGGGTTTCGGTCGTGACGACGAGGCGCTGGCGCGCATCGGCTGCTTCGTCGAGCTCCACGTCGAACAGGGTCGCGGCCTCGTGGACCTCGACGCCCCCGTGGCCGTGGCGTCGTCCGTCATCGGGCACGGGCGCTGGCGGTTCACGGTGCACGGGCAGGGCAACCACGCCGGGACGACGCTGCTCGCCGACCGGCACGACCCGCTGCTCGTCGCGGCCCTCGTCGTCGCCGCGGCCCGGGAGGTCGCCGCCGCGCACCCCGGCACGCGGGCCACGGTGGGGCGGTTGAACCCCGTGCCGGGCGGCGCGAACGTCATCGCCTCCCGCGTCGACCTGTGGCTCGACGTGCGGCACCCCGAGGACGCCGTGACCGCCGCCGTCGTCGCCGAGGTGTCGCGGCGGGCGGCCGAGCTCGCCACGGTCGAGGGGTGCACCGTGGACGTCCGCGAGGAGTCCCTGAGCCCGACCGTCGACTTCGACGTCGCCCTGTTCCGCAGGCTGTCCGGGGTGCTGCCCGGCGCGCCCCTGCTGGCCACCGGTGCCGGTCACGACGCGGGCGTGCTCGCCGAGCGCGTGCCCACGGCGATGCTGTTCACCCGCAACCCGACGGGCGTCTCGCACTCCCCGGAGGAGTTCTGCACCGACGCCGACGCCGAACGGGGATCCGTCGCGCTGGCGGACGTGCTGGCCGACCTGCTGGCCTGAGCCCAGCTCTGCCGTGGGGCGGCTCAGCCGTGCCCGCTCGTCCCGTCGTAGGCCGTGACGGCGAGGAACTTCGCGGGCAGTTCCAGGAGTTCTTCCGGGCCGTGCGGCCCCTCGCCGTCGAACTGCAGCGCGTCGCCGGGACGCATCGTGTAGCGCGCCTCGCCGTGCCCGTAGACCATCTCGCCCTCGAGCATGTAGAGGATCTCGGTCCCGGGGTGCTGGAACAGCGGGAACACCTCCGAGGCCTCGGTGAGGGTCACGAGGACCGCTTCCATGCGCTTGTGCGGCCCGCGCAGGCCTCCGAGCAGTTCGTACAGGTGGCCCTGCTTGGACCCGCGCCGCACGATGCGCGCCCCGTGGCCCGCCGGGACGAACACCGCCTCCCGCTCGGCGTCCACCCCGCGGAACAGGGCCGTGACGGGGACCTCCAGCCCGGCCGCGAGGCGGGCCAGGGTCGTGAGGCTGCAGGAGGTCTGCGCGTTCTCGATCTTCGACAGCATGGCCTTGGAGATGCCGACGCGGTCGGCCATCTCGGCCACCGATAGTCCTGCCGCTTGCCGGTAGGCGCGCACCTGGGCCGCGATGCTGCGCTCGAGGTCGCCCTCGGCCGGGCCGGCCGCCTCGCGGGCGATCTCGCGCGACGACGAACCGCTGGCGATGGGGTCCTCGGCGCTCGTCATGCGCCCATCCTGCCCCACCACCCGGTCAGGCCATGGTGTCGAGGATCGCCGTCAGGTCCTCGATCGTCGTGCGCGGGTTGACGATCGCGAACCGCGCGTTCGGACGGCCCTGGTGGCTGCTCGGCGTCACGAACGCGAGCTGCTCGTCCAGCAGCCGCGCCGACCAGGCGTCGTAGTCGGCCTTCGACCAGCCCACGCGCTCGAACACCACGACGGACAACTGCGGCTCCCGCACGAGGGAGAGTTCCGGGCGTCCGGCGATGACGCGGCCGACCTCGGCCGCCAGGTCGATGGCCGCGTCGATCGCCTCCCGGTAGGCCCGGACCCCGTAGGTCGCCAGCGAGAACCACGTGGGCAGGCCCCGCGGGCGCCGGGTGAGGTGGGCGGCGAAGTCGGACGGGCTCCAGTCCTTCGTCTCGGTGAGGGTGTCGAGGTACTCGGCGTGCTGGGTGTGGGCGCGGCGGCCGCGGTCGGGGTCGCGGTAGACGAGGGCGCACGCGTCGAAGGGCGCGAACAGCCACTTGTGCGGGTCGACGATGACGGAGTCGGCGTGCTCGAGACCGGTGAACAGGTCCCGGCGTCGCGCCGACAACCGACCGGCCAGGCCGTAGGCGCCGTCGACGTGCAGCCAGGTGCCCCGCTCGGTGGTGACCTCGGCGATCCCGGCCAGGTCGTCGACGATCCCGAAGTTCGTCGACCCGGCCGTCGCCACGACCGCGAACACCCGGTCCCCGTGCTCGGCCAGCGCGGCGCGGACGGCGTCGCCGCGCAGGACGCCGTCCTCGCCCGGCGCCACGGCCACGACGTCGACGTCCATGACGCGGGCGGCGGACGCGATCGAGGAGTGCGCCTCGGCGCTGCAGACCACGGCCCAGCGACCGGGCGCGGTCCCTCGGCCCCGCGCCGCCTCGCGTGCGTCCTCGCGCGCCGCGACGAGGGCCGACAGGTTCCCCAGGGTCCCGCCCTGGACGAAGACACCGCCGGACCCCGCGGGCAACCCGAACTCCCCGGCCAGCCAGCGCAGCACCTCGTTCTCGGCGTGCACAGCCCCGGCGCCCTCCAGCCAGGACCCCCCGTACAGCGCACTGGCCGAGACCACGATGTCGAACGCGGCCGCGGCCTTGGACGGCGCGGAGGGGATGAACGACAGGTAGCGCGGGTGGTCGGTCGTGATGCAGGCGGGGGCGAGGACGTGCTCGAACACGGCCATCGCCCGGGCCGCCCCGATGCCGTCCTCGGTGACGGCCGGGGGTGCCAGGCGGCGCAGGTCGGCGCTGCTGACGGACTTGTCGAGCGGGAGGTCGCGGGCCGTGAGCCGGTTCCGGGAGTACTCCAGCACCAGGTCCAGGACCGCCTCGTTCTCGCCGGTCGTCTCGTGCATGCGCGCGGACGGGCCCGCGGTGCTCTCCTCGTGCATGGTCCAACTCTCCGTGGGCGCCGGTTCCACCGTCCACGGTAGGGGGTGCCGGTGGTGCCCACGACGCGAGCCGTGCGCGGGTGTTCAGGCGCTCTGACCGCGCGGTTCGTCGTCGAACCAGCGGTCCGGGGGGTCGGTGGGGTCCGTGCTCAGCCACCGCCGGGCGGCCTGCGGGTCGCGCCGGTGCAGCTCGGTCAGCAGCAGGCCCAGCGCGGCCACGAGCCGTTCGCGCTCGGGCCCGGAGGTGCCCGTGGAGGTGGCGCGCAACGCCTTCCACTCGGCGAAGAGGGCCTCCAGCGGCAGCACGCCGAAGAGGTCGGCCAGTCCGTCGGTGCCCGGCGGCTCCTGCACCCGGGCAGCGGTCGGCGCCCCCTCGCGGGGCGCGGGGCCGGCCGCCTCCTCCTCCCACCGCAGCAACCACCGCACCAGCACGGTCGAACCGGCCACCAGGACCAGGGCCGACAGCGCCTGCGGCGGGACGCCGGCCACGTGGGCACCGGCCGAGAAGGGCGGCAGGGCCCCGGCCGCCACCAGCAGGCGCCGCGTGCGCCGCTGCGTGTCCGGGCGGGCGGCCGACTCCGGTGACGTCACCGCGGGCAGGAGGAGCAGCAGCAGGCTCACCAGGGTGGCCGACAGCAGGACCGTGACGGGCGAGCTGACCGCGCCGAGGACGGCCACCACGGTTCCCAGGCCCAGCCCGGTCGCAGCGGCGATCCGCAGCGGGGGCGCGAGGGCGCCGCCGGACACCGGACCCGACCGCGAGAGCGGGGAACCGCTCCCCATCACGACCCCTCCTCCCCGCACGGCGCCGGGTCCCGGACGACCACGGCGGCGTGGTTGTCGTGCAGAACGTCGGCGCGACCCCGCCGGTTCCCACCGGTCCCCGCCGGTTCCCACCGGTCCCCGCCGGTTCCCGACAGTTCCTCCGCCGGGGAGCGCGCCGACCGCCCTGTGGGTGTCCCCCTACGCTGGGCCGGTGCCCGAGAAACCCTCCCGGTGGACGTTCCTGACCAACCACGCCCACGTCCTCGTCGTGCTGGCCGCCGACGCCGAGGTGCGGATGTCCGAGGTCGCCGCCCGGGTGGGGATCACCGAGCGGGCCGTGCAGGCGATCGTCCGCGACCTGGAGGTCGAGGGGTACCTGGTGCGTGAACGCGTCGGGCGCCGCAACCGCTACACCGTGCCGCGACGGACCCGGTTGCGGCACCCGGTCGAGGAGCACGTGCGGGTCGAGGACCTGCTCGCCCTCGTCCTGCGGGAGTGAGGCGGGACGCGCACCCGGCGGGCGAGCCCGCTCGACGCGCGAACTCCGATTCGCGCATCGCTTGACGTGCTTCGTCGGACCGGGTTCACTGGGACCAGCGGAGGGGAGTACCCCGAAACGCTCCGATCGTCAGGACGGCCGACCCCCGGTGGGCGGCTCGGTCGGGGCGGGTCCGGCGCGCCGGGCCGGGGGAGATCTCCGGTCGGTGGTGCGCTGACCGGAAGGAGTTCTCGTCGTGTCCGTTCCCCTCTGGGTGTGGTTGGCCGTCCTCGGCGTCATCGCCGTGATGCTGGCCGTCGACCTGTTCGTCCACCGGCACGCCCACGTGATCGGGGTCCGCGAGGCCGCGGTCTGGTCGGGCGTCTGGGTGGGTCTCGGGGTCGCCTTCGGTGCGCTGGTGTGGTCGGTGTGGGGCGCCGACCGCGGTCAGGAGTACTTCGCCGGGTACCTCATCGAGAAGTCGCTGGCCGTCGACAACGTGTTCGTGTGGGCGATCCTCCTGACGTTCTTCGCGGTGCCGCGCGAGTACCAGCACCGGGTCCTGTTCCTCGGGGTCGTCGGTGCCCTCGTGTTCCGCGGGGTGTTCATCGCGGCCGGGTCCGTGCTCATCGCGAGCTTCTCCTGGATCCTGTACCTGTTCGCCGCGTTCCTGCTCTACACCGGCTACCGGATGATCCGTCAGCGCGACGAGCACGTCGACCCCGCGCGGTCCAGGGTCCTGAGGCTGTTCCGCCGCTGGATGCCGATGACCGACGCCTACCACGGTCAGCGCCTGCTGGTCCGCAAGGGCGGCGTCCTCATGGCCACCCCGCTGCTGGCCGTGCTCGTCCTCGTCGAGGTCACCGACGTCGTCTTCGCGGTCGATTCCATCCCGGCGATCTTCGCGGTCACCGACGAACCGTTCCTCGTCTTCACCGCGAACGCGTTCGCCGTCCTCGGACTGCGGGCGATGTACTTCCTGCTGGCGGACCTGATCCACCGCTTCGTGCACCTGAAGCTGGGGTTGGCCCTCGTGCTCATCTGGGTCGGCGTCAAGATGCTGCTCAAGGTCGACCTCTACTACATCCCGACCCCGGTGTCCCTGGCAGTGATCACGCTGATCCTAGGGACCTCCGTCGTCACGAGCCTGCGCGCCACGCGGGGTCAGGGGCGCCGGGCCGTCCAGGCTCCCACCGACCCGCCGTTCCGCACCGCCGACGAGGCCGAGGTGGCCGCCCTGGAACCGCTGTGGCGGCCCCGGCGCCGCAGCGGGCGAGGCGTCCGGGACTGACCGCGGGGCCCGTCGTCCCTCCCCGGACGACGGGCCCCGTCGGTGCGTCCTCAGCTGGGGGAGGGATCGGTCCCCTGGGCGGCCTCGCGCAGCGCCGGGATGATGTCCGACGCCGCCGCCGCCAGGAACTCCTCCTGGTGCTCCCCGCCGATCTGGACGAGGGCGAGGTCGGTGAACCCCGCCTCGAAGTACGCCGAGGCGGCCTCCACGATCGCGTCCACGTCGTTCCCGCAGGGGATCTGCCCGGCGACGTCCTCGGGGCGGACGAACTGCGTCGCGCCCGCGAAACCGGCCGTCGTCGGCAGGTCGGCGTTCACCTTCCAGCCACCGGCGAACCAGCGGAACTGCTCGTGCGCACGGGTGATCGCGGCGTCCTTGTCAGAGCCCCAGGAGACGGGCATCTGCCCGATCTTCCGGCCGGGTCCCTGCCCCGGTTCGCGGGCGGCCTCCCAGGCCTTCAGGGCCGCGTCGGGTTCGACCGCGATGGCGTGCTCGGCCAGGGGGGAGAACCGGGTGGCGGACTTCTCCCCGCTGATGGCCACGGCCAGCGGGACGCGGTGCTCGGGAACGTCCCACAACCGGTGGGAGTCGACGCGGAAGTAGTCACCGGCGTAGGTCAGCAGGTCGCCGTCGAACAGGTTCGAGATGATCTCGCACGCCTCGACGAGCATGTCCTGGCGTTCCTCGACGGCGGGCCAGCCGTGCCCGACGACGTGCTCGTTGAGGTTCTCGCCCGATCCCAGGCCGAGGACGAACCGCCCCTCGGACAGGATCTGCACCGTCGCCGCCTTCTGGGCCACGATCGCCGGGTGGTACCGGACCGTCGGGCACGTCACGTACGTCATGAGTTCCACGCGCTCGGTCGTGGCCGCCACCGCACCCAGGACCGACCAGGCGTACGGCGCGTGGCCCTGGCTGGTCAGCCACGGCGAGGCGTGGTCGGAGAACACGATCGTGTCGAACCCGGCCTCCTCGGCCGCGCGGGCGTCGCGCACCAGCCAGCGCGGGTCGGACTGCTCGCTCATGCAGGTGTAGCCGATGCCCGGTGCGGTCACGACAGCGCCTCCAGCAGCGCCCGGTTGAACGCCGGCAGGTCGTCGGGGTTGCGGCTGGTCAGCAGCGGCCCGGGGCCGTTGCGGTCGACGACGACCTCCTCGTCGACCCACTCCGCACCGGCGTTGCGCAGGTCGGTCTGCAGCGAGGGCCACGACGTCATCCGGCGGCCCTTGAGCACGTCGGCCTCGGCCAGCGTCCACGGCGCGTGGCAGATGGCCGCGATGGGCCGGGTCGAGGCCGCGAACTGCTGCACGAAGGTCACCGCCGAGCGCGAGGTGCGCAGGGCGTCGGGGTTGGCGACACCGCCGGGGAGGACGAGGGCGGCGTACTCCGACGGGCTGGCGTCGTCGACGACGACGTCCACCTCGAAGGTGTCGGCCTTGTCCAGGTGGTCGAACGCCTGGACCGTGCCGGGCTGCGTCGACAGCAGGACCGGTTCGCCGCCGGCCTCCTGCACCGCCTTCCACGGTTCGGTCAGCTCGACCTGCTCGATGCCCTCGTTCGCCACGAGGAACGCGATCTTCTTGCCCGTGAGCGTTGCGTCCGTCATGGCGCTCACGGTCGCACCGCCGGCGGGGGTCGGCATCCGGGAAGGGTCGAGCGCCCCCGCGGGGCCGAGCGTGGAAGGATCACCCCTGCCACAGCCGTCGCACGGAGGAGTGCTCCCATGCCCATCGCCACCCCGGACGTCTACGCCGAGATGCTGGACCGCGCGAAGGCCGGGTCCTTCGCCTACCCGGCCATCAACATCTCCTCCTCGATCACCCTGAACGCGGCCATCCGCGGCTTCGCCGAGGCCGAGAGCGACGGCATCGTGCAGGTCTCCACCGGCGGGGCGGAGTTCCTGTCCGGCACCACGGTCAAGGACATGGTGCTCGGCTCCCAGGCCCTGGCCGAGTACGCCCACCACGTCGCCAAGGCGTACGACGTGAACATCGCGCTGCACACCGACCACTGCCCCAAGGACAAGCTCGACGGCTTCGTCCGCCCGCTGCTGGCGATCTCCGACGAGCGCGTCCGGAACGGCCGCGACCCGCTGTTCCAGTCGCACATGTGGGACGGCTCGGCCGTGCCGCTGGAGGAGAACCTGCAGATCGCCCAGGACCTCCTGGCCCGGGCGGCGGCCGCGAAGATCATCCTCGAGGTGGAGATCGGCGTCGTCGGGGGCGAGGAGGACGGCGTCGCCCACGAGATCAACGACAAGCTCTACACGACGGTCGAGGACGCCCTGGCCACGGTCGACGCGCTCGGCACCGGCGAGAAGGGCCGCTACATGGCCGCCCTGACCTTCGGGAACGTGCACGGCGTCTACAAGCCCGGTGGCGTCAAGCTCCGTCCGGAGATCCTCAAGCAGATCCAGGACGAGGTGGGGGCGCGCGTGGGCAAGGACAAGCCCTTCGACCTCGTCTTCCACGGCGGCTCGGGGTCGACCGCGCAGGAGATCGGCGACGCCGTCGACTACGGCGTCATCAAGATGAACATCGACACCGACACCCAGTACGCGTTCACGCGGCCGGTCGCCGACCACATGCTCAAGAACTACGACGGCGTCCTGAAGGTCGACGACGAGGTCGGCAACAAGAAGGTCTACGACCCCCGCGCCTGGGGCAAGGCCGCCGAGACGGGCATGGCCGCCCGCGTCGTCGAGGCCGCCCAGCACCTGCGCAGCGCGGGCAAGTCGGTCAAGTGACCCGCCGGTGACCCGCTGAACCGGCCCCGCCCACCGCGGTGGGCGGGGCCGGGGTCGTGCGGGGGCGGGGTCGTGCGGGGGCGGGGTCGTGCGGGGGCGGATCAGGCGGGCTGCGGCCCGTCCTCGTCGCCGCCGCCCGTCGTGCTGGTCAGGCCCGGCTCCTCGTCCACGACGTCGAGCAGCTGCACGATGTTCGTCGTCTCGATGAGGAACCTCACCACGGCCGGCGGCCGGATGAGCGTCACCCGGTGGGCCTTGGACCGGGAGGCGAGCCGGGCCAGGAAGGCCAGGCCCGTCGAGTCCATGAAGGTCACGTGGTGGGCGTCGACCTGCAGCGGGCGCCCGGAGCTCAGCGCGTCCTCGGCGGCCTCGAGCAGGTCCGGGCCGAGCTCGGCGTCGATCTCGCCGGTCAGCACCACGCGGGTGGCCCGGGGTTCGTAGAGGACGTGCACCGAGCCCGGGTCCACGGATCGGACCTGGGGCACCCGGGGAGCCTGTCCCGGCGGTGTCGCGTCGTTCGTCATGGGTCCTCCGAAAAGTCCGCACGCTGTTGCCGCTGGGCCCGGCTCTCTACAGGCAGCGGACGACCGTCCCGCCCGGCCTTGCACCGCGCGGGTGGGCCGGTCGCTCCGTCGCCTCCTCGGCGCGCGGTCCGTCCGACCCCCCTGCATGCTATCGACGCCGGGTCGGCGCCCGTGCCGTGCACCGCGTTCACCCGGTCGGAGCGGCCGACTGGTCATCCGACCACCACGTCCGGCGGGTCGTCGGGCAGACTCCCGCACGGGGACCGGTCGTGCGCCGGTCACCCGGTGACCGTCCGTCCGCCGTCCGCACCAGCGCGAGGAGCCCCGTCCCATGTCGGCCAGCAGTCCGCAGGCGCTCGCCCTGGGCGACCCCGCCGCCGTGCTGCTGCTGGCCCGCCGCGAGGGGGCGGGCACCGCCGAGGTGCTGGCCGTCGACACCGCCGGACGGCGCCTGGTCGTGGGCGGGACCGGGGACGGGGCCGCCTCCGGGGCCGGTCTGCCGCGGACCCTGGAAGACTTCCGCCGCCGTGCGGGCTGGCCCCGGCACGCCGTCTGGGACCGCGCGGCGGCCGGCGAGCTCGTCCCGGGCCACCTGCTGCCGGGAGACCTGTGGTGCGCGGCCGGGCCCGTGCCCGACCGCGACGAGGTGCTGCTGGTGCTGGCCCCCGTCGAACGCGCCCACGGCCCCGGCGGCGGCACGTCCGTCGTGGCCGCTGCGCCCGGGTCCGCCCTGTCCGCCCACCGCGGCGGCCGCCTCGTCGTGGACGTCGTCGACGGGGCCTGGACCCGCACCACCGGGGTACCCGCCTCCGCCGTGGTGCACCACCCCGCCCGGGAGCTGGTGCGCACCCGCGAGGAACGGGCCCTGGACGACCTCGAGGCGGCCCTGCACAGCCCGCACCCGGTCGCGGTGACGCTGCTGGACCAGCGCGCCGACGGCAGCGACTTCCTGCACCACGTGCGCGCGGTGCCGCTGCTGGACCGCTCCGGGGCGGTGTGCCACGTCCTGACCCGGCACAGCGACGTCACGCGGCGCACGGCCGTGGACCGGGGGGTCGGGACCCGCCTCGACGTCCTGACCCGCCTCGACGCGGTCGTCGGTGCCGCGGTCGACGGGCCGCGCGCGGCCGTGGACGTCCCCGGTGCCCCCTCCGACGCGGACGGCGTCCTGCAGGACGTGGCCCGGGTCCTGGGCGACCAGCTCGTCGAGGGGGCGATGTTCGTGCGGCTGCACGAGCGGCCCGGCGGCGTCGAGCTCGTCGTGGCCGCCGCGCACGGCCGGCGCCTGCACGCCCTGCAGGGCCGGCACCTGTCCCGGCCCCGGAGGCCGGACCCCCTGCTGGACGCGTGCACGCGCGAGCTGACCGACCTCGCCGACGCCCCGCACGACCCGGGCTCGGTCGCGGCCTGGCTGCACGACCTGTGCGCCGAGCCCCCCTCCGACGGGTCCTCCGACCCCGCACCCGGGGCGCCGTCGGGTCCCGCGCCGCTGGTGGTGCCCCTGCGGGGGCAGCGCCGGTCCCAGCAGGACGTCCTGGGCCTGCTGCTGGTGTGCCCGCACCCCTCCGGGATCGGGCCGCAGGACCGCACCGTCGTGGTCGGGGCCGCGGCCCGGGCGGCGCTGCTGCTGGAGAACGCCCGGCTGCACGCCCGGGAGCACGCCCTGGCCGAGACGCTGCAGCGCAGCATGCTGCCCGACAGCGCCGAGTTCACCGGCATCGACGGGCTCGACGTGTGGACCTTCTACGCGCCCAACGCCGACCACTCCCAGGTCGGGGGCGACTGGTACGACGTGCTGCCCGCGCCCGCCGACGGCGGCGGTGCGGCGGCCGGTCTCGTCGTCGGCGACGTCGTCGGGCACGACGTCGAGGCCGCCGCGGCCATGGGGCAGATCCGCTCGGTCGTCCGCTCGGCCGCCCACGACCTCGACGACCCCGGCAGCGTCCTCATGCGCGTCGACCAGCTCGCCGGTGGCCTCGGCATCGGCCGGATGGCCTCCCTCGTCTACGCCACCGTGCAGCGCCTCGACGACGGCGGCTGGGAGATGGCCTGGTCCAGCGCCGGGCACCTGCCGCCCCTGCTGCGCCGCGGGAGCGCCCCGGGCCACCGCGTCGAGGTGCTCAGCGAGGCCACCGGCACCCTCGTCGGCCTCGGTGAACGTCCCCGGCCCACCCGCGAGCGCGCGCTGTCGCCGGGGGACGTCCTCGTGCTCTACACCGACGGCCTCATCGAGACGCGGTCGCGGCCCATGCGCGACGGCCTGGAGGTGCTCGTGGAGGTGCTGGCCCGCTCCAGCGCCCGCGACGCGGCCGGCATCGGCGAGGAGCTGCTGGCCGGGCTGGGGGACACGCCCGAGGACGACACGGCCATCGTCGTCGTCCGGGTGCCGGAGGAGTCCGAGCTGGACGAGGCGCCGCTGCCGGTGGCCGACACCCCGCGCCGGCGCCGCTGGCAGCTGCCGTCCGAGCCGTCCTCGATCGGCAAGGCCCGGCACGCGACCCTGCGCGCGTGCGCCGTGTGGGGGCTGGACTGCGGCCCGCGCGCCGAGATCGTCGTCTCCGAGCTCGTCGCCAACGCCGTCCTGCACGGCTGGGGGACGATCGGGCTGCGCCTGTTCGACCTGGAGGGCGAGCTGCGCATCGAGGTCGAGGACGACAGCCCCGAGGCGCCCCAGGTCGTCGACGCCCGCCCCGACGGCGGCGGCGGTCACGGGATGCGGCTCGTCGCGTCGCTGGGACGGTGGGGGAGCACCCCCACCCGGCGGGGCAAGATCGTCTGGGTCGAGATCAGCACTGGAGAGGATCGCGCGTGAGCACCGGTACGAACCTGCTGGGCGGACCGCCGCCCACCCACCTGCCCGCCGACGGCGCCGTCGACGACGCCCTGGCGGCCGGGTCCGACCCCGCCGCCGTGGCGGCCTCGCACCCGGCGGCCTCGCTGCCGTGGGCGCTGCTGGCCGAGCGCGCGCTCGTGGCCGGGGACACCGTGACCGCCTACGCCTACGCGCGCACCGGCTACCACCGCGGGCTGGACGCCCTGCGCCGGGCGGGCTGGCGCGGGCACGGGCCGGTCCCGTGGGCGCACGGGCCCAACCGCGGGTTCCTGCGGGCGCTGGCCGCCCTGCAGCGGGCCGCGCAGACCATCGGCGAGACCGAGGAGGCGGTGCGCTGCACCACCTTCCTCAACGACTGCGACCCGGCCGCCGCCCGCGAACTGCTGCCCTCGTGAGCGGGGGCAGGACCGTGGACCCCGACCGGCCCGTCCTGGTGGTCGGGGCCGGTGTCTCCGGCGTGGCGTGCGCCCGGGCCCTGTCCGAGGCCGGGGTGCCCGTGCGCGTGGTGGACCGGGGTCGGCGCAGCGGGGGGCGCATGAGCGGTCGCCGCGTCGAGAGCACCGGCGGCGTGCGCGTCGTGGACCTCGGCGCGTCCTACTTCACCGTCTCCGACGGGGACGGCCTGCACGCGGACTTCGCCCGCCTGGTCGCCGACTGGCACGAGCGCGGGCTGGCCCGGCCGTGGACCGACACCTTCGCCGTCCTCGACGGGAAGGGCGGGGAACCGGGCTCCTCCTCCGGGCCCGTGCGCTGGGCCTCCCCGACGGGGCTGCGCAGCCTGGTCGAGGACCTCCTGGCCCCGCCCGGGGCCGAGCCGCTCGACGTCGTGCAGGGCATCGACGTCGAGGGCGTCTCCAGCGGCGGGGACGGCCCGGCCGTCGACGGCCGCCGGGCGCCGGCGGTGGTGCTGGCCATGCCCGACCCGCAGGCCGCCGACCTGCTGCCGCGCATGGTCGCCACCCGGCTGGACGTCTCGGCCCGCTGGAACTGGCGTCCCTGCATCTCCGTGTACGCCGGCTGGGAGCAGCGCTGGTGGCCCGACTTCCACGGGGCCTTCGTCAACGACTCCGACCTGCTCGTCTTCCTCGCCGACGACGGGTCCCGGCGCGGTGACGGGGCGCCCGTCCTCGTCGCGCACACGGCCCCCGACGTCTCCAGCGAGCACCTCGACGCCCCCGCGAGCATCGTCGCGCCCGTGCTGGCGGCCCTGGGGCCGCTGCTGGGGGTCGCGAGCGCCCCGGAGCCGACCTGGGCCCGCGCGCACCGCTGGTCCCTGGCGAACCCGCTGCGCCAGCACGAGGACGCCCCCTTCGGCTTCGACGAGGAGAGCGGGATCGGGGTCTGCGGCGACGCCTGGGGGGAGCGCTCGAAGGTCCAGACGGCGTGGGAGTCGGGCACCGCGCTCGGGCGTCACCTCGCCGGGCGGTTCACCGGCTGACCCCGGGCCCGCGCCGGGGCGGTCGGCGCGGGCCCGCCACCCGGTAAGCTCCCCGTGGTCTGCGGTGACCACCCCCGTCCCGGGCCGGTGGTCCGCGGGGCCGGGCAGCACCCGGACAGTCGTCACCAGGAAGCAGGGGATCTCATGCCCGCGATCGTGCTCGTCGGCGCCCAGTGGGGGGACGAGGGCAAGGGCAAGGCCACCGACGCCCTCGGCGCCCGCGTGGACTACGTGGTGAAGTTCAACGGCGGCAACAACGCCGGGCACACTGTCGTCGTCGGTGACGAGAAGTACGCGCTGCACCTGCTCCCCAGCGGCATCCTCACCCCCGGCGTCACGCCCGTCATCGGCAACGGCGTCGTCGTGGACCTGTCGGTGCTGTTCGAGGAGCTCGAGGCGATGACGGCCCGCGGGGTCGACTGCTCCAAGCTCCTCGTGTCCGCCTCCGCCCACGTCATCGCCCCCTACCACCGCGTGCTCGACCAGGTCACCGAGCGGTTCCTGGGCAAGCGCAAGATCGGCACCACGGGCCGCGGTGTCGGCCCGTCCTACGCCGACAAGATCAACCGGGTCGGGATCCGCGTCCAGGACCTGTTCGACGAGTCGATCCTGCGGCAGAAGGTCGAGGGGGCCCTCGACCAGAAGAACCACCTCCTGGTCAAGCACTACAACCGCCGCGCGGTCTCGGTCGAGGAGACGGTCGGAACCCTCCTGTCCTACGCCGACCGGCTGCGGCCCATGGTGACCGACGTCTCCCTGGAACTGTCGCGCGCGCTGAACCGCGACGAGATCGTCCTGTTCGAGGGCGGCCAGGCGACCATGCTCGACATCGACCACGGCACCTACCCGTTCGTGACGTCCTCCTCGGCGACGGCCGCCGGGGCGTGCACCGGGGCGGGCATCCCCCCGAACCGGATCGACCGGATCGTCGCCGTCGTCAAGGCGTACACCACGCGCGTCGGCGAGGGCCCGTTCCCCACCGAACTGCTCGACGCCGACGGCGAGAAGCTGCGCCAGGACGGCGGGGAGTTCGGCACCACGACGGGCCGCCCGCGCCGCACCGGCTGGTACGACGCCGTCATCTCCCGGTACGCCGCCCGCATCAACGGCGTCACCGACTTCGTCCTCACCAAGCTCGACACGCTGACGGGCTGGGAGCGCATCCCGGTGTGCGTGGCCTACGACGTCGACGGGGTCCGCCACGACGAGATCCCCATGTCGCAGACCGACTTCCACCACGCCACGCCCGTGTACGAGTTCTTCGACGGGTGGACCGAGGACATCTCCTCGGCGCGGTCGATGTCGGACCTGCCGAAGAACGCCCAGGCCTACGTCGAGGCGCTGGAGCAGATCTCCGGCGCCCGCATCAGCGCCGTGGGCGTCGGCCCGGACCGCGAGCAGACCGTCGTCCGGCACGACCTGCTGGGCTGACCCGCGGATGAGTTCGCCCCTGGTGCGGGAGGCGGCGCTCGCCGACCTCCCGCCCGCGGTGCTCTACGCGCTGCTGCGGTTGCGCGTCGACGTGTTCGTCGTGGAGCAGGAGTGCGCCTACCCCGAACTCGACGGCCGCGACCTCGAACCCACGTGCGTGCACGTGTGGGCCGAGGTCGACGGCACCGTCGCCGCGACGTTGCGCGTGCTGCGCGACGCCGACGGCCGGGGCCGGATCGGGCGGGTCGCCACGGCGCGGGAGTTCCGCGGCGCCGGGGTCGCGGCGCGGTTGATGGAACGCGCGCTGGAACTCCTGACCGGTTCCGAGGTCGTCCTCGACGCCCAGGCGCACCTGCAGCACTGGTACGCCCGGTTCGGCTTCGTCGCGCAGGGCGACCTGTTCACGGAGGACGGGATCCCGCACGTGACGATGGTGCGGGCGGCCTGAGCGGCGTCCGCCCGCGGGCGGTCAGTCCTCCTCCTGGTCGCGGGTCAGGGACGTCAACTGCCGCAGGCAGTGCTCCAGCAACGGCCGGGGAAACCCGTCGGCGAGCCGGTAGAAGACCACCCTGCCCTCCTTGCGCCGGCTGACCAGGCCCGCGGTGCGCAGGACCCGCAGGGCGTAGCCGGCGGCGTCCTCGGTGACGTCCAGGGCCAGGGCGGTGTCCCCGACGCACAGCTCCTGGACCTCCTCGAGGGCGTGGAGCACGCGCGCCCGGGTCGGGTCGGCGAGCAGGCCCAGCACGGCGGTCAGCCGCCCGACGTCCTCGGCGGCCGGTACCCGTTCCCGGGCCCGGCGCACCCGCTCGGCGTCGACGGGATGGGCGTGACCGGTCATGAGCACCTCACACCGGTCATGCAACCACCGCTCCCGGTTGCCCGCACAGCCGTACGGGTATGGGATCCACGAGCAGCCGAGCGTGGTGGACGTGACCTGAGCGGGGAGGTGGACATGCAGCCGTACTCCGGGGTGCTGGCGGTCCTGGGCGTGGCGCTGCTGGTCATCGGCGCGCTGCACGCGGTGGCCCGGCTGACCGCGGTGGCCCCCGACCCGGTGCCCAGCCTGCCGTTCCTGTCCGGGCACCACCCGGCCGAGCACGCCCTGTCCCGCTTCCACGTCCGCTGGTACCCGGTCACCCTGGTCTTCCTGGCCTTCGACGTCGAGATGCTGTTCATGTACCCCTGGGCCGTCGTCGTGGCCGAGGTGGGGGCGGGCGCGGTGGTCGAGATGTTCGTGTTCCTGGGGGTGCTGCTGGCCGGTGTCGCGTGGGCCTGGCGCGAAGGTGCGCTGCGGTGGGTCTGACCGGGTTCCTGGGGCGGTGGGCCCTCCGGCGGGTCCACGTCCTGGTGGTCGAGGTGCCCGGCGCCGCCGGGGTGCGGATGGCGGTGGAGCGTGAACTCGCCGCCCGCTCGTGGGTGCCGGCGGTCTCCCCGGCCGAGGCCGACGTGCTGGCGGTGTGCGGGAGTCCCGGGCCGCGGATGAGCGCCGTCGTCGAGGCCGTGTGGGACCAGCTGCCCGGCCCGCGGACCCGGGTCGACGTGGAGGCCGCCGCCGGGGTGAGCGCCGCGTTCGAGGCGGCCGCCGCCGCGCTGCTGGACACCGGCGCGCACCGCCGCGACGCCGCCTCCCGCTCCGCCCCGTGGGCCGACACCGACGGCGGGGGTGACGAGCACGGGGACGAGCACGGGGACGACGACGACATGGACATGCACATGGACATGCCGATGCCCGGGGGGATCGGCCTGGCCGGCGGCGGCGACGACCGCGACGGGCTGGAGATGGACGTCCTGCACCTCCCGCTGGGACCGGTCCTGCCGCACTGGCCGCCCGGCCTGGTGCTGACCTGCACGCTGCAGGGGGACGTCGTCGTGCACGCGAGCGCCGAGGTCCTCGAGCCGGTCCCGGACCGGGGGCTGCCGGTGACCGGTGACGTCCGCCGCGACGTCGTCGTGGCCCGGTGCGACGCCGTGGCCCGTCTGCTGGCCGTCGCCGGCTGGGACGCGGTGGCGGCACAGGCCCGCCGGGTGCGCGACGACGCCCTCGACGGTGCCGCCCTGGCGGAGTGCGCCGCCGGCCTGGACCGCCTGACCCGCCGCGTGACCCGCTCCCGGGTGCTGCGGTGGTCGCTGCGCGGCCTGCGCACCGCGGTCCGGGCACCGGGCAGGGCCGGTGCGGACACGCACCCCGTGGACCTGCCCGACCGGCTGCGCGGCTGGCTGGAGGAGGCCTTGGCCGCCGCCCGGGCGCCGGAGCAGGACGCGGGGACGGGACCCGACGCGGTCCCGCCCGCCGCTCTCCCGGGCCTGGTGACCGGGCTGGACCTGGCCGCGGTCCGCCTGGTCGTCGCCGGCACCGACGTCGTGGCCGACCTGACCGCCTCGACCGCGGGGGAGGCGGGTCGTGCCTGACGCGGACGTGGTGGCGGTCTCCGCCGCGTGGGCCCCGCTGGTGCTGCTGCTCGTCGTGGCCGGCGCGTGGTGGGCGGCGTCCGTGGACGCCGTGAGTTCCGGCGCCGGCTGGGGGGCGCCGGTTGCCGAGACGGCCCGGCTGCTGCGGCAGCGGCGGCGCTCGTTGCTGGCGGCCGACCGGTTGCTGTGGCGGCTGGGGGGCGGCGGGTTGCTGGTCGTGGCCCTGCTCATGGCGGCGGTCGTCCCGCTGGGCCGCTGGACGATGGCCGACCTGGGGGTCGGGCTCGTCTGGTTCAACGCGATGGACGTGCTCGTGTGGGCGCTGGTGTGGATGGCCGGCTGGGGTCCGAACAGCGCGCACGCCCTCGTCGGGGGGTACCGGTTCCTGGCCCAGGCGCTGGCCTACGAACTGCCGCTGATGTTCGCCCTGACGGCCCCGGCGGTGGCGGCCGGCAGCCTGCGGGTCGCCGACGTCGTCGCCGCCCAGCAGGAGCTGTGGTTCGTCGTGTGGATGCCGGTGGCGTTCGTCGTGTTCTGCGGCTGCGTCGTGGCGTTCTCGGTGCACGGCCCGTTCGCGGCGGCCGCGGGCGCCGACGTCGGTGGTGGGGTGCTGGCCGAGGTGTCGGGGGTGGACCGGTTGCTGCTGCTGGCGGGGCGGTACGCGCTGCTGACCGCGGGGTCGGCGTTCGCCGTGGTCGTCTTCCTCGGCGGGGGTTCCGGGCCGTGGCTGCCCGCCTGGGTCTGGACGCTGGGCAAGACGTTCGCGCTGCTGGCGGTGCTGGTGCCGGTCCGGCGGCGGGTGCCGCTGCTGCGCCCGGACCGGCTCGTGGAACTGGGCTGGGTCGTGGTCCTGCCGCTGACCCTGCTGCAACTGCTCGTGGTGTCCATCGTCGTGTCGTCGTCGTGGTCGTGAGGTGAACCGGTGACCGGTGGGGTGGAGGCGGTCCTGTTCTGGGGCCTGGGTGCGGTGGCCGTCGCCGCGGGCATCGCGGTGTTCCGCACGGACTCGATGGCGCGGGCGACGTACGCGCTGGCAGCGTCGTTCGTCGCGGTCGGTGCGCAGGTGCTGTTCCTGCACCTGGACTACGTCGGGGTGGTCGTGGTGCTGATGATGGTCATGGAGATGGCCGTCATGGCCGTCTACATGGTGATGTTCATGGGGATGAACCCGGCGCTGATGCCGATGAGCATGGTGCACTCCCGCAGGACCTCCCTGGGGATCGCCCTCGGGGCGTTCCTGGTGCTGGGCGGGGGTGCGCTGCTGGTGCCCTGGCCCTCGCGGCGGGGTGCCCCGGCGCTCGACCTCACCGCCTCCCTCGGTGAGGCGGTCATGGGGTCGAAGATGCTGGTGATGCTCGTCGTCAGCCCGGTGCTGTTCTCGACCATCGTCGCCGCGCTGGTGCTGGCCCTGCCGCGCGGCCGGTACGACCGGCTGGGCGACGACCTGCGACGCCGGCCCGCCGACGACCCGCAGCCGGGGGGTGCGGGCCGGTGACGTTGCAGGCGGTCCTGGTCATCGCCGCGGCCCTGTTCGCCGTCGGGTTGTACGGGGCGATCTCCCAGCAGGTCCTCGTCATGGTGATGATGGGCCTGGAACTCATGGTCAACGCGGTGATCCTCGCCGCGGCGGGGCTGTGGTGGTTCCTGGCCCCCACCCCCGACGGGCACGTGCTGCTGCTGGTCGTCGTCGCCGCGATGACGGTGGAGATGGCGATGGGTTTCGCCGTGGCCACGGTGCTGCACCGCTCCCGCGGTTCGGACATGACCGACATGAGCACGGACCTGAAGCGGTGACGGGTCTCGGAACGGGCCTCGGGTCCGGCGGGTGGGTCCTGTGGGCCCTGGTGGCCGTCCCCGCCGTGGTGGGTGCCGCGCTGTGTGCGGCCGGGACCTCGGCGCGCGGACGGCAGCGGTGGGCGCCGGTCACCGCGGTTCTGGTCCTCGTCCTGGAGTGCGTCCTGGCGGCGCTCGCGGCGCTGCAGCGCCCGTCGGTGTCCGTGCCGTTCCTGCCCTTCGCCCCGTTCGCGCTGGGGGTGGACGGCCTGGCCGCCCTCGTCGTGCCCGCCGTGACGGTGGTGGCCCTCCTCGCGGTCGTGGTCGCCGCCGCCGACGTGGACGCCGCCCGGGGGCGGTTCTGCGGGCTGATGCTGTTGTTCGTGGCCGCGGTCGTCGTCACGGCCACCGCCACGACGCTGCCGACCCTGCTGTTCGCCTGGGAGGTCATGGGCGCCACGTCCTACGCCCTCGTGGGGTTCGCCTGGTGGCAGCGGCACCGGGTGGCGGCCGGGGAGGTCGCGTTCCTCACCACGCGCCTGGCGGACCTGGGCCTGTACGTGGCGGTGGCCGCCGCGCTCGCCGGTGGCGGGGGCCTGGCGCTGTCGGACCTGCCGGCGGCGAGTGCCGGCTGGCGCGACGTGGTGGCCGCCGGCGTCCTCGTGGCGGGCCTCGGCAAGGCGGCGCAGCTGCCGTTCTCGTTCTGGCTCTCCCGCGCGATGGAGGGGCCCAGCCCGGTCAGCGCCCTGCTGCACTCCGCGGCGATGGTCGCCATGGGGGGCTACCTGCTGCTGCGGGTGGCCCCGCTGCTGGCGGCGACCGGGTGGGCCGCGACGACGACCGCGTGGATCGGGGTGAGCACCGCGGTGCTGATGGGGGTGGTGGCCCTGGCCCAGCGCGACCTCAAGCAGCTGCTGGCCGCCTCCACCGCCGCCCAGCTCGGGTTCGTCGTGCTGGCCGCCGGGGTGGGATCGGTCTCGGGAGGGGCCGTGCAGCTCCTCGCGCACGCGGCGACGAAGGCGCTGCTGTTCCTGGCCGCCGGGGCGTGGTTGTCGGCGCTGGGCACCGAGCAGCTGCCCGCGCTGCGCGGGGTCGCCCGGCGCTGGCCGGTCGTCGGGGTCTGCGCGACGGTGGGGGCGGCGTCCCTGGCCGGGCTCGCGCCGTTGTCCCTGTGGGCGAGCAAGGACGAGGTCCTCACCGCGGCGCTGCGCACCTCCGGGTGGCTGTACGCGGCGGGACTGCTGGGGGCGGTGCTCTCGGCCGGGTACGCCGGCAAGGTCCTCGTCCTGATCTGGCGCCGTCCCAGAGCCGGGGCGGAGCGGGAGTTCGACACCGAGGAGACCGGCGACCGGCACGTGGGGTGGCTGGAGAAGGGTCCGCTGCTGGTGCTGGCCGTGGCCGCCGCCGCGCTGAGCGTGGCGGCGCTGCCGCCGGTGCGCCAGGCGCTGGCGGGGGTGCTCGGTGAGCGGGGGGCGCCCGGCCCGGAGCCGGGGGAGCTGGCGGTCTCGGCCGTCCTCGCGGTGCTGGCGGTGGCGGCCGTGGGGCGCTGGGGGGTGCCCGAACCGTCCTGGGCCCGGAACTGGCTGGGGTTGGGGCGGCTGGCCGTGAGCGGTGTCGCGCGGCCGACCGAACGGCTGGCGCGGGCGCTGGCGCGCTTCGACGACGCGGTCGTGCACCGCGGTGTCGCCTCCGGCGCGGTGCTGGTGCTGCGCGCGGCCCGCGCCGCCGCGCACCTGGACCGGGCCGGGATCGGGGCCGGTGTCGAGCGCGTGGCGAGCGCCGTCCGGCGGCTGGGTGGGCTGGCGCGCCGGCCGCAGACCGGGCTGGTGCACCACTACTACGTCCACGCCGTCGCGGTGCTCGCCGCCGGTGCCGTCCTGCTCCTGCTCGTGAGGTGAGCGTGCTCAGTCTCCTCGTGTTCCTCCCCCTGGCCGTGGGCGTCGTCCTGGCGCTGGCGCGCCGGTTGCCCGACGCCGCGGCCCGCTGGGGGTGGGTCGTCCTCAGCGCGGTCGAGGTCGTCCTGGTCGCCGCCCTGTGGCTGAGCGACCCCGTCCCCGCCCCGAGCGGTTTGCAGTTCGAGCAGCGCGTGGACTGGATGCCGACCGTCGGCAGCAGTTACCACGTCGGCCTGGACGGGTTGTCGTGGCCGTTGGTCGCGGTGACGGTCGTGGTGTTCGCCGCCTGCTCCGTGCACGCCCTCGGCGCGGGCCGGCGCCCCCGGCAGCAGGCGGCGCTGTTCTGCTTCCTGCAGACCACCTGCCTGGGCTTGTTCGCCGCCCAGGACCTGCTGCTGTTCTTCGTCTTCTTCGACCTGTCGATCGTCGGGATGTACTTCGTCATCGCCGGCTGGGGGCACGGGAACGCCGCCCGGTCGGCGCTGACGTTCTTCCTCTACACGTTCCTGGGGTCCCTGGCGCTGCTGGTGGGTTTCATCGGCCTCTACCTGGCCGCCGCCCCGCACACCTTCGACATCGTCGAACTGTCGCGCTCGGCCCCGTTGCGGGGCAGCGGGTCCGTCGGGGTGCTGGTGCTGGGGGCGATCCTGCTCGGGCTGGCGGTCAAGACCCCCACGTTCCCGTTCCACACCTGGCTGCCGCCCGCGCACACCGACGCCCCCGCGATCGGTTCAGCCGTGCTGGCCGGGGTGCTGCTGAAGATGGGCACCTACGGGTTCGTGCGGATCGCGATGCCGCTGCTGCCCGACGCCTGGCGCGACTGGGCCTGGGTGGTCCTGGCCGTCGGCGTCGTCTCGGTTCTCCACGGCGCGCTGGTCGCGCTGGCCCAGACCGACCTGAAACGGATGATCGCCTACACCTCGGTGAACCACATGGGGTACGTCGTCGTGGCCGTGGGCGCCGCGGGGGTCGTGACGGGGTCGGCCGAGCAGGCCCGGCAGGTCGCGGTCACCGGCGCGGTGACGCAGATGGTCAGCCACGGGTTGATCACCGCCGCGCTGTTCCTGCTGGCCGGGGTCCTGCACGACCGCGCCGGCACCTACGACACGTCCTCCTTCGGGGGCCTGGCCCGGCCGGCCCCGCGCTACGCCGCCCTGTTCTCGGTCGCCGCGTTCGCCTCCCTGGGCCTGCCGGGTTTCAGCGGTTTCATCGCCGAGTTCCAGGTCTTCACCGGCGCCATCGCCACCGCGCCGGTGTCGGCGGTCGCGCTCCTGGGCATCGTCGTCACCGCGGCCCTGTTCCTGCGCGCGGTCCAGCGCCTGCTCACCGGTGAGGTCAGGGGGCACTCCCACGGGTTCGCCGACGTGCACGCCCGGGAGTTCTGGTCGGTGGCGCCGCTGCTGGTGCTGGCCCTGCTGATCGGGGTGTTCCCCGCTCCGCTGCTGCAGGTGGTCCAGCCCGCCGCCGCGCAGCTCGTCGACCTCGTGGGGCGGTGAGGGGCCCGTGGACGCCGCGGTGGACACCGCGATGGGCAAGGCGCCGCTGGAGCTGCTGCCGGAGATCTGCCTCCTGCTGGGCGCGCTGGCCACCCTCCTGCTGGGGTCGTTCCTGCCCCGGCAGCGGCAGGGGGTCGCCCGCCTGGTCGCGGTGGTGGCGCTGGTGGCGTGCGCGGTGACCGGTGCCCTCGCCCTGGGCGGCCCGGCGCACACGGTCTACGCGCACACCTACGCCGTGGACGACGCCACCGGGGCCGTGCGGCTCGTCGTCGTGGTCGCCACCCTGCTCGTCCTCGCCCTGAGCGCCGGGGAGGTGAGTGGCACCCCGCGCGAGAGCGAGACGTACTGCCTGCTGCTGCTGTCCGCGCTGGGCACGGTCGTGCTCGCCGGGGCCGACGACCTGCTCGTCCTGGCCGTCGCGTTCCTGCTCGCCTCGGTCCCGCTGTACGGGCTGATCGGGACGGCCCGCACCGGCGCGGCGGCCGAGGCGGTGCTGAAGACGTACCTGCTGGGTGCCCTGACGAACGTGCTGCTTCTGCTGGGCGTCGCGCTGCTGGCGGCCCTGGCCGGGGCGACGACCCACGCGGACCTGGCCGGTGCGCTGGCCGGTGCACCCGCCGCGCCCGTCGCCGTCGGCGTCGTCGCCGTGCTGGCGGGTCTGCTGTTCAAGGCCGGCGCGGTCCCCGCGCACGCCTGGGTGCCGGACGCCGCCCAGGGGGCGTCCGCGACCGCCGCGGCGTTCGCGACGACGGTGCCGAAGATCGGCGCGCTGGTCGCCGCCTACCGGCTGCTAGACGCGCTGCCCCGGAGCGGTCCCGCGGCGCTGGACTGGCCGCTGCTCGTCGCGGTGCTGGCCGCGGCGAGCATGACGCTGGGGAACCTGGCGGCCTTCGGCCAGGACGACCCCCGGCGCCTGCTCGGGTGGTCCACGGTGAGCCAGGTCGGGTACCTGCTGATGCCCGTCGCCGTCGCCGGGCGCGCCGGCTCGGCCCTGCCGGCGCTGCTGCTCTACGTCGCCGGGTACGCGGTGAGCAACCTCGGTGCCTTCGCCGTGACCGCCGCCCTGCCCGGGCGCCGGACGCTGGCCTCCTACCGGGGCCTGGCCCGGCGGCGGCCGGTCCTGGCCGGGGCCCTGCTGGTGTGCCTGCTCGGCCTCGTCGGCACCCCGCCCACCGCGGTGTTCGCCGGCAAGGTCGCCGCGTTCACCGTCGCCTGGGACGGGGGGCTGGCGTGGCTGGTCGTCGTGGCCGCGCTGAACACCGTGGCGAGCCTGTTCTACTACCTGCGCTGGATCGCCCCCGTCTTCCGCACCGAGGCCCACCCCGCCGCGGACGCCGGGTCCCCCGCCGGCGCGGACCCGCGCGAGGGGGCGGGCCCGGCCCGGGGCAGCGCGCTGGTGGCGGCGGTGCTCGCCCTCGTCCTGGGGGTGGTCCTCGTCCCCCTCGCCGGTCTCCTCGGCTCCCCGCCGGTGCGCTGAGGGCGCGACCGGGACCCGCCGCCCGGGGCGGCGGCCTCACCGGGGCGCTGCGACGCGACGGCGGGACCGGACGTGCCGCACCCCCTGCGACACCGCGGTCACCGCCGCGACGACGACCCCGGTGACGACGGCGGTCAGGGTGCCGAACCGCCCGTGGGTGGCGCCGAGGACGAGCACCGCGAGCACGGCGACCGCGCACGGGATGACCCGGGGACCCCACCGCCCCGGGGGTTCGGGTGCGCCCCGGTCGGACCAGGAGAACCACAGCGGGACCGCGCTGAACAGCAGCAGCGGCCAGAGCCCGAAGGCCTGCGCGTCCGAGGGCGGGTGCCGCACGGTCACGACGGTGAGCACGAGGACCACCACGGCGAAGACCGTCCAGAACGCGGTGTCCACGCGGTCCGGTCGCGCGGCCGCGTGCCGCAGCGGCACGTACCACCAGGCCCGGCGGCGCAGGGCCCGGCTCGCGACCTGCACGCCGATGACGGCGAAGAGGAGCCACGACCGCTCGCCGAAGCCGGGGGACAGGACCGGGGTCATCGCCGCGCACAGCACGCTCAGCCACACCAGGTCGGCGACGAGCCCGGCGGCGTACAGCACCCGTCCCGGCCCCCGCGTCCGCAGCGGGTGGGCGCCGGTCGTCCCGGTGAGTTCCCCTGTCTCCTGGGTCGGGTGGGTCTGGTGCGGCATCGTCGTCCCCTCACAGCCCGCGGTTCTTCAGCGTCTTGTGCAGCGCCTGCCGGGTGACCCCCAGCAGGTCGGCCAGGTCCACGAGGCTGTGGTCCTGCACCAGGTCGGCCAGCAGCCCGGCGCGCGCCGCCGCGACGTGCGAGCGCAGGACGGACGCGGCCGCGTCCACTTCGGCGAGCACGAGGACGGCACCGAGCGGTCCACCGCACTCGGCCGTCCAGTCGCGGTCGGTGGGCTGCCCGGCGAGCTGGTGCAGCAGGCCGTCGCCGCGGTCGGTCAGGACGTCGGCGACGACGGCGGGGGAGGTGAGCCGCCGGAGCCGGTCGGTGACGGCGGCGAACGCCGGGTCGAGGGCGCGGTGCGTCAGCACCTCGTCCCACCCGGCCTGCGCCACCGCGTCCACGACAGCAGTGAACCCAGGGTTGACGACGGTGTCAACCCTGGGTTCACGGGTGGGTCAGGGGCTGGTGACCCCGTCGGGGTCGCGCTGGACGGACCGCCCCAGGCGCACCTCGACCTCGCGGTGGCCGCCGTCGGGGAGCTCGACCGGGGTGGCCACCGGCGGGAACCCGGCGGCGGTGACCGTGTACCGCCCGCGGGTGAGGTCCTCCACGGCGAAGGTGCCGTCCCCGTCGGTCGTGGCGGTGTCCACCACCGCACCGCCCTCGTCGACGACCGTCACCGACGCCTCGGCCACGGGTGAGCCGTCGCCGGTCGCCACCGTCCCCACGAGCCGCCCGCCGGCGCTGAGGGTCACGTCGAGCTCGACGTCACCGTGGTCGACCACGAGGTTCTGCGCCACCGGCCGGAACGCCGAGGACAGCACGCTCAGCACGTACGAGCCCGCGAGGAGGTCGGTGATGCGGTAGCGGCCCTCGGAGTCGGTGCGGGACGTGGCCACGACCGCGCCCTGCACGTCCAGCAGCGTCAGCACGGCCCCGGCGACCGGGCCGGCCGCGCTGCGCAGCACCCCGTGCAGGGCCGCGCTGCCGACCAGGCGCACGTCGTGGCGCACGCTGCGGCCGGCGACGGGCACCAGGTGCGCGACGGGGCGGGTGTCGGCCGCGGCGACGATGAGGACGAACGTCCCGCCGGCCTCCAGCGGCAGGGAGAAGAACCCGACCTCGTCGCTGGTGCTGCGCGCGAGCTGGCGGCCGGAGTGGTCGGTGACGGTGAGCGCCGCGCCCGGCAGCGGCCGGCCGGTGGAGTCGGTCACCAGGCCCACCACGCCGAGGGGCAGGTCGCTCAGGACGCGCTCGACGCGCTGCCCGCCCGGCAGGCCCGGGGGCGGCCCGTCCGGGGCGTGGTCGGGGTGGCGCCGCTCCTCGCGCGGCGCCGGGACCGCCTCCGTCCCCCCGGCGGGTGCGGCGGTGCCCTCGCGGGCGAGCAGGGCCTCCAGGCCGCGGCCCTCGGCGTCCACGTTCGGCACCAGCCGGTCCACCCAGCCCGGCACCCACCACGCGGCCCGGCCCAGCAGGGTCAGGGCCGCCGGCACGATCACCATGCGCACGACGAGGGCGTCGGCCAGGACCCCGACCGTCAGGGCCATGCCGATCGAGCCGATGATCTGGTCCCCACTGGTGGCGAAGCCGACGAAGACGCCGGACATGATGAGCGCGGCCGCCACGACGACGGGCGCGGAGCGGCGGAACCCGGCCAGCACCGCGTCCTTGGGGCTGCGGCCGTGGGCGTGCTGCTCGTGGATCGCCGAGACGAGGAACATCTGGTAGTCCATCGCGAGCCCGAACAGGATCCCGACGACCAGGACGGGCATGAAGCTCAGCAGCGGGCCGGGCTGGGCGACCTGGAAGACGTCGGACAGCCAGCCCCACTGGTAGATCGCCACGACCGACCCGAGCGAGGCGCCCAGGGAGAGCAGGAACCCGGCCGTCGCCAGCAGCGGCACCGCCAGCGACCGGAACAGCATGACCAGCAGGACGAGCGCCAGCACGACGATGATCGCGATGTAGACGGGCAGGGCGTCGTTCAGCGCGTCCGTGACGTCGATGTCCAGGGCGGTCTGGCCGGTGACGAGGACCTGCGCCCCGGAGGTGTCCCCGGTCGCGGACCGGATGGCCCGCACCAGGTCGCTCGTCGCCTCGTCGGTCGGGCCGGAGCCGGGGACGACGGTGATGAGCTGCGCCGTGCCGTCCGGGGACGGGACCGCGGGGGTGACGGCGGCCACGTCCGGCAGCCCCTGCACCGTCGTGGCCACCTGCCCGGCCGCGGCGGCGACGGCGGTGGGGTCCGTGCCGTCCACGAGCACGACGAGCGTGGCCTGCGAGCCCGGGCCGAAACCCTCCACGAGCAGGTCGTACGCCTGCCGCTGCGACGTGGCGGGGTCGGCGTTCTCGGCCGAGGGCAGCGCCGTGCGCATCGAGGCGACGGGGATCGCGAGCGCCCCCACGGCCAGCACCGCCAGCAGCAGGGCCAGGACCGGGCGGGCCGTGACCCCGCGCACCCAGCGGCCCAGGAACCCGGGGCCGGCGAGGTCGGTCGTGGCGTGGTCGTCGCTGTCGGCGACGGCGCGCAGCCCGGCCCGGTCGAGCCCGCGCTCCTTGGCCGGCAGCACCCGCAGGCCCAGGACCTTGAGGACGGCGGGCACGGCGGTGAGGGCGACGAGCACGGCGACGGCGACCGTCGCGGCGGCGGCCAGGCCCATCTGGGTCAGGAAGGGGATGTTCACCACCGACAGCCCCACCAGGGCGATGACGACGGTGGTGCCGGCGAAGACGACGGCCGTCCCCGCGGTCCCGGTGGCCTTGGCGATGGCCGCGTCCAGCTCCTCCCCGCGCCGCAGCTCGGTGCGGGTGCGGGCGAAGACGAACAGGGCGTAGTCGATGCCGACGGCCAGGCCGAGCATCCCGGCCAGCGCGGGGGTCGTGGTGGACAGCGAGACGACCTTGCCGAGCGCCGTGATGCCCAGGTAGCCCGCGCCGACCCCGAGCCCGGCGGTCAGCAGGTTCGCCCCCGCCGCCACCAATGAGCCGTACGTGAGGACGAGCACCAGGGCCGCGACGGCGACCCCGATGGCCTCGCTCGTGTGACCGGCCTCGGTCCGCTGCACCTGGGAGGTCACCTCGACGCGGACCCCGTCGACCGTGCGGTCGG
Source organism: Kineococcus halophytocola (assembly GCF_041276425.1). Classification (NCBI taxonomy): domain Bacteria; kingdom Bacillati; phylum Actinomycetota; class Actinomycetes; order Kineosporiales; family Kineosporiaceae; genus Kineococcus; species Kineococcus halophytocola. Next base: position 15,334 of record NZ_JBGFTU010000016.1, on the reverse strand, counting down.
CCACCCGTTCCAGCGCCTGGGACTGCTCGGCGGTGACGTCGCCGACGGAACCGTCGAAGGTGACGGCGGCCGCGGCGATGCGGCCGTCGGGCGAGACCATCGGGCGCTGCGGGGCGAACGGGTCGCCCACCGAGGCGATGCCGTCCAGGGCGCGGACCTCGGCCAGCACCTCCTGGACGGCCGCGGCGTTCGCGTCGGTCAGCGTCTGGCCCTGCGGGGCCTGGAAGACGACGGTCGCGGTGGCGGCGTCCGCGCCGCTGGAGAACTTCTCCTCCAGCAGGTCCAGCCCGTCGCTGGCCTGCGTGCCCGGGATCGAGAAGCTCGTGTCCTGCGCCGCGGTCTGCTTCAGGCCGAACGCCAGGCTCGCCAGCGCGGCCAGCAGCACGGCCCACACGGCCAGCACCAGCCAGTGGCGGCGGGTGCTGAACCGCCCGAGTCGGTAGAGCAGGGTGGCCATCGGGCGGGCTCCTTCGCGGGAGGACGCCAGGGGCGTCGAGGGGTCCGTCGGCTCCGGTGGCGACGAGGGACGTGCTGTCCGGCCCGCCGACGGTACCCCGGTGCCCGCCGCCTGTACGTGGTGACCGCGGTGGACCCCGTCGTCGCGCACCTGCAGGGGCACCACCCCCGGGTGCGCGAGATCGGGGACCGGGCGCGCGACCTCCTCGCCGGCCCTCGCGCGCGTGAGCCGGCCGGGCACGCGCCCGGCCCGGCCGCCGGTCAGGAGGTGGCGGCGACCTTGACCTCGAGGGAGTCGAGGTAGCTGCGCACGTTCGCGCGGACCTGCTCGACGGTGTCGCCGCCGAACTTCTCCACGACGGCGTCGGCGAGCACGAGCGCGACCATCGCCTCGGCCACGACCCCGGCGGCCGGGACCGCGCACACGTCCGAGCGCTGCGCGATGGCCTGCGCCGCACCACCGGAGGCGGTGTCCACGGTGTCCAGGGCGCGGGGGACGGTGGAGATGGGTTTCATGGCGGCCCGCACGCGCAGGACCTCGCCGTTCGTCATCCCGCCCTCCAGGCCGCCGGCGCGGCCGGTGCGGCGCCGGACGGTGAAACCGTCGGTGCCCTCCCCGCCGTCGACGCGCTCGATCTCGTCGTGGGCGGCCGAACCCCGGCGGCGGGCGGTCTCGAAACCGTCGCCGACCTCCACGCCCTTGATGGCCTGGATGCCCATGAGGGCCGCGGCCAGCCGCGCGTCGAGCTTGCGGTCCCAGTGCACGTAGGAGCCCAGCCCCGGCGGCAGGTCGTGCACGACGACCTCGACGACCCCGCCGAGGGTGTCGCCCTCGCCGTGGGCGGTGTCGATCTCGGCGACCATCCGGGCGCTGGCCCCGGCGTCGGCGCAGCGGACCGGGTCGGCGTCGACCGCGTCGCGCTGCCCGCGGGCCGGGACGGTGCCCTCGGGGACCGCCTGGGTGCCGATGGACACGACGTGGGACAGGACCTCCGCCCCGACCGTCTGGGCCAGGAAGGCGCGGGCGACCTCGCCGAGCGCGACGCGGGTGGCGGTCTCGCGGGCCGAGGCGCGCTCCAGGACGGGGCGGGCGTCGTCGAAGCCGTACTTCTGCATGCCGGTCAGGTCGGCGTGCCCGGGGCGGGGGCGGGTCAGCGCCGCCGCGCGCCCGCGGGCCGGGAGGCGGCCGGGTTCGTCGTAGCGGCGGCCCTCGGCGTCGGCCGGGTCGGCGGCCATGACCTCCTGCCAGCGCGGCCACTCGCTGTTGCCGATGCGCAGGGCGATCGGGCCGCCCTGGGTGCGGCCGTGCCGGATGCCGCCGATGACCTCGAGGTCGTCCTGCTCGAAGGTCATCCGGGCCCCGCGGCCGTGGCCCAGGCGGCGGCGGGCCAGGGCCTGCCGGATCTGCGCGCTGTCGACCTCGACCCCGGCGGGGAGGCCTTCGAGGATGCCCGCCAGCGCGGGGCCGTGCGATTCACCTGAGGTCAGCCAGCGCAACACGCCCCCGATTCTGCCGTACCCGCGGCGGCGGCCGGTCCGGCCCGGGGTCGGTCGGTGGGGTCGGTCGGCCGGGTCGGTCGGCCGGGTCAGTCGGCGAGGTCGCTGAGCAGCGGGTCGATCCGGTAGGGCACCAGTTCGCGCATGGCCAGGGAGGTCCGGGTCCGCACGACCCCGGGGATGGACAGGACCTCCTGGCCGACGCGGTACAGGTCGTCGGCGTCGCGGGCCACGATGCGGCACATGAGGTCGCCGTCGCCGGTGATGCCGTGGACCTCCAGCACCTCGGGGGTCTCGCGCAGCCGGTGCAGGGTGTCCTCCTGCTGGCCCTGGTGGATCTCGATCATGACGAACGCCGAGACCGAGAACCCCAGGGCGGCGGGGGCCAGCCGGCGGGAGAACCGGTGCAGCACGCCGTCGGACTCCAGGCGTTCCAGGTGGGCCTGGACGGTGCCGCGGGCCAGGCCGAGCAGGCGTGACAGGCCCAGGACGGTCGCGCGCGGGTCATCGTCCAGCGCGAGGAGGATCCGGGCATCGATGGAGTCGAGGCGGCGCACGGACGACATCCTGACGCATCGGCGGTCCTGCCCGGCGGACAATGTGCCCACCGAGGTGTGCGGTTCCTGTGCATCGGGGCACACGGGCGGGGGCCGTGCCGGTGTCAGAGGACCTGACGGACGGACTCCTCGAAGCCGGCGACGTGGGCGTGGGCGAGGGCGGCGGCCCGGTCGGCGTCGCCGGCGACGATGGCCTCCAGGAGCTCGACGTGCTCACCGACGTGGCCGGCGAAGGAGGGCAGCCGGCCGAGCACGAGGCACCAGATGCGGGTGGCGAGGTTGTCGTGGCGGACGAGGACGTCCTCCAGGTAGGGGTTCTGGCTGTGCCGGTAGATGCTGCGGTGCACCTCGACGTCGTGGCGCATGAGCTCGCGCTGGGACAGGCCCCCGCGGTCGGCGGCCACGTGCAGGGCGGACACCGTCCGGGCCAGGGACCGCATCTCCTCCCGGGCCGCGGGGCCGGCCCGGCGGGCCGCGGCGGCCGCGGCCACGGGTTCCAGGGCGCGGCGGACCTCGGAGATGTGTCCCAGGTCGGTCATGTCGACCGTCGTGGCGAAGGTGCCGCGCCGGGGGTAGGCCACGACCAGCCGGTCCACCTCCAGGCGCTTGAGGGCCTCGCGGACGGGGGTGCGCCCGACGCCGAACTCCTTGGCCAGCAGGTCGTCGTTGAGGGGTTCGCCGGGGCGGATGTCGAGCACGACGAGCCGGTCGCGCAGGCGTTCGTAGGCCACGTCCGCCAGGGACGGCGCGGCGGTGGAGGCTTCCTGGGTCGTCAGTGCGCTCACGTCCGCCAGCCTACGCGACCTCTGGTACACCAGTCGTACGGCAGGGATCGGGTGGCGCTGGGTTCCGCCCCGGCACCACCGCACCTGGGCGGCTCCTGAGACCATGGGCCCATGAGCGGCACCCCGGACGCCCGCCCCTCCCCGGTGCAGTCGGTGGACCGGGCGGTGACGGTCCTGGAGGTCCTGGCCGAGCTCGGGGAGGCGGGGGTCACCGAGATCTCCCAGCGGCTGGACGTGCACAAGTCCACCGCCTTCCGCCTCGTGACGGCGCTGGAGGCGCGCGGTCTGGTCGAGCAGGTGGGGGACCGCGGCAAGTACCGGCTCGGGCTGGCCGTGGTGCGCCTGGCCGGGGCCGTGAGCGACCAGCTCGACGTCACCCGCCGGGCCCGGCCGGCCTGCGAGGAACTGGCCGCGACGACGGGGGAGACGGTGAACGTCGCGCTGCCCGACGGCGACGCGGCCATCAACGTCGACCAGGTCCGCGGCTCCTCCACCGTCGCGGCGCGCAACTGGGTCGGGGAGCGGACCCCGCTGCACGCGACCTCCAGCGGGAAGGTCCTCATGGCGTTCTGCCCGCCGGTGCGGGCCGCGGGCCTGGCCGGGCGGCTGCGCCGGTTCACCGACGCCACGACCACCCGCCGCCGGGACCTGGAGGAGGCCCTGGACAAGATCGCCGTGGACGGGTTCGCGGCCACCCGGGAGGAGCTGGAGGTCGGGCTCAACGCGGTGGCCGCCCCCGTGCGCGGGGCCGACGGCGAGGTCGTGGCGGCGCTCAGCGTGTCCGGGCCCTCCCACCGCCTGACGGCCGAGCGGCTGCGGGAGATCACCCCCGCGGTGGTGGCCGCCGCCGACCGGGCCTCGGCCGCGCTGGGCCGGCGGGTCTGAGGCGGGCTCCCGCCCGCCTCAGACCCGCCCCTGACCCGCCCCTCCTCAGGTCGCGGGGCGCTGGTAGACGTCGGGGATGCCGTCGCCGTCCTCGTCGAGCTGCTCCTGCTCGTACAGCTTGCGGTAGGTGCGGTTGCGCAGGCGCAGGACGATCGTGGCCAGCACGGCGGCGATGAGGGAGCCGGTGAGGACGCCGACCTTGACGTGCTCGTCGCGCACGCTGCCGGCGCCGAAGGCCAGCTCGCCGATCAGCAGCGAGACGGTGAACCCGATCCCGCCCAGCAGCGAGGCGCCGAAGACGTCCCACCAGGACAGCGACCCGTCCAGCCGGGCGTTGGTGAAGCGGCTCACCAGGGCCGTCGCCCCGAGGATGCCGACGGTCTTGCCCACGACGAGACCGGCCACGATGCCCAGGGCGACGCGGTCCTGGAGGGAGTCCACGAGGCCGGAGAACCCGCCGACGGTCACACCGGCGGAGAAGAAGGCGAAGACGGGCACCGCGAACCCGGCCGACAGGGGGCGCCAGCGGTGCTCGAAGTGCTCGGCCAGCCCGGGGCCGGCCTCCGGCCCGCCGGCGGCCTGCGAGCGGATGACGGGGACGGTGAAGCCCAAGAGCACACCGGCGACGGTGGCGTGCACGCCCGAGGCGTGCATGAGCGCCCAGGCGACGACGGCCAGCGGGATGAGCAGCCACCAGGTGCGCACCCGGCGCTGCACGAGGACGCCGAACACGGCGATCGCGGCCAGCGACCCCAGCAGCGACACGACGTCGAGCCGGTCGGTGTAGAAGATCGCGATGATCGTGATGGCCAGGAGGTCGTCGACGACGGCCAGGGTCAGCAGGAACGTGCGCAGGGCCGTCGGCAGGTGCGTGCTGATGACGGCGAGCACGGCGACGGCGAAGGCGATGTCGGTCGCGGTGGGGATCGCCCACCCGCTCAGGGCGTCACCGCCGCCGGAGTTGACGACCGTGAACACGACCGCCGGGACGGCCATGCCGCCGACGGCGGCCAGCACCGGCACCATCGCCCGCCGGGGGTCGCGCAGGTCGCCGGCGACGAACTCGCGCTTGAGCTCCAGGCCGGCGATGAAGAAGAAGATCGCCAGCAGGCCGTCGGCGGCCCACTCGCCCAGCGTCAGGTCCAGGTGCAGGACGTGCGGCCCGACGACGGTGTCGCGCAGGCCCGCGTAGGCGTCGGCCAGGGGGGAGTTCGCCCCGATGAGGGCCAGGACGGTGGCGACGACGAGCAGGGCGCCGCCGACGGTCTCCTTGCGCAGGATCTCGCCGATGCGCTGGGCCTCGGGCCAGGAGCCGCGGGAGAGAACGGTACGGCGTGGGGTGGTGGACACAGCGTCCTTCCAGGGTCGACGGAGGGGTGGGTCGCCGGGGCGACCGCCGACCAGGCTCCCCGGCGCACCGGGGAACGACCCTAGGGTCGCACTCTTGACGCCGAGCCCGGGCATTCGTAACCTGCCCACTGGTATATCAGTTGCAGAGTCGCAGTCTGATCCGGCCCACCCGGACCGTCGGAGGTGTCGTGCGCGTCCAGGTCGTCGCTGCGGCCCGCGCCGGGGTCCCGGCCGCGGCCCCGGGCTCAGGCGGGCCGGGGCGTCCCCACCTCGACCACGACCTCCCCCTCGACGACCTCGACCAGGTGCGTGCGCACCGGCGTGAGGGCCGGGGGGCTGGAGGGCACCCCGGTGCGCAGGTCGAAGGCGGAGGCGTGCCGGGGGCACTCCACCGCGCAGTCCTCGACCCAGCCCTCGGCCAGCGACTCGTCCGCGTGCGTGCAGGTGTCGTCGATGGCGAACAGCTCGCCGTCGACGTTGAAGACCGACACGGGGGCGCGCAGCCCCGCGCGGTCGACCCGCACGACCTCCCCGGGGGGCAGGTCGTCCACCGGGCACACCACGACCCGTTCTCCAGCAGGCATCGTTCCCCGTCCTCAACCGGTGCCACGTCCCGAGGATGGTCCCACCGGGCGCCGGGCCTCGCGCAGCAGGGGCGGGCGGGGTGTTCGGCGCGTGTTCCGCCGGTGTTCCCGACGTGTTGCTTTCTCGTGAACTCGTTGCGCATAGCGCAACAGCGGGAATACGCTGCCACGGCGTCACTCCCAGTTCCCGGGTGCTCGGCACCCTTTTCCGGAGAGGACCTCTCGTGATCGACGAAGAACATGTGGGGAGCAGGCGGAGACGGCCACTGGACGTCCCGGTGCTGGTCGTCTCCCTGGTGGTCGTGGCGGTGCTCCTGCTGGTCGGGGTGACGGTCCCCGGCCGGCTGGCGGCGGGCTCCGGGACGGCGTTGACCTGGATCACCGCCAACCTCGGGTGGGCGTTCGTCCTGGGGGCCACGGGTTTCGTGGTGTTCGCCCTCGTCCTGGCGTTCAGCCGGGTCGGACGCATCCGGCTCGGGGCCGACGACGAACGGCCCGAGCACTCGCGGGCGTCGTGGATCGCCATGATGTTCTCGGCCGGCATGGGCATCGGCCTGATGTTCTACGGGGTCACCGAACCGGTGACCCACCTCATGACGCCCCCGGAGTCGGGCATCGCGCCGGGGACCGACGCGGCGGCCGGTGAGGCCATGAGCTACGCCCTGTTCCACTGGGGCCTGCACCCGTGGGCGATCTACGCGGTGGTGGGGCTGGCGCTGGCCTGCTCCAGCTACCGCAAGGGCCGCTCGGGGGGTTTCTCGGCCGCGTTCGCGCCGCTGCTGCGCGGCCCGCGCGGTGCCGGGGCGGCGCGGGCCATCGACGTCCTGGCCATCTTCGCGACGATCTTCGGGTCGGCGGTCAGCCTCGGCCTGGGGGCGGCGCAGATCAACGGCGGGTTGTCGCGCGTGTTCGGCGCGGGCAGCGGAACCGCCTGGCAGGTCGGCATCATCGCGGTCCTGACCCTGTGCTTCGTCGTCTCGGCCATCAGCGGCATCGAGCGCGGCGTGAAGATCCTGTCGAACACGAACATGGTCCTGGCCGGCGTGCTCCTGCTGTTCCTGTTCGTCGTCGGCCCGACGGTCTTCATCCTCGACCTCATCCCGAACGCGGCCGGGAACTACCTGGCCTCCCTGCCCGAGATGGCCGTGCGCACCGGGGCCTACGGCGGGACGGAGTGGCTGTCGGGCTGGACCATCTTCTACTGGGCCTGGTGGATCTCCTGGACGCCGTTCGTCGGCGCCTTCCTGGCCAAGATCTCCCGGGGCCGCACGATCCGCGAGTTCATCGTCGGCGTCATGCTCATCCCGACCCTGGTCTCGCTGGTGTGGTTCTCCGTCTTCGGCGGCACGGCCATCCACGAGCAGCTCACCGGGGCCCTGGACGTCCTGGCCAGCCCGGACCAGAACGAGCAGATGTTCGCGCTGCTGGCGCAGTTCCCGTGGGCCGGGGTGACCTCCGTGCTCGTCGTGCTCCTCGTGGCCATCTTCTTCGTCTCCGGGGCCGACGCGGCGAGCATCGTCATGGCGTCCCTGTCCAGCCACGGCGACGACGAGCCGCGGCGCTGGCTCACCGCGCTGTGGGGTGTGCTGACCGGTGCGGTGGCCGTGGTCCTGCTGTACGCCGGCGGTCTGCAGGCCCTGCAGAACGTCACGATCATCGCGGCCACCCCGTTCCTGCTCGTGATGCTGGCCCTGTGCGTCGCCATCGGCAAGGACATCCGTTCCGACCGGCTCATGCGTCCGGTGGACGCCCCGCCGCTGCACCTGGAGGTGCCGGAGCCACCGCCGTCCCCCCAGGGCCACCGGGCGCCCCGGCACGAGGCGCTGCAGGTCCCCGTCGACGACTGACCGGGACCGTTCGTCCGGCGGCCCGGCCCCCCGTCCCAGGACGGGGGGCAGGGCCGTCGAGCTCTCCTGGTCACCCGCCCGGGAGGGCTCGCAAACCGTTGGGAGAGCAGGTCTTCGCGACCGTTCGCACCCCGCCCCACCGGGCGTCCCTACATGCTTGACACGGCCTTCTCCGCGGTCCCAGACTCGTTCCGCGATGAGGCGCCGGTTCCGCGATGCGGAACACTCCCGCCACCACCATGAACCCCTCGAGAGGGAGCGCAGCATGACTGCTCACACCGTCGCCCCCGACACTGCCCACGAGGCTCAGGAGGGCTGGGAGGACATCGACGACCTCGTGCGCCGACGTGTGCCCGGCCAGAGCCTGGAGGCGCCCTTCTACACCTCCGAGGAGGTCTACGAGCGCGACCTCGACGTGGTCTTCGGGCGGAACTGGATCTTCGTGGCCGCCGCGGCCGAGATCCCGGAACCGGGCGACTTCGTGACGGTCGAGGTCGGGGCCTGGTCGGTCATCCTCGTCCGCGACGACGACGAGCAGGTGCAGGCGTTCCACAACGTCTGCCGGCACCGCGGGTCGCGGCTGCTGCCCGAGCGGCAGGGGTCGGTGGGCAACATCGTCTGCCCCTACCACCGCTGGACGTACGGGGTGGACGGCAAGCTCATGTTCGCCGAGTCGCAGCCGCCGACGTTCGACAAGTCCTGCTTCTCCCTGCGCCCGGTGCACGTGCGCAACCTCGTCGGCCTGGTCTTCATCTGCCTGGCCCAGGACGCCCCCGAGGACTTCGACGCGGTGGCCGAGGTGATCGAACCGCACCTGCGGCCCTACGAGCTGGACAAGGCCAAGGTCGCCGTGACCTACGACCTGGCCGAGGCCGGCAACTGGAAGCTCGTCATGGAGAACAACCGCGAGTGCTACCACTGCGACGGGCACCCCGAGCTCATCACGGCCTACTTCCCGCTGTTCGCCTACGAGGCCGAGGACATCACCCCGCGACTGAAGCCCCTGTACGACCGCTACGTCAAGGCCGCCGACGCCCTGGCCAAGGTGCGGGCCGACCACGGCCTGCCCCTGCGCGACCACCGCGAGCTGGACACCCGGCAGGTGGGGTTCCAGCTCTCGCACCTCCCGCTGGACGGGGAGGGCAAGTCGTTCGCGGCCAACGGCGCCGCGGTCTGCTCCAAGCTCCTGGGCTCGGTGAAGGACGCGGCCTTCGGCGACCTCTCGCTGCACATGCAGCCGAACTCCTGGTTCCACCTGCTGTCCGACCACGCGGTGGTGTTCTCGGTCCTGCCGACCTCCACGGGGACGAGCACGCTGCGCACGACGTGGCTGGTGCACCCGGACGCGGTCGAGGGCGTCGACTACGACCTGGACGCCCTGACGCTGGTGTGGCGGGCGACGAACGACCAGGACCGCGCCCTGGTCGCCGAGACCCAGGTGGGGTGCACGAACCCCGGGTACGTGCCCGGTCCGTACTCCATGGTCGAGGACGACGTCGAGGCGTTCGTCAACTGGTACGTGACGCGGCTGCGGGAGGCGATCGCGTGACGATCACCGAGACGCAGGGCGTTCCGCACCCGGGTGAGATCACGGCCTGGGGCGACGACGTCGACGTCGCCGAACTCGTGTGCGGCGGCGTCCGCGAGATCACCCACGACGTCAAGACCTTCTGGTTCGAGCCGGCCGGACCGCACGTGTTCCACTTCGACCCGGGCCAGTTCATCACCCTGCACCTGGAGATCGACGGCCAGCGCCTGGAGCGGTCGTACACGGTCTCCTCCCCGCCGACCCGCCCGCACCGGCTGGCGATCACGGTCAAGCGCAAACCGGGCGGGACCGTCTCGAACTGGCTGCACGACAACCTCGCCGTGGGCGACCGGGTGATGGCGGCCCCGCCGCTGGGTGCCTTCAGCATGATCCACCACCCGGCGCGCAAGTACCTGTTCCTGTCCGCGGGGTCGGGCATCACCCCGCTGATGTCGATGACCCGGACGCTGGTCGACCTCGGGTCCGACGTCGACGTCGTCTTCGTCCACTCCGCCCACAGCCCGGCCGACATCATCTTCCGGCCCGAGCTGCTGGGGATGCCGACCCAGTTCCCCACGGTCAACGTGGTGCAGGTGTGCAGCCAGGACAGCCCCGGCCAGGAGTGGTGGGGCTGGAAGGGACGACTGACGCGGGAGGTGCTGCAGGAGATCGCCCCCGACCTGCACGAGCGCGAGGTCTTCGTCTGCGGCCCCGACCCCTACATGGCCTCGGTCCGGGACATCCTGAAGGAGGTGGAGTTCGACCTCGAGCACCACCACGAGGAGACCTACACCTTCGAGTCCCTGCCCCGGGCCGCGTTCATCGAGACCGACCCCGTCGACGTCACCGCCTTCGCCGCCGACGTGCCCTCCGGGGGCGCGACGGACACCTTCACGGTGTCCATGACGAAGTCCGGCCGCACCTTCCCCTGCGCCCCCGACGAGTTCATCCTCGACGCCGCGTTCCGGGCCGGGATGTCCCCGCCGAGCTCGTGCAGCCAGGGGATGTGCGGGACGTGCAAGACGGTGCTGCTGTCCGGTGAGGTGGACATGCACCACAACGGGGGCATCCGGCCCCGGGAGGTGGCCGCGGGCAAGGTGCTCATCTGCTGCAGCCGCCCGCTCGGGGACGTCGAGATCGACGCCTGATCCTGCCCCTCGCCGGCCCGCCCCCCGACGGCCCGCCCGTCGCAGGACGCCCCCGCCCCCGGACCGCCGGGGGCGGGGGCGTTCGCGGGTTCAGGCCACCGAACGGGCCGCCGCCCGGTCGGTGAGCAGGTCGTAGACCGGCCGGGACCTCAGGACGACCGCCACGGTCATCGCCACCGCGCAGGCGCCGAGCATGGGGGGCAACTGGTCGGTGCTGCCGGTCAGCTCGGTCGCCAGGACCAGGCCCGTGACGGGGGCGTGCACCGTGGCGGTGAAGAACGCGGCCAGCCCGACCAGGGCGAGGGCTGCGGGTTCGGGCGCGCTGCCCGGGGCCACCCGGGCCGCGACGAGGCCGACGAGGAGCCCGCACTCCGAGCCCAGCACGAGCATCGGGGCGAACAGGCCGCCCGGGGTCAGGGCGGCGTAGGACACCACGCCCAGGACGAACCGCACGACCAGGACGCCGAGCACCACGGGCAGCGTCCCGTGCCCCAGCAGCGCCTCCTGCGTCAGGTGGTCCCCGCCCCCCACGAGCTGCGGGCCGAACCAGGCCAGCAACCCCACGCAGGCGCCGATCACCGCCGCCCGGGCCTCGACGGGCCAGCGGCCGGTGTCCACCCGGTGCAGACCGGCCAGGACGGCCCGGTTGTAGAGGACGCCGAGCAGACCGGTCACCACCCCGACGAGCAGCACCCACCCGGCCTCGGACAGCCGCGGGCCGGGCAGGGCCGGGACGTGGAAGTCGGGGGCGCCCCCGACCAGGGGCGCGGCGACGGCGAACCCGGAGGCGGAGGCGACCAGGGTCGCGATCGTCGCGCGCGGGTGGAAGGACTTCAGCAGCTCCTCCAGGACGAACACGCCCCCGGCGATGGGGGCGTTGAACGCCGTCGCCAGCCCCGCCGCGGCGCCGGCGGCCACCAGCAGGCGCAGGTCGGCCCGCGACCGCCGGGCCAGCGAGGAGACGATGACGGCCACCGTGCTGCCCATCTGCACCGAGGGGCCCTCCCGGCCCAGGGCCAGCCCGCCCCCGCCGATGGCCAGCAGACCCCCGGCGTACTTCACCGGCAGGATCCGGAACCGCCCCGGACCGGCGCGCCCCTCGACCACGGCCTCCACGTGCGGGATGCCGCTGCCCTCGGCGTGCGGTTCGACCCGGCGCACCAGGGACGCGGCGGCCGTCGTGCACGCCGCGCCGGCGAGCACGACCAGCAGCAAGCCCAGGACCCCGTGCCCGTGGGCGCTCGCCGTCAGCCGCTCGCGCCAGCCGCCCGCACCGGTCAGGGCGAGGCGGAAGGTGGCGGCCGTCAGCCCGGTGAGGGCCCCCACGCACGCCGCGGCCACCACGAACCCGATCAGGTCCCCGGCTCCGGTCGCCGTCGGGCGCGTCGTCGGCGGGCGGTCCCCGGCGAGGGTGCTGCGCAGCCATCCCGATGCCCGGCGGTGCCCCATGACCCCATCTGTAGCGGACGCACCTGTGCGCCCGGGACGCCGGTCGCGCGCCGCGGTGCCCGCGGGACGGGCGACGACGGCGATTGCTCCGAGCACAGGTCGGGGCTCGTCGTACCGATATCTAGAACATGACTGTGGTGAGGTTCTTCTGCGACATGCGCGTCGTCCCGCGGATGCTGAGCGGCTTCGCCGTCGTCTGCGCGCTGCTGATGGCGGTCGGCGCGATCGGTGCCGTGCAGCTGGGCAGGTCCCAGGACCGCCTGCACGACATGCACGTCTCCACGGTGTCCTCGGCCAACGCCCTGGGGCAGGTCGGCACCGCGTTCAAGCAGTCCAACAAGGACCTGCCCGACCTGGCCCTGGCGGCCGACGCCGCCGCGCGCGAGCAGGTGCTCGCCCAGACCGCGGCCGACGACCGCGCGGTGGACGAGGCGTGGCAGACCTACCTCGCGACCGGTCCCGGGACCACCGCGGCGCAGCGGTCGGCCTTCGAGCAGGACCTGGCCGCCTGGCGCACGGCGCGCGAGACGCTCTCGCAGTTCGCGCTGGCCGGGGACACCGCCGGGTTCACCGCCGCCCGCCCCACCACCACCGTCCCCCTCAGCGACCGGGTCTCCGCCGACCTGGCCGCCCTGGTCGAGGGCGAACGGGCCGACGCGGCGGCCAGCGCCGCCGCCGGTGACCGGGCCTACAAGCGTGCGCTGGCCCTGCTCATCGGCCTGTGCGCCGCCGCCGTCCTGCTCGGGGCCTCCATCGCGGTGCTGCTGGGCAAGAGCATCGCGCTGCCGCTGTCGCTGGTGGTGCCCGTCATCAAGGGGCTGGCCGAGGGGCGCCTGGACCAGCGCGTGCGGGTGCTCTCGACCTGCGAACTGGGCCAGATGGCCGCCGCCACCAACACCTCCCTGGAGCGGCTGGCCGGTCTCCTGCGCGAGGTCGGTGCCAACGCCGCCACCCTGTCGTCCTCCTCCGAGGAGCTGACGGCGGTCGCCACCCAGCTGTCCTCCGGCGCCCGGCAGTCGGCCGGGCAGTCCGCCCAGGTCGCCGGGGCCACCGAGGAGATCTCGACCAACATCACCACCGTGGCCGCCGCCGGGGAGCAGATGAGCGCGGCGATCCGCGAGATCGCCACCTCGACCGCCGACGCCTCGGCCGTGGCCGCCTCCGCCGTCGTCACCGCGGACACCGCCCACGCCACGCTGGACCGGCTGTCCGCCTCCAGCCGCGAGATCGGCGACGTCGTCAAGCTCATCACCTCCATCGCCGAGCAGACGAACCTCCTCGCCCTCAACGCGACCATCGAGGCCGCCCGGGCCGGGGAGATGGGCAAGGGGTTCGCCGTCGTCGCCGGTGAGGTCAAGGAACTCGCGCAGCAGACCGCCCGCGCCACCGAGGACATCACCACCCGCGTGGCGGCGACCCAGGCCGACGCGCACGCCGCCGCCGAGGCGATCGGGCAGATCGGGGAGGTCATCGCCCGCATCGACGGTCTGCAGGCCACCATCGCCGCCGCGGTGGAGGAGCAGTCGGCCACGACGGCCGAGATGGTGCGCAACGTGACCGAGGTGTCCTCGGGCAGCCAGCAGATCGCCGCCGCCGTCGGGGGGATCGCCGCCGCGGCCGAGCAGACCACCGCCAGCGCCGGGCACACCGCGACCACCGCCGGGGAGGTCTCGCACGTCGCGGCCGACCTGAACCGGCTGGTGTCGACCTTCACGGTCTGACGCCGCGGCTCCCGGGTCAGCTCCCGGGTCAGCTCCCGGGTCGGCGCCGGGGGGCCGAGCGCAGCGCCGCCAGCACCGCACCGACGGCCACGACCCCCGCCCCGAGGAGCAGGACGCCCGTCACGGCGCCGGCGTGCGCGGCGGCCGACCCGGCCCCGGCCCCGGTCACGACGAACACCACGCTCACCGCGCCGGAGCCGGTGGACTGCGACACGGTCCGGTTCAGGTTCAGGACCCCGGCGGCCGAGGCGGCGTGGCGCAGGGGAGCGGCCGACATCATGTCCCGGTTGTTGGGGGACTGGAACACGGCGAACCCCAGACCGCACAGGGCGGTCCGGGCGAGGACGTCCAGGGTCGAGGCGTCGGCGGGCAGCAGGGCCAGGGAGAGCAGGCCCCCGGCCAGCACGCTCAGGCCCGCGAACGCCAGCAGGGTGGGGGAGACGCGGTCGGCCGCCCGCCCCGCCAGCGGTGCCACCACGACGATGACCGCCGGCCACGGGGTGAACAGCAGCGCCGAGCGCAACGCGCTGTCCCCGAAGGCCTCCTGGAACAGGAAGGGCAGGGCGACGAAGGCCGTCGCCTGCCCGAAGAACGAGCACGTCGCGGTGAGCACGGCCAGCGTGAACGGGCCGGTGAACAGCCCCGGGGGGATGACGGGTTCGGCGCTCCGCCGCTCGGCGCGCACGAACAGCACGGCGAGCGCGACCGCCACGAGCAGCAGCGCGAGCGAGACCGGCAGCGTCCGGACCGCACCCAGGCCCCGCACCCCCAGCAGGAACGCGGCGATGGCCGCGGCCACCAGGACCGACCCGCGCAGGTCGAACCGCGCCCCGCGGGCCGGCACGCTCGGCAGGAACCGCCACCCCAGGACGGTGGCCGCGGCGCCCACGGGGAGGTTGACGAGGAACAGCCAGGGCCAGGACGCCACGGTGAGCAGGGCCCCGCCCAGCGCCGGTCCCGCCGAGGTCCCCAGGGCCACGGTCATGGCGTTCAGGCCCAGCACGCTGCCCAGGCGCTCGGGGGGCACCACGCGCCGGTACACCGGGATGGGGACGGCCAGCACCAGCGCGGAGGCCACGCCCTGCACGACGCGGGCCGTGACGAGCAGCTCCAGCGTCGGGGCCGCCGCGCACGCCAGCGAGGCGAGGGCGAACAGCGGGACGCCGAGCAGGAACAGCCGCCGCCGCCCGACGCGGTCGCCCAGCGCGGCCGAGGCGGGGATGCAGCAGGCCGCGGCGAGCAGGAAGGCCGTCGTGACCCAGACGGTGTCCGAGGGGGAGGCGTCGAGGTCGCGGGCGAGCGTCGGCAGCGCGACGTTGACGATCGAGGAGTCGACCGTCGCCATGAACGTCGCGGCCAGCAGGGCGGCCAGGACCGGGCCCCGTCGCACCACGGGGCGGTCCGGCGGTTCGGTGCTCAGGGCGGGGTCCTTCCGCGCGGGGGCGGCGCGCGGGAGGGACGGCGCCGGAGGCCGGGGCCCCGGGCCAGCATCGGGCACCGCGCCGGGCGCGGTGCCCGATGCTGGCC
>NZ_JBGFTU010000015.1:0-115893 GCF_041276425.1 Kineococcus halophytocola | reverse complement strand
ACCCCGGGGCGAGCGCGGGCCCGTGGGCGCGGTTCCGCGCCCCCCTGCACGTGCCGGCCCCACCCGTCCCCCCGGCCCCGCGGGGGGCCCCCCGGCCCCCCCCCGGCCCCGGGGGGGGGGGCCCGGCGCCGGCCTCAGCCGCGGCCGAGGAGCTTGTCGAGGAGGCGGGCGAGGAAGCCCTTGCGCTCGGCGGGCTGCGGGGCCGCGACGGGCTCGGCCGGGGCTGCGGCCGCGCGGGCGGGCGGGGCGGCCACGACCGGCTGGACGGCGGGCGGGGCGACGGGCTGGGCGACGGGCTGCGCGGTGGGCTGGGCGGTGGGCTGGGCCTCGGTGCGCGCGGCGGCGTGCAGCGTCCCCTTGAGCTCCTGCTCGGGGGTGTAGCTGGCCTCCCCGAGGATCGAGGCGGCGTGCAGGAGGGCGGAGGCCTGGACCGGGGCCACGGTCTGCGCCCCGCTCGGACGGCCGGCGGTGGTGTCGGCGGGGTGGGACATCGGGCGGCTCCCTGGATCGGCACGGCCGCCCCCTCGGCGCCCGTCACCGGGACATCGGCCACCGCCCGCGCCCGCTGGAGCGTTCCCGGCCAGGACCACCCGGTCGGCCGGGCCGGGGCCGGGCCCGGCTGGACGGGCGCTCGTGCCCGTGCTGCGGTCCCGGCCCGGCGGGCTCAGGTCGTGCTGACCCGGTGGGACCCGGCGGTCAGTTCCCGGTCGTCCTCCCCGGGCAGGCGCAGCACCGCGGTGGTCCCCGCCGGGACCTCCACGTCGACCACCAGGCCCGCTGCCTCCTGCTCCCAGCGCACCGCCAGCCGTCCGTGCGGGGTCCGCAGGGACCCGCGCGCCCAGGTGAGGCCACCGCCGGGCTGCGGGGCGACCAGGGCGCGGCGGTAGCCCGGTTCCAGCGGGGACACCCCGGCCACGACCCGGTGCATCCAGTCCGCGACCGCGCCCAGGGCGTAGTGGTTGAAGCTCGTCATCTGCCCCGGGTTGATGGACCCGTCGGGCAGCATCGAGTCCCAGCGTTCCCAGACCGTCGTGGCGCCCATCGTCACCGGGTACAGCCACGAGGGGCACTCCCGCTCGGTCAGCAGCCGGTAGGCCGCGTCGAGGTGGCCGGTGCCCGACAGCGCCCCGGTGACGTAGGGGGTCCCGGCGAAACCGGTGGAGACGCGGTACCCGGCCTCCTCCACGATCCGGGCCAGCCGCCGCCCGGCCCACTCCCGCCGGTCCCCGGTCAGGAGCCCGAACTCGATGGCGAGGGCGTAGACGGTGGCGCAGTCGGAGCGCACGAGGCCCTGCTCGTCGACGTAGTGCTCCAGGAACGCGGTGCGGACGCGGGCGGCGTCGGCCTCGAAGCGTTCCGCGTCGGCCGCCTCCCCCAGGACGCGGGCGGCGTCGGCGACGGTGCGCAGCGAGCGGAACAGGCAGGCGGTGGCGACGACGCCCTTGTCGGCCTTGGCGTCGGCGGGACGGTCCGGCGGGGCGTCGGGGTCGAGCCAGTCGCCGAACTGGAACACGGTGTCCCACAACCCCTGCGGGGACAGCAGGGTCAGGACCCGTTCGACGTGGGCGGTCATCGCCGGGTAGTGCTCGGCGAGCAGTTCGCGCCGGCCGTAGGCCTCCCACAGCGCCCACGGCAGCCACACCGCGACGTCGGACCAGACGGCGGTGCTGTCGGGGTCGGGGAACGCCCCGATCGGGGGGACGTACTTCAGGACGTCGGGGACGACGAAGGCGACGAGGCCGTCGCGGGCGGCCTGCTCGGCGGCCAGGTCCCGCATCCAGTCGCGCAGGAAGTCCTCCACGTCGTACAGGTACGCCGCGGTGGGGCCGAACACGGCGAGGTCGCCGGTCCAGCCGAGCCGTTCGTCGCGCTGGGGGCAGTCGGTGGGGACGTCGAGGAAGTTCCCCTTCGTCCCCCACACCACGTTGCGGTGCAACTGGTTCAGCATGTCGTCGGAGCACTCGAACTCACCGGTGCGGTCCAGCTCGGAGTGCACGACGACGGCGTGCAGGTCCTGCGCGCGCAGTTCCCCGGGCCAGCCGTCGACCTCGGCGTAGCGGAACCCGTGGAAGGTGAACGTGGGTTCGAACGTGTCGAGACCGCCGGAGAGGGTGAACGTGTCGGTGGCCGCCGCGGTGCGCAGCGGGCGCACCCCCAGTTCCCCGGCCTCCAGCACCTCGGCGTGGCGCAGGGTGATGACCCGCCCCGCCTCGCCCTGCACGGTGAACCGCAGCCACCCGACGAGGTTCTGCCCGAAGTCCACCAGCGTCCGGCCCGACGGGGACGTCCACACCCGCTGGGCGGGCAGCACCTCCTGGCGGCGCACGGGGGGCCCGACGTGCTCGGTGAGCAGCGCGGTGTCGAACTCCAGCGCCCGCACCCCGCCCCAGCCCTCGGCGGCGCCGTCCCGGTCCGCCCACCGCGGGTCCAGACGGCGGGCGTCGACGTCCTGCCCGTCGTAGAGGTCGTTGGCGGTGACCGCGGAGGCGTGCGACTGCCACGCCTCGTCGGTGACGACGGTCTGGACGTGCCCGTCGGCGAACGTCACCTCCAGCTGCGCGAACCCGCCGAGGTCGGCGCCGTAGAACGCGCGCCCCCCGGTCCAGCCGAGCCGGCCGCGGAACCACCCGTTGCCCAGGGCCAGGCCCAGGACGTGCTCGGGACCGCCGGCCAGCGCGGCCGTGACGTCGTGGGTGCGGTAGCGCAGGCGCCACTCGAAACTGCTCCACCCCGGGCTGAGGACGTCCTCGGAGACGGCCCGCCCGTCGAGGAACGTCTCCACGACGCCCTGGGCGGTGACGTGCAGGACGGCGCCGGTGACCTCGCCGTGCCCGTCGTCGAGGGTGAAGCGCCGCCGCAGCAGCGGGGCGCCGTCGCGGTCGGCGTCGCCGTCCGCGGCGATCATGGTGGCCTGCCAGGTGGGCACGGTTCCTCCGGGGATGGGTCTCAGGCCGGCTGCAGCGCGGCGGCGGCAGCCGGGGTGGCGGGCACGTCCGGGACCGCGAAGCGGTGGTGCCCGGCGCCGACCTCGACGACGGGACGACCGGGCAGGTCGACGGTGGCGGTGACCCCCAGCGGGACGTCGACGTCGACGAGGAGTTCACCCCCGCGCCGGTGCCAGGCGACCGCGGCCGGGCCGTGGGGGGTCTCGTGGCGGGCCGAGGCGGCGGTGAGGTCCGCACCGGGGCGGGGCCGCACCAGCAGCCGCCGGTACCCGGGCGCGGCCGGGGCGAGCCCGGCCACGGTGCGGTGCATCCAGTCCGCGATCGACCCGAGCGCGTAGTGGTTGAAGCTCGTCATGTGCCCGGGGTTCACGGTGCCGTCGGGCAGCAGCGAGTCCCACCGCTCCCACGTCGTCGTGGCCCCCATCGCCACCTGGTACAGCCACGAGGGGCAGCCGGTCTCGGTGAGCAGCGCGTGGGCGGTGGCGTCGTGGCCGGTGCCGGTGAGGGCGTCGGCGACGAGGTTCACCCCGGCGAAACCGGTGGCGACGCGGTTGCCGTCCTCGGCGACGAGGTCGGCCAGCCGGCGCCCGGCGGCCTCGCGCTGCGGGCCGTCGAGCAGGTCGAACGCGAGGGCCAGGGCGTAGGCGGTCTGGGCGTCGCTGGACATCCGGCCGTCGGGGTGGACGTGCGCGCGGACGAACGCCTCGCGCACCTCGTCCGCCAGTCGGCCGTAGCGGGCCGCGTCGGCCTCCTCCCCCAGCACCTGCGCGATCCGGGCCAGGGTGCGCGCGGAGTGCGCGAAGTAGGCCGTCGCCACGAGGTAGCGGTCGGTGCGGGCCGCGGCCGGCTCCTCCGGCGGGGCCGCGGGGTCGAGCCAGTCCCCGAGCTGCACGCCGGTGTCCCACAACCGGGTCGGCCCGGCGAGGCGTTCGACGAGGTCGACCCAGGCGCGGGCGGACGCGTACTGGCGACGCAGGACGCCGGTGTCGCCGTACCGCTCGTGCAGCACCGCGGGCAGCAGCACCGCGACGTCGCCCCACACCGCGCCGGGCTGCGGGGGGTCCCAGAACTCCGCGGGGATCATCGGCACGTACCAGGGGACGGTGCCGTCGGGCAGCTGCTCGCAGGCCACGTCGTCCAGCCAGCTCGCCAGGAAACCCCCCACGTCGTACAGGAACGAGGCGGTGGGGCCGAACACCTGCACGTCCCCGGTCCAGCCCAGCCGCTCGTCGCGCTGGGGGCAGTCGGTGGGCACGTCGGCGAAGTTCGAGCGCATGGACCACACGACGTTCTCGTGCAGGCGGTTCAGCCGCTCGTCGGAGCAGGTGAACCAGCCGGTGCGCTCCAGGTCCGAGTGCACGACGCGCGCGACGACGTCCCCCTCGCCCAGCCGCCCGGGCCAGCCGGTGACCTCGACGTAGCGGAACCCGTGCGTGGTGAAGCGCGGTTCCCACTCCTCCCCGGCCGGGTCCCCGGACAGGACGTAGGTGTCGGTCGCGCGGGCGCGCTGCAAGGGGCGGGTGCACAGCTCCCCGTCCTGCAGGACCTCGGCGTGGCGCAGCCGGACGCGGTCCCCGGCGCTGCCGCGCACGCGGATGCGCACCCGCCCGGCGAGGTTCTGCCCGAAGTCCAGGACCGTCGCCCCCGAGGGGGTGGTGAGCACCGTGACCGGCGGCAGTTCCCGGGTGCAGCGCACCGGCGGTCCCTGCGCGGCCACCAGGGTCGCCGGGTCGCGCTCGTACGCGCGGACCCCGGCCCAGGCGGAGTCGTCGAACCCGGCGCGGGAGAACCCCGGGACCGCGAGCCGGGCGTCGAAGTCCTCGCCGTCGTAGAGGCTGGCGGCGGTGATCGGGCCGTGCGCGGCGCGCCAGGTGCCCCCGTCGGCCCCCTCACCGGGGTGCGTGGTGACGACCACGCGCCGGCCGTCGGCCAGGTCGACCTCCAGCTGGGCCAGGAGGGCGGTGCGGGTGCCGTAGAGGTCGTGGTTGCCGCCGTGGGTGCCGTAGCGGCCCCGGTACCAGCCGTCGGCCAGCCACGCCCCGAGGGCGTTCGCCCCCTCGCGCAGGTGCGCGGTGACGTCGTGGGTGCGGTGGCGCAGCCGGTGGTGGTAGCTGGTCCAGCCCGGGGCCAGGACCTCGTCGCCGACGCGGGCGCCGTTGACCTCGACCTCGTGGACGCCGTGGGCGGTGACGTGCAGGCGCGCGCGGACCACGGGGGCGGGCAGGTGGAACTCCCGGCGCAGCAGCGCGGGACGGTGGTCGGTGCCGGGTTCGGCGTCCCAGTCCGGGCCGACGGGGACGGCGGTCCAGTCCCCGGGGTGCAGCAGCCCGGTCTCGACCTCCAACGGGGCGCTCCAGGCGGTGGGTTCGGCGTGGTCCTCGCTCCAGGCGCGGACCTGCACGCGGACCCGTTCGCGGGAGGCGAGGTCGGGGGCCGGCCAGGGCACCAGGACGTTGTCGCCGGAACCGGTGCGCCCGCTGGTCCAGGTGCGCGGCACGGTGCCGGGGACGGCGGGGACGGTGCTGACGCGCACCTCGTGGTCGGTCTGCCGCCACGCGGGGACGGTCGCGCCGGTGGGCCGGGCGGTCCAGGACAGGCGGGGGCGGGCGGTCCCCAGGCCGAGCGCGGGCCGGCCGTGCTCGGCGCGCAGGTCGGTGAGGGTGACGTCGGGGCGGTGGGGCACGGGGAGTCCGTTCACGGGGTCCGGGTCAACCCTTGACCGCGCCGGAGGTCATGCCGGCGACGATCTGGCGGTTGAAGAACAGGTACAGCAGCAGCGGGGGGATGGTGATGAGCAGGATGTCCATGAACAGCAGGTTGTAGGAGGACACGTTCTGGCTCTGGAAGTTGAACAGCGTCAGCTGGACGGTGGCCCCGGCGTCGCCGGGCAGGAAGTACAGCGGGGTCTGGAAGTCGTTGAACACCGTCACCGACTGCACGAGCACCACCGTCACCAGGACGGGGCGCAGCAGCGGCAGCACGATGCGGAAGAACAGCCGCAGCGGCCCGGCGCCGTCCAGGACCGCCGCCTCGTCGAGCTCGCGGGGGATGGTGGAGATGAACGCCCGGAACAGCAGGACCGTGAAGGACAACCCGAAGGCGACCTCGACGAGGATCAGCCCGGGCATGGTGCCGAACAACCCCATGCGCTGCAGGACCCAGATGGTGGGGACGACCGCGGGCGGCATGACGAGCCCGGCCAGGACGAGGAAGTTCACCAGCCCGGTCACGCGGGACTTCCGGCGCTGCAGGACGAAGGCGACCATCGCGCCGAAGACGACCATGATCGTCACGCTGGCCACGGTCAGGACGATGGAGTTGATGAACGCGATGACCAGCAGGTAGTCGCGGGTCTGGACGACCTCGACGAGGTTCTGCCACACCTGCGGCTCGCGCGGCCAGGCGAAGCGGAACTCCCCGGCCTGCCGGGCGTCCATCGCCGCGACGAGCACGATGAACGCGAAGGGGACGACGAACACGACGAGGCTGACGGCGATCGCCAGGCCGCCGACGCCGTAGCGGTACAGGGCGGCGCGGGGACCGCCGACGCGACCACCCCCGCGGCGCACCGGGGCCGCCCCCGCGTCGGGGCGGGAGGAGACGGTGGCGCTCACAGGTCAACCTCCTTGCGGGCCAGCAACCGGGTCAGGGGGAAGACGATCGCGATGACGGCGATGAACAGGATGACGTTGCCGGCGGTGGACAGGCCGTAGAACCCGGCCTGGTACTGCTTGTAGATCACGCTGGCGATGACGTCGGAGGTGAACCCCGGGCCGCCCCCGGTCATGGCCCAGATGAGGTCGAAGGACCGCAGGCCACCGATGAGGGACAGCGTGACGACGGTGGACGTCGCCGGCCACGACAGCGGGAACACGACGTTGCGGAACAGCGTCCACGGCCCCGCGCCGTCCACCTTGGCCGCCTCGTAGTACTCCTTGGGGATGGAGACGATGCCGGCCATGTAGATCAGCGTCGCCAGCCCCACGCCCTTCCAGACGTCGACCATGGCGACGGAGAACAGCGCCAGCGAGGGGTCGGTCAGCCAGCCGGGCCCGTCGATGCCGACGACGCCCAGGGCGGCATTGATGGCCCCCTTGGAGGGGTTCATCAGCACCTGGAACGTGATGCCGACCCCGACGCTGGAGACCAGCACGGGGAAGAACACCACGGCCCGCAGGAACCCGCGCCCGACGATCTGGCTGGTCAGCAGCATCCCCAGCGCCAGGCCGAGGACGACCTTGGCGCCGGAGGTGATCGCGGCGTAGACGAACGTGTTGACGAACCCCTTGGTCAGCGCGGGTTCGGAGAAGAACTGGACGAAGTTCTCGAAGCCGGTGAACTCCGAGGTGAAGATCGTCCAGCGCGTCATGCTGAAGTACAGCGCCAGCAGCGTCGGGACGAGGAACAGCACCCCGTAGACGATCGCGGCCGGCAGGTAGAACCAGCCCGGGTAGGGGCTGCGGCCGCGACGGCGGGCGGGCGGGGTCGAGGCCCGGGTGGGGGGTGCGGACGTCGTGGCGGCCACGGTGTTCACCTTCCTGGACGGGGTCGGGCTCGGGTCACCAGCCGTCGAGGCCGAGCTGGCGGGCCTGCTTCTCCACGTCCTGGTCGTACAGGGCGGCGCCGTCCTGCGCGGAGCGGATGCCCGAGCCGACCTCGACGAGGATCTGCTCCAGCGCCGGGCCCTTGATCGGGGACAGGTACTCCAGCGCCGGGGACTGCGCGCCGGCCTCGAAGTAGGCGTTGACGTCCTTGGTGATCTGCGGGACGTCGTCGGGCAGGTCGCAGCCGTCGACGAGGTAGGGGCCGGTGGGGATGGACTCCTCGGACTGGATGTCGCAGGCGTCCGCGGTGGTCAGGTAGGCGAGGAACTGCTTGGCCGCGTCGAGCTTCTCCCCGGTCGTCGACTTCGGCACGTAGACCCCGCCGGGGAACCAGGCGGTGAGGCCGTTGGTGGCCGGGTCGTCCCCGGGCAGGGCGAAGAAGCCGATGTCGTCGATCTTCTCGGGGGCGACGCTGAGGATGGTGGCGACGTTCGTCGACAGCAGGGGGTAGTGGGCGCCCTCGCCGGCGGCGAGGGTGCGGATGCCGTCCTCGACCTTGGCCGAGGCGTAGTCGGCGTTCTGGAAGCCCAGGTCGTGGACCTGCTGGGTGTGCTCGAAACCCTTGATCGCGGCCGGGTCGGTGGCGTACTTGGCCTCGCCCGCGGTGTAGTCCTCGGCGAAGGAGGGGTTGGCCGCGGCGACGTTGTGGAAGTCGCCGAGGACGAGCAGCTGGGACGTCCACGTCTCGCCGTAGGTCTGGATGACGGGGGCGATGCCGGCGGCCTTGATCTGCTCGTTGTTGGCGGTGAACTCCGCCCACGTCTTCGGCACCTGCAGCCCGAGCTGGTCGTACACGGCGCGGTTGTAGAGGACGCCGCCGCCGAACGCGGTGCCCATCGGCACCCCGTACACGTCGTCGCCGACGCTGACCTGGGGGTCGAAGCTGTCGTCGACGTCGTCGAGGAAGTCCTCCCCGGTCAGCGGGGTGAGGGTCGTGGCGGGGGCGAGCTGCTGGAACAGCGAGCCGCTGTTGTAGGCGAAGAGGTCGGCCATGCTGCCGGTCTGCAGGCGCGTCTTGACGAGGTTGTCGCCCTCGCCGCCCTGCGGACGGGTCTGCACCTCGACGCGGACGTCGGACTGGGAGCCGTTGAACGCCTCGGCGAGGGCCTCGGCGGTGGAGACCGTCTGGGGGGCGTTGTCGACCAGGTACGAGATGGTGGTGGCGTCGCCGTCACCACCGTCGGAGGACCCGAGGCTGCCCGCGCTGCAGGCGGTCAGCACGAGGGGGGTCAGGCTGAGGGCGGCCAGGACACGGAGGGTGCGGGGCGTACGGCCGGTGCGGTGGGCCACGGGGGTCTCCTCGTCGAGACGGTCACGGGTGGGTCGGGCTATTGAGTGAGACGCTTCATTTACGCGTTGGTGGAAACGTACGAGCTGTCGCCCGGGACGTCAACCCCCGCGCGGGCGGGGTCGACGGGATCAGCGCGGGGCGCGCCCGGCGCTGCTCTCGCGCACCAGCAGCGAGGGCTGCACGACCACCCGGCGGTGGACGTGGTCGATCCCCTCCTCGACCTCCGCGGCGAGCAGCCGGACGGCCGCCGCCCCCATCTCCTCGCCCTCCAGGCGCACCGTCGTCAGCGGGACCGCCCCGCCCCAGGCGCGCGCGTCGTGGTCGCAGCCCATGACGGCGATGTCCTCGGGCACCGACAGGCCGGCCCCCTGCAGGGCCTCGACGACGGAGACGCCGAGGATGTCGGTGACTGCGACCAGGGCGTCCGGGCGCCGCCGCGCGGGCAGGGCCAGGACCTCCTCGACCACGTGGTCGCCGTGGTTCTCCCCCACGCCCTCGGTGTCCAGCTCGACCAGGTCCACCCCCCGGCCCGCCTCGCGCACGGCCCGGCGGACCCCGGCCTGCCGCTCGCGCACCGGCTGCAGGTCGTTCAGCTCGCTGACCCACGCCAGCCGGCGCCGCCCCAGGTCGATCATGTGCCGGGCGGCCAGGTACCCGACGCGCTCGTTGTCCACCAGGACCGTGCAGCAGTCCTGACGGCCGTCGTCGTAGTTGACGACGACCAGCGGCGTCCCGTGCCGGCGGACCCGCTGGATCCCCGCGAACGGGTCGCTCAGCGGCGCCAGCACCACCCCCCGCACCCGGGCGCTCTCGAACAGGTCCAGGTGCGCGTCCTGCTGGGCGTCGTCGCGGTCGCTGTTGGTGACCAGCAGGCTCTCGCGGCGGGCGGCGGCCTCGCGCTGGGCCCCGCGGGCGATGTCCACGAACAACGTGTTGCCCAGGTCGACGACCACGAGCCCGATGGTCCGGCTCTCCCCCCCGGCCAGGGACCGGGCGTTGGCGTTGGGCGTGAAACCCAGCTGCTCGATGGCGGCCCGGACCCGGGCCAGCGTGGCCGGGCGGACCTGCTCGGGGTGGTTGAGGGCGTTGGAGACGGTGCCCACCGAGACCCCCGCCACGGTGGCGACCTGCACCATGCTCGGGTTCGTGCGCGCCGGGCGGTTCTCCGCCCGGGAGAACCCGAGCTGCTCGATCGCGGCGTGGACCTTGGCCAGCGTCGCCGGCCGCACCCGGTGGGGGTGGTTCAGGGCGTTGGAGACGGTGCCCACCGAAACCCCCGCCGAGGCGGCCACCTCCACCATGCTCGGTGAACCGTCCCGGCCGCGCGCCGTCCTCATCGATGCCACCGGCGGATCCTATTCACGCTCGGGCCCCGGTGCGGCGCGGAACTCACCCGTTCCAGGCGTTGACCCACAGAAACCGCACAAACTACAGTCCAGCGTGCAATGAAGCGCTCCATCAAAAGTTCTCGACGGAGAGGACGTCATGCCCCGCCCCACCCCCCACCACGCCCACAGCCAGAGCCGGAGCCGGAGCCGGAGCCGGAGCCGGAGCCGGAGGATCGCGACGACGGCGGCCACGACGCTGGCCCTGCTCGCCCCCCTGGTCACCGCCGGCCCCGCGGCCGCGGCCCCGGGCACCCCCACCGCCGCCGCCTGCCGCGACGTCCCGTGGATGGACCGGACCCGCAGCCCCGAGCAGCGGGCCGCGGCGCTGCTGGCCGTCAGCAGTCAGCACCAGAAGTACCGCTGGCTCGTGGAGCAACCCGCGAACAGCCCGCAGCAGACCGACTTCCAGGGTGTGCGCTACCCGGCGCAACTGCCCTGCACCCCCACCGTCGTCTACACCGACGGGCCCGAAGGGGTCCGCAACGTCACCGGCGTCACGGCGTTCCCCGCCGCCATCGCCTCGGCCGCCACCTGGGACGAACGGCTCGTCTACGACAAGCACGTCGCGCAGGCCGACGAGGCGTTCGGCAAGGGCCGGAACGTCATCCTGGCCCCGGGCCTGTCCGGGGGCCGCACACCGCTGGCCGGGCGCACCCCCGAGTACCTGGGCGAGGACCCCGTGCTGTCCGGCGTCCTCGGGGCGGCCGGTGTGCGCGGCATCGAGGCCGAGGGCCGCGTCCTGGCCGACCTCAAGCACTACGTCGCCAACGAGCAGGAGCTCGACCGCGAGGAGAGTTCCTCCAACGTCGACGAGCGGACGCTGCGCCAGATCTACGACCTGCCCTTCGAGATCGCGGTGCGCCGCGGTGACCCCGAGAGCGTCATGTGCTCGTTCAACCAGGTCAACGGCGTCCACGCCTGCGAGGACGAACGCCTGACCACCGTCCTGAAGGACGAGTTCGGGATGCGCGGGTACGTGATGTCCGACTTCGGTTCGGTCCACTCCACGGCCGCC
This sequence comes from Kineococcus halophytocola, assembly GCF_041276425.1. Taxonomy (NCBI): domain Bacteria; kingdom Bacillati; phylum Actinomycetota; class Actinomycetes; order Kineosporiales; family Kineosporiaceae; genus Kineococcus; species Kineococcus halophytocola. Next base: position 104,650 of record NZ_JBGFTU010000015.1, on the reverse strand, counting down.
TCCCTGATGAACGGTCTCGACCAGGAGCTGAACCGCCCCGTGTGGTTCACCCCCTACCTGCTCGACGAGGCGCTGACCCGGGGCCAGATCACCCAGGCCCGCGTCGACGAGGCCGCCACCCGGGTGGTCACGGCCTACATCCGTGGCGGGTTGTTCGACAACCCGCTCCCGGCACGGCCCCGGGCGGACGTCTCGCCCCGGGCGCACACGGACATCGCCCGCCGCACCGCCGAGCAGGGCAGCGTCCTGCTCGCCAACGACGGCATCCTGCCCCTGCGACCCGAGCGGGGGCAGAGGATCGCCGTCATCGGCGCCACCGCCTCGGCCCGCGACACCGGCGGGCTCAGCGCGGCCGACGCCTGCGGCATGCCGCTGCCCGCCCGGTTCGGCGGGAACTCCACCATGGCGTGCGAGAACCTCGTCGCCGCCGACACCGCTCTGCGCGACCGGGCCCGCCGGGCGGGGGCCTCCGTCACGTTCACCGACGGCTCCGACACGGCCGAGGCGGCCGCGGCCGCCGCCGCGGCCGACGTCACCGTCGTGTTCGGCTACCAGCGCGCCGGGGAGTTCGCCGACGTCCCCGACCTGCGGCTGGACGCCGACGGGGACGCGCTGGTCGAGGCGGTGGCGCGGGCGAACCCGAACACCGTCGTCGTCCTCCAGACGGGTACCGCCGTCGAGATGCCGTGGCTCCCCGACGTGCGTGCCGTGCTGGAGACCTGGTACGCCGGGGAGCAGCAGGGCCCCGCGATCGCCTCGCTGCTGTTCGGCGACGCGAACCCCTCCGGCAAACTGCCGATGACGTTCCCGAAGTCCCTGGCCGACACCCCGACGAACACCCCCGAGCAGTACCCCGGGGTCTTCGCCGACGGCAGCACCGAACGCCGCGAGGGTTCCACCGAGATCCGGCAGGTCGACTACTCCGAGGGCCTGCAGGTCGGCCACCGCTGGTACGAGGCGCAGGGGATCGAACCGCTGTTCCCGTTCGGGCACGGCCTGTCCTACACGAGTTTCGAGTACGGCGACCTCGAGGTGGTCCCCGCCGCCGGCGGGGCGCGGGACGGGATGACGCTGCGGTTCGCGCTGCGCAACACCGGTGAGGTGGACGGCACCGAGGTCGCCCAGGCCTACCTGTCGCTGCCCGACGCCGCGGGTGAACCGTTCCGGCGTCTCGTGGGCTGGCAGCGCGTGGGGCTGGACGCCGGCGAGGAACGCACCGTCGAGATCCAGCTCAGCGCGGCCGACGTCGCCGACCTGCACCTGCTGGAGCACTTCGACGTGCGCACCGGGACGTGGGTCACGACCCCCGGGACCCACCGCCTCGACGTCGGTGGTTCGCTGCGGACGAGCACCTCGGCGGAGTTCGAGCTGCGCTGAGACCGCCCGGGCACCTGCCGCGGCAGGTGCCCGGGAGCGCCGGTGCGCGGGCCTCAGGAACCCGTCCGGGCCGCCGATGGGACCGCGTGCGGGTACCGGACCTCGAGACGCTGCGCCCCGGGGACTTCGTCAAGGTCCGCGGGAACGCCAACCCCCAGCACACCGGCGGGCGCGCCGTGGTCGTCGCCGTCCACCGCGAACCCGGCCCGCCCTGGCGGGTCGTGGCCCTGGACCTGCGCTACTCCGCGCGCGGGGCCGCCGTGCGCGTCGAGCTGTCCGGCGGCGGGGAACTGGCCCGCTGGGAGACGCCGTGGGCCCCCGAACGCGACGTCGAGCACGACGCGCACCGCGAGCTGATCTCCCCCGGCATCGCCCACGTCGCCTCCCGCGGTTCCCGGCGACGCCTCGTGGTGGCCGGGCTCGCGGCCCTCGTCGCGGTCGGGGCGCTGGCCACCTGGGAGCAGCAGCGGACGCCCCCGAACCCCGTCGTCGTGCAGCGGGCGCTGCAGGAGGGCGTGCGCGGCACGGGCACCGCGAGCGGGACGCCGTCGCCCGCGCCGACCGCGACGAGCACCCGGGTGGCGGCCTCGGCGACGGTCGTGGCGTGGTCGGCCGGACCGGTCCCGGTCGTGGCGGGCCCGGACGGGACCACCGGGCCCACCCCGCTCGCCGGGGTCGTCGCCGCGCCGGGCTGCCGCGAGGCGTTCGTGCGGGACCTGTTCACCCACCTGCCCACCGGTCAGCGCGTGGACGTGGCCGGCGCGGGCTGGTTCCGCACCGACGACGGCCTGGACGTCAACGAGGAACTCGTCCGGACCGGTGTCGCGGTGCCGGACCCGGCCTCGGCGGGGACGACCCCGGCCGACGCCGAGCACCTGCGCACGGTTCAGGACCTGGCGGCCGGCGCCCCCGCCTGCTGAGCGGCGACCTCGGCCAGCGCGGCCTCCACCCGGTCCACGACCGCGGCCGGGGAGAACCGCTCCTGCACGTGCCCGCGCGCGCGGGCGGCGAGCGCGGGACGCAGGTCCAGCCCGCGCAGGACGGCCGCGGCGAGGTCGGCCGGGGCCGTGGAGGCGGCGACGGTGCGGGCGTCCAGGGACCCCGCGACCTCGGGGTTGGCACCCACCGGCGTGGCCACGACGGGCAGCCCGCTGGCGAACGCCTCCACGGTGACCATGCCGAAACCCTCCATCTGCAGCGTCGGCAGCACGAACAGGTCCGCCGAGCGGTACAGCGCGGGCAGGTCCTCCTCGGCGACGAACCCGGGGAAGTCCACCGGCAGCCCGAGCCGGTCGGCGCGCTCGCGCAGCTCCCCGGCGAGGTACCCCGTGCCGCCGACGACGAGCCGCGCCCCGGGGTGGCGGTCCACGACGGCGCCGAAGGCGTCGAGCAGGTTCTCCAGCCCCATCCGCCGCACGAGCCGGCGCACGGTCAGCACGAGCGGGTCACCGCGCAGCCCCAGCCGTTCCCGCTCGCCCGGCCCCGGGGAGAACCGGTCCAGGTCGACGGCCAGGGGGACGACGTCCACGCGCGCGGAGGCGGTGGGGTGGACCTGCTGCAGCAACCGGCGCACGTACCAGCTCGTCGTCAGCGTCCGGGCCGTCCCGTTCACGGCGACGAGTTCGGCCCGCCGGGTCAGGTCGGCCACGACCCGCCCCGCCAGGCCGCCGGCGGCCCGGACCACCGGGTACTTCCCGCCCGCGGCGTCCAGCCCGACCTCCAGGGAGGCGGGGGCGTGGAACCGGAACACCGTGCGCCCGCCCAGCCCGGCCCGCACGGCCGCCGCGGCGTGGAACGCGGAGTGCACGTACAGCGCGTCGAAGCGTTCGCGGGCCACGAGGGAGCGCAACCAGCCCGGAACCCGCGTCAGGGTCGCGGCCGGGTGGGCGTAGTAGGCCCGGCTGCCGCGCGCCGGGGCGGGGTGGCGCAGCAGCCGGTAGGAACCGCGGTCCTCCACGAGCGGGGCACCGGCGTCGTGGCGCCGGGTCAGGAGGGTGACCTCGTGCCCGCGCCGGGCCAGTTCCCCGACCTCGACGAGCACGGAGCTGGCCACCCCGCCGCGGTGCTCGGGCGGGGTTCCGTCGGTGATCACGAGCAGGCGCACGCCCCGAGCCTGCCAGACGCCCCGCCCGGGCCCGGCCCGTGCGCACCGGGGCTCAGCCGGTCCCGGCCCCCGCCGTGCCCGGCACGTGCGGCAGCTCGAACCGCGGCGTCGTCCCGACCCGCTCGAACCCCAGCAGCGCCGCCCCGACGCGCCCGGCCTGCGCACCCCAGCGGGCCGTCCGCAACGGCGGCGGGGACCGCCACGCCAGCAGCGACCGCAGGTCCGCCGCCAACGGGTCCAGCAGCACCGCGCCCGCACGGGAGACCCCGCCGCCCAGGACGATCTCGGCCGGGTCCAGGAGCATCGTCACCCCCTGCAGCCCCAGCGCCAGGGCGCCCACCGCGTCCGCCCACACCGCGTCGGCGTCCGCGTCGGCGTCCGCGTCGCGCCCCACGCGGGCCACGACCTCGGCCGTCGAGCCGGCCCGCCCGCCCCGGGCGCGGTAGCGGCGCAGCACCGCCCCGGCGGCCGCGTACGCCTCCACGCACCCGCGCTGACCGCACGGGCAGGGTTCCCCGTCGGGGTGGACGACGACGTGCCCGAACTCCCCCGCGGCCCCCGAGACCCCGCTGACCGCCGTGCCCCGCACGACGAGGGCGGCGGAGATCCCCGTCCCGATGGGCACGAAGACGAAGCTGTCGCGCGCCCCCGAGGCGAGCTGCTCGGCCCGTCCCGCCGCGCGGGCGTCGTGCCCGACCGCGACGGGCAGACCGGTCGCCTCCTCCAGCAGCGCGCGCAGCCCCAGGTCGCGCCAGCCGAGGTTGGAGGCGTGCACGACGGTGCCGCTCGCCTCGTCCACCGTCCCGGGGGTGCCGACGCCGACGGCCACGGGCCGGTGCGGGCCGGCCAGCTCGGCCAGCTCGGCCAGCAGGGCCAGCAGGTTGTCCAGCGCGCCCCGCCCGTCGAGGGCGGTCGGGCGCTCGCGCCGGACCAGCGCGCGGCCGTGGACGTCGACCACCGCCCCCTTCAGACCGGTCCCGCCGACGTCGACGGCCAGCACGACGCTCACGCGACCCCTCCTCCGACGACCGCTCCCGTGACCCGGGGCCGCACCGCCGCGGGCGGGTGGCGCCTCGACCCTAGCCGGGCGGGCCGGGCGGGGGTCTAGACGGAACCGCCGGGCGGGTGGAGCCTGTGGGCCGAACGGGGGACGGGCGTTCCTGCTCCCGGTGCCGGGAGCCGAAGGACACCAGGTGACGAACGGACCCACGATCCACGACGTCCTGCGCGAGAGGGCCGTCCACAGCGTCTTCCAGCCGATCGTCGACCTCGACTCCGGGGCGGTCGTCGCCTACGAGGCGCTCGCGCGCGGCCCGGTGGGCCCGTTGCAGCGCCCGGACCAGTTGTTCGCCGCCGCGCGCGCGGAGTCCGTCCTGTCCGAGCTCGACCACGCCTGCCGGGCCGCGGCCCTGCGCGGGGCGCTGGAGCACGACGTCGTGGCGCCGCTGACGCTGTTCGTCAACGTCGAACCGGAGATCCTCGACGCGGCCCCCCTGACCGAGCTCATGGCCCTGGCCGACGGCGCCCCCACCGGGTTGCGCGTCGTCGTGGAGATGACCGAGCGCGCCCTGGCCGCCCGCCCGGCCGAACTGCTGCGGACCGTCACCCGCGTGCGCGAACTGGGCTGGGCCATCGCCCTGGACGACGTGGGCGCCGACGCCATGTCGCTGGCGTTCATGCCGCTGCTGCGCCCGGACGTGGTCAAGCTGGACCTGCGGCTGGTGCAGGACCGGCCCGGTCCCGCCGTCGCGCAGATCATGAACGCGGTCAACGCCTACGCCCAGGAGAGCGGGGCCCTGGTCCTGGCCGAGGGCATCGAGGACGAGGGGCACCTGCTGGCCGCGCGCGCCCTGGGGGCGCAACTGGGGCAGGGCTGGCTGTTCGGCCGCCCCTCGGCACCCCCGCCGCCGGCCGCGGTCGTGGCCGAGCTCGCGCTGCCCGCCCCCGCCGCGGTCGCCACCGCCGACCCCACCTCGCCGTTCAGCCTGCTGCCCGTCGGGACGCGGTTGCGCCGGGCGCCCAAGGCGCTGCTCATCGAGCTGAGCAAGCAGCTCGAACGCGAGGCCATGCGCCTGGGCGACACGTGCGTCGTCGCCTCGACGTTCCAGGAGGCCCGGCACTTCACCCCGGCCACCCGCAGCCGCTACCGCGACCTGGCCGACCGCGTCGGTTTCGTGTGCGCGCTCGGGGAGGACCTGTCCGAGACCCCGCTGCCCGGGGTCCGGGGCGCCGCGCTGGACCCCCGCGACCCCGTCCGCGGCGAGTGGGACCTCGTCGTGCTGGCCCCGCACTTCGCCGCGGCGCTGCTGGCCCGCGACCTCGGGGACAACGGACCCGAGCGAGAACGCACGTTCGAGTACGCCCTGACGTACGAGCGGGCCACCGTGGCGGCGGCCGCCCAGTCGCTGCTGTCCCGGGTGGCCCCGCGCACCCCCGACCACGACGTCTCCCCCGCGACCGCGGGGACCGACGCGAGCACCGACGCGGGCACCACGGGTCGCGGGACCGTCCGGCCGCGCCCGGTCCCGCGGCCGGCCGGGGCCGTCGCGGCGGGGTCGGCGGAGGCGTTGCTGCAACGTGCCCTGGGGGCGACGAACAGCGGCATCTCCATCGCCGACATGCTGCGCCCGGACCACCCGCTGGTCTACGTGAACTCCGCGTTCGAGAACCTGTCGGGCCTGCGCGCCGAGGACGTCCTGGGCCGCAACTGCCGGGTGCTGCAGGGCCCGGAGACCGACCAGGTGACGGTGAACGGGATCCGCGCCTCGCTGCAGGCCGGTCAGGAGTGGCGCGGGGTGCTGCTGAACTACCGCGGCCCCGGGCGCGAACCGTGGTGGAACGAGGTCTACCTCGCCCCCGTCGTGGACGCGACCGGCCGCGTCGTGCAGTACATCGGCATCCAGAACGACGTCACCGCCCGCGTCCGGGCCGAGCAGGAGCTGGACCTCGAACGCGAACGTTCCCGCCGGCACCTGCGGCGCATCGAGGAGTTCGCCTACACCGACCCGCTGACGGGGTTGGCGAACCGGCGCCGCACCGAACCCCTGGTCGAGGCGGCGCTGCGCAGCCGGGACACGCGGACGGCGCTGCTGTTCTGCGACCTCGACGAGTTCAAGGTCGTCAACGACGAACTCGGCCACGCCGCCGGCGACGACCTGCTCGTGGAGGTGGCCCGGCGGTTGCGCCAGGCCACCCCGGCCGACGCGGTCCTCGCGCGCCTGGGCGGGGACGAGTTCATCGTCGCCCTGCCCGGTCTGCACCCCGACGAGGCCCCCGACGTCGCCGCCGCCACGGTGGCCGCCCTCGCCGCCCGCGTCGCCGACCCGGTCGACCTGCACGGCGTGCAGCTCTCCCTGGGCGTCAGCACCGGGATCGCCGTGTCCGGCAGGGACGGGGCGACGTTCGAGGAACTCCTGCGGCACGCCGACCACGCGATGTACCGGGTCAAGCGGGGGCGGGTCGTGGTCTGAGTCTGCCTCCTCGTCGTCGGGTGCGGACGGACCCGGGGTGCGGGAGGGTTCTGCGGTCAGTTCCGCGGCCGCAGGCTCAGCACGTCACCGGGCTGGCACTGCAGGGCGTCGCACACCGCGGTCAGGGTGCTGAAACGCACCGCCCGGGCCCGGTCGTTCTTCAGCACCGACAGGTTCACGACCGTGACCCCCGCGCGTTCGGCCAGTTCGACCAGGGTCATCCCGCGCTCGCGCAGCAGCTCGTCCAGGTGGCAGACCACGCGGTGCGGGTCCTCGCCCACCTGATCGGCCCCCTCTGCCGCGCCCGTCCTGCGGTTCCTCACACCAACCCGTCCACCTCGTGCTCCAGGCGTTCCGCGTGCCGGAACGCCTCGGCCAGCAGCAGCAGCGCCACCACGACGGCCGCGACGGGCAGCAGGGGGAACTGCAGGTCCGGGACCGCCAGGGCGGGCGGGTTCCCCAGGCGGTCGAGCACCAGCCGGCTCGCGAGGCGGGGCAGCAGCGGGTGCAGCACCGCGGCGACCAGGACCGTGACCGCCATCGCCGCGAACCGGCGGGAGTTCCGCCGCGCGAAGGGTCTCGGCCCGGCCAGGGAGGTCAGGACCGGTTGCAGCAGGACGGAGACGGCGACCGCGGCCAGCCCCAGGACGAGCCGGTCGCCGCGGGAGAGGAACTGCTCCAGCCGGGTCGAACCCCACGAGGACACCGTGAAGGTCGCGGCGTCGTCGCGGGCGGTGACCCAGATCCCCTCCCCCGCGCCGGCGGGCACCACGTCGTCCAGGCGGCGGCTGCGGTCGGTGAGAGCGAAACCACCGGCCTCGGCCCCCGGGGTGGTCGCGGTGACCGCAACCGGTACCCGCACCGTCGCCGGCGCCTGGGTCGCCGCACCGATGGAGTACGCGAGACCGGACACGAGGAGGTAGAGGCAGACGGCGTGGACGACCCAGCCGAGCAGGCGCAGGGTGGGAGGACGGACGTAGGCCCGGCCCGGCGCGGACGACGGGGTGGGCGACGGGGTGGACGACGACACGTGGCCTCCCGGTGAGGTGCGCACCACCACGCGGTTGCCGGTGGTCAGCCCAGCATGGCATGTCGACAGTCGATAGGTTCGACGTCGGCGGTGACGGGTGTCCCGGTGGCTCCTCGAGGGCTTCCCGAGGGTTACGGTGCCGGGGTGGCCTCGAACCCGCAGACTCCGGTGACCCTGGTGTTCAGGGCGGACTTCGGCGCCGACCCGCTGTGGCGGCACGTCGCCGGACGCGGGCCGGGCATGGTCCGGCTCGACCGGCTGCCGCTGTCCGCGCAGCTCACGGCCGACGTGCGGGCCTGGGCGCGTCGCCACGACGAGCTGCAGGACCCGCCCAACCCCGTCCGCGGCACCCCGGCGGAGCTGGGCGAGTGGGTCAGGACGGGGTCGGAACTCCTCGTCCGGCTGCGTGCCGAGCTGGGACCGCGGTTCGAGGTGGTCGACGGGCGCGGCGGGAGCGGTCACACCGGCACCTACTGACACTTTCATCAAACAGGAGATACGCTCAGTTTTATGAAAGTGTCAGCACCGGCGTTGCTGCCGATCCTGCGCTCGGACGCGGTCGGGGAGATCCTCGCCCGCCTCTACTTGATGCCCGAGCACCGCTGGACCCTCAACGCTCTCGCCGAGCAGGCCGGGGTCTCCCTCCCCACCCTGACCCGGGAAGCGGACCGGATGGTCGCGGCCGGGCTGGTCCTGGAGGAACGCGTCGGGCGGACTCGTCAGTTGCGGTGCAACCGGGCGGCGCGGACCTTCGAGCCACTGCACCGGCTGATGAGCCTCACCTACGGCCCTGTTCCCGTCCTGGAGTCGGAGCTGTCCGGGCTGGCCGGAGTGGCACGGGCCTACGTCTACGGTTCCTGGGCCGCGCGCCACCAGGGCGTGGAAGGCCCTGAACCTGCCGACATCGACGTCCTCGTCGTCGGCGACCCAGACCAGGATGAGGTGTTCGACGCTGGGGAGCGGGCCCGGGTCCGGCTGCTGCGGGAGGTGAACGTCCGCACCGTCACGACGCAGTCGTGGGAGCGGGCCCGACCCCGCGCTGGGACCACTCCTGGGGCGCGCGTGGATCAGGCAGGTGCCGGCCCGGATGACGGTGACCCGTTCCTGCGCCACGTCCTGGCCAACCCCCTGGTGCCTCTCGACCTCGACGCACCCACCACCCATCACGCGGTCGCCTCCCCGCACGGAGCCGGCCAGGAGGAGTGAGTTCATGTCCTGGGACAAGGGCCGCGACCGCATCGACGAACTCGTCGCCCAGCGCGAACTGCAACGGGTGACCCCCTCCAGGCCGGCCGCTCTGCTGCTCATCGAGCAGGCCCGTCGGCACCTGCGTTCCGCAGCCCAGGTCTGCGACACCGATCCGCAGGGTGCTTACGTGTTGGCCTACGACGCAACGCGCAAGGCCATGGCCGCGGTCTACGAGGCCCAGGGGCTGCGCGCTACCAGCACCGGCGGCCACGTGGTTCTCCACGAAGCCGCTCTCGCACAGTTCGAGCCGCCGTTGGGACACTTGTTCAAGCCGTTCAACCGCATGCGGGTCCGCCGCCACCAGGTCGAGTACGCCTCGACCGAGAACCCTGAGGTCACGCCGGAGGAGGTGCGTCGGGACCTGACCAAGGCGCGGGCGCTCATCGAGGATTTCGCCCTGAAGGCCATCGACCTGGTGTCATCATGACGGTCACAGCGGTGTGACGCGCAGGAGCTCACGTCGGGGTGCGTCGAGCCGACGACGCAGCCGAACCAGATCGACGACGGCTCCCCTGACGGCACCGGCGAGTTCTCGACCCCGCGACCTCACCCGCCGGAACCCACCCGCTGGAACCCACCCGCCGGAACCCACCCGCCGGAACCCACCCGAGAGTGCGCAGCGACGCCCCGCCGCCCCCGGGGACGTGGATCGGGTGGCGGCCCCGGCCCGCCGGGTAGTGTCGACGGGTGTTCGGCACCACGAGCCACGTGATCGTCCTCGTCGGGGCGGTCCTGCTCATCGCCCACGTCGTGGTCGGCGCGCTCCGCCGCCGGCGTCGGGGCGAGAAACCGCGGACGGTCCCCGACGTGCTGGTCGTGATCGCCATGACGCTCACCGCCGCGGTCCAGGTCTCCGCCCTCACCTGACGGCCCCTCCCGCTCCGGCGACGGGGTCCGTCCTCGTCCCCGGCCACCACGGCGACCGGGGCGAGGCCGGTCCGGCACCGGTGCCCGGCACGAGAACCGCCGGACCGGTGAGTCCTGCCCCGTCGGCGGGTCCACCCCGTGACGACGCCCCCCGGACCGGAGGCCCCCGTGCTCGACACCCACCCCACCGCGGCCGCCCTGTGGGCGGCCACCCACGCCGAACGCGCCGCCCTCGCCGACGACCTCGCGGCCCTGACCGACCGGCAGTGGGCCACGGCGTCCCTGTGCGCCCGGTGGTCCGTCGAGGACGTCGTGGCCCACCTCAGCGCCGCGGCCGCCACCGGGAGGGTGCGCTGGATCACCAGCGTGGCGCGGGCCCGCTTCCGTCCCGACGTCCACAACGACCGCAGGCTGGCCGAGCAGCGCGGCGCCGGCCCCGCCGGGACCCTTGCCCGGTTCCGCACCCTGGTCCCCAGCACCACCGCCCCGCTGGGACCGGTCGCGGCGTGGCTGGGTGAGGTCGTCGTGCACGCCCAGGACGTCCGGCGCCCCCTCGGCCTGACCGCCGCGCCGCCGGTCCCCGTGGTCACCGCGGTGGCCCGCCTCTACGCCGCCCGCGACGTCGCCGTCGACAGCCGCACCGCGGCGGCGGGACTGTCCCTGCGGGCGAGCGACGGTCCCTTCACCGCCGGTGAGGGGCCGGAGGTCAGCGGGACGACCCTGGCGCTGGTCATGGCGATGGCCGGGCGCGGGGCGTTCTGCGACGAGCTGAGCGGCCCGGGCGCGCGGGTCCTGCGGGAGCGGGCCACCCGGGTGTGAACCCCCGCCGTCAGCCGACCCCGGCCACCTCGCGCGACCGGGCCGCCGGTGCGGCCAGCCGGTGGCGCACGACGACCAGCAGCAGCACGACGACCAGCAGCAGCACGACCCCGGTGCCCCCGACCAGCGAGGCGGCCTGGACGACCAGGGCGAACGGGCCGCCGACCCCGACCCAGCTCACCAGGTGCGTCACGGTCGCCACCGTGACGGCGGTCGCCACCGCCGCCGAGACGGCGACGACGCCCACCCAGCGCCTCGCGCCGGGGTCGAGGGGCCCGCAGTCCCTGCGGCCCCCGAGCACGGCCAGCAGCTTCCACACCCCGACCAGCGCGGCCTGCACGCACGCCAGGACCACGACCGCGGCGACCGCGTACGGCACCGCCAGGTGGGCCAGGTCCGGGGACGCCCGCGCCGCCTCGGTCGCGGCGAGGGGGACGTAGAGGACCTGACCGGCCAGCGCCCCCACGCCGAGGAGGACCAGGCACAGGCGCAGGGCGAGGACGACGGGACCGATCACCCACCGATCGTCGTCCGGTGCCCGCCGCGGGACAACGGGTCCCGGGGGGAGGTTCTGTCGACGGTGCGTGAGGCTCCCACCCGGTTCCGTCACCGGGGCGGGCAGCGCCACCCGGAGACGTCCCGCTGCCCGGCCGCGTCGTCCCCGGCCGACACGACCGTCCCGTCCGCGCGCACCCCCACCGTGTGGGCGGCGCCGGCGGCGACGGCCACGACGTCGCGCCAGTCCCGCACACCGCACTGGCCGTGGTCGTCCGCACCGGTGGCGAGGACACGACCGTCGGCGGTCACCGCGACGGTGTGCCGGCTGCCCGCCGCCACGGCGACCACGTCCCGCCACCCCTGCACCTCGCAGGCGCCGGAACCGCCCCACCCGACGGCGAGCAGCGTCCCGTCCGACCGCAGCCCCACCGTGTGCAGGTACCCCGCCGCGACGTCCACCAGGGCGCGCCACTCCTGGACCGAGCACGCACCGGACCGGTTCACCCCGGCCGCGAGCGCCGTGCCGTCGGCGCGGGCACCGACGGTGTGCCAGTCCCCGGCCGAGACCGCGACCACCTCCCGCCAGCCCGCCACGTCGCAGGCCCCCTCGGCGGTGCGCCCGACGGCGTGGACGCGCCCGTCCTGGCGCAGCCCGAGCGAGCGGCGCCAGCCCGCGGCCACCCCCACGACGTCGCGCCAGCCGGTGACCCCGCACTGCCCGTCGTCGTTCCAGCCGGTGGCGAGCACCGTCCCGTCCGAGCGCAGCCCCAGGGAGTGCGAGCGGCCGGTGTTCCGGGCGGCGTGCACGCCACCGGCGGCGACGGCCACGACGTCGCGCCAGCCGTGGACGGCGCACTCACCGGCGCTGCCCCCACCCGTGGCCGCCACCGTCCCGTCGGCCAGCGCGGCCAGGGAGTGGCGCCGGCCGCACGCCACCGGAACTGCGGAGGACCTGCCCCGCACGACCCACCTCCGACCCGGTCCGCACCCGTCGGCGGGGAGGCTCAGTGCGCCTTCAGCACCGCCGCGACCTCCGGGATCGCCTCGACGTACCCGTCGAGGAGTTTGCGGCCCACGGTCACCGAGTCGACGAGCGGGTGCAGGCTGAACGCCTGCAGCGCCTCGCGCCGGTCCCCGGTCAGGGCCGCGGCGATGGTGTGCCGCTCGACGGCCTTGACCTGCTGCATCAGGCCGAGCTGGTGCAGGTTCGGGGCGGTGGTGGTGAGCGGGTGGACGCCGTTGGCGTCCACCGTCGTCGGGACCTCGACGACCGCGTCGTCGGGCAGGGCGGCGATGGTCCCGCGGTTCCTGACGTTGAGGATCATCGTGGACCGCTCGTTGCGGGTGATGGCCGCCATCACGCCGAGGGCTACCCCGGCGTACCCCTGGTGCGAGGGGTCGGTCTCGACCTGGTCGACGTGGGCGGGTTTGCCCTGCTCCCCGCCCTTGGCCTCGGCCATGTAGCTGGCGCTGCGCGCGGTCACGGTCTCGCGCCAGAACTCCGCCGCCCGCTCGCCCTGGGCGCGGACCTGGCGGTAGAAGTCGTCCTGGGTGGCGACGAGGAACTCCCCCCGGGTCTTGCCGGAGTCGAGGATGCCCCGCACGGCGTCGCGGTTGAAGTAGTAGTAGTACAGGTACTCGTTCGGGATGAGCCCCATGGTGCGCAACCACTCGGGGCCGAAGACGATCCCCTCCTCCAGCACCGACAGCTTCTCGTCGTCGGCCAGCAGGCGCGGCAAGACGTCGACGCCGTCGTGCAGGACCCGGCGCATCCACCCCAGGTGGTTCAGGCCGACGTAGTCCATCTGCACGCGGGTGTGGTCGAGCCCGAGGACCCCGGCGACGCGCCGGCCCAGGCCGGAGGGGGTGTCGCAGATGCCCAGGACCCGGTCGCCCAGGACGCTCTGCATGGCCTCGGTGATGATGCCGGCGGGGTTGGTGAAGTTCAGGAACCAGGCGTTCGGGGCGAGTTCGCGCACCTTGTGAGCGATGTCCACCATGAACGGCACCGTGCGCAGGGCGTAGGCCAGCCCACCGGGGCCGGTCGTCTCCTGGCCGAGGACGTCCAGGTCGAGGGCGACCCGCTCGTCGCAGCAGCGCGCGCTCAGGCCGCCGACCCGGACGGCGGCGAAGATGAAGTCGCTGCCGGCCAGGGCCTGTTCGAGGGAGGTGGTGGGCACCAGCCGGGGCGCGTCGGGGAACTGCGCCGCCAGCTGGGTCAGCACCATCACCATGCCGTCGAGGCGGTCCCGGTCGGTGTCGTAGAGGGCGACCTCCTCGACCCGGGGGTTCCCCTGGTCGCGCAGCAGGGCCTGGTAGACGTAGGGGGTGCGGAAACCGCCACCGCCGAGGATGCAGAGTTTCACGTGATGATCACCTTCCCGCCGGCGTCGCGGCAGCGTTGGAGTGGGACCGGGTCGGCACCCTCGGTCGTGACGAGCACGTCGACGTCGTCGACGGAACACAGGCGCTGGGACCCCGTGCCGGGGAACTTCGTCTCGGTGGCCAGCAGGACGACCTTCTCGGCGGCCTCGATCATGGCGCGCTTGATCGGTTCCTCGACCGCCATGTTGTCCACGACGCGGCCGTTGTTCCGGACCCCCGTGCAGCTGAGCAAGACGAGGTCCGCGTTGAGGTCGCTGAGCATCTGACTGGTCGCCGAGCCGACCAGCGACTGGTAGTTGCGGCGCACGACGCCGCCGAGCAACACCAACCGGACGGCGTCGTCGTCGCGCAGGACGTCGAAGACGGCCAGGTTGGAGGTGATGACCGTGATGTCGCGGCCGCGCAGCGCCTCGGCCACGAGCACAGTGGTCGTCCCGATGTCCAGGATGACCACGTCCCCGTCGTGGACGAGGGTGGCCGCGGCGGCGGCGACGCGTTCCTTCAGGGGCCGGTCCACCGGGGAGACGAGGTCGAACGGGAGCTCGACCGTCGCGTCCGGCGCCCCGGGACCCGCCATGCGGGCGAGGTCGGCCGTGGTCTGCCTGTCCGGCGCCATGGCCCCCCCGTGGGTGCGCAGGAGTTCCCCGTCCTTGTTCAGCACCTGCAGGTCGCGCCGGATCGTGGACTGGCTGACCGCCATGCGCTCGGCGAGGTCCCGCACGCTCGTCGCACCCTCGTGGTGGATCGCCTGGAGGATGCGCCGGCGCCGCTCAGCGGAGATCACCCGCCCACCGTACGACAGGTGCGCGTGATTGACCAGGTTCGCGCAGAAGTGCGCAGCGAGCCGAGAAAGATCCGGTGAATTCTCGACAGCTCTTGCGCGGCTCTGCGCGAAATGCTCATACTCGGCGGATCGTGAGCGCCGCCGCCGATCGGGGCGCGAAACCCACCGCGACCCCCGCCGACCGACCAGGAGCGCCCGTGCCACCCAGCGTCCCCGCCCCCACCGGGCCCGCCGCCCCGACCGGCGCCGAAACCGGCGTCGAGACCGACGTCGTGTTCGGGGGGACCGTGTTCTGCGACCTGGTCATGTCGGGGACCCCGCTGCCCGGGCCCGGCGAGGAGGTCTTCGCCGACGGTTTCGCGCTGGTCCCCGGCGGCACCGCCAACCGGGCCGTGGCCACCGCGCGGCTGGGGATGCGGACGGGGATCTCGGCGGTCCTGGGCGACGACGTCCTCGGTGAGCACGTGCGCACCGTCCTGGACCGCGAGCCGGGCCTGGACCTGCGCTGGTTGCAGCGCGCCCCGGGACGGCAGACCCCGGTCACCGTCGCGGTGACCAACGAGCACGACCGCGGGTTCATCACCTACGAGGAGGACGGGACGGGCGTCCCGCAGCAGTGGCCGGGCGCCCTGCCCAGTGCCCGCGCCGCCCACGTCGGCATCGCCCGCCCGCTCCCGGGCTGGGTCGGGCGGTTGCGCGCCGCGGGGACCACGGTCTTCGGCGGTGTGGGCTGGGACGGGACCGGCACCTGGTCCCCGCAGGTCCTGCGTCACGCCGAGGAGGTCGACGTCTTCGTGCTGAACGACCTGGAGGCGCTGAACTACACCCGGACCGGTTCGGTGGAGGAGGCCGCCCGGGTCCTGACCCGGCACGTCCGCACGGTGGTCATCACCCAGGGCCGCGACGGGGTGACCGCCCTCGACGCCGGCGCCGAGGGGGCCGCGTCCCTGGTGCGCGTCCCGGCCGTCCCCGTCCGCGCCGTGGACCCCACCGGGGCCGGCGACGTCTTCACGGCGGGGTTGATGACCGGGACCGTCCTGGGCTGGGACCTGCGGACCCGGGTGGCGTTCGCCGGCCTGGCCGCCACCTCCTCGGTGCGCTCCCTGGGCGGTTCCCTCAGCGCCCCCCGGCCCGGGGAGCTCCTGGAGTTCCTCGCCGAGACCGCGCCCGAGGGCGACTGGTCCACCGTCCGCGACTGGCTGCAGGGGACCGCGACCCTCCAGCCGACCTGACCCCGCACCCCGTCCTGCCCGCGCGAGCCGCGCACCGCGGACCGCAGCCCACCTCGACCTCAGGAGACCTCGTGACCGTCAACGGAGAACTGGCACTCCCCCGCCGCGGCGTCCTCGCCCTGGCCCTCGGCTCCACCGCCCTGGTCGCCGCCGCGTGCGCGCCGGGCGGTTCCGGCGGGTCCGCCCCCGCCCCGACGAACTCCGAGCCGGTGTCGACCGACGCCGCCTCGCTGGGCGAGGTCACCCTCACGGTGTGGGACCAGAACACCGACACCGGCATCAACGACGCGCAGACCGAGCTCAACGCGCAGTTCATGGCGGCCTACCCGAACATCACGATCAACCGGGTCTCGCGGTCCTTCGCCGACCTCAAGACGACCCTGAAGCTGGCGCTGTCCGGCGACGACGCCCCCGACGTGGTGCAGGCCAACCAGGGGTACCCGGACATGGGCGCGTTCGTGGAGGCCGGTCTGCTGCTGCCCGTCGACGACTGGGCCGAGGCCTACGGCTGGACCGAGCGCTACCCCGAGGACCTGCTGAGCCTGAACACGTTCAGCGCCGACGGCAAGACCTGGCGCGAGGGGAACCTCTACGGCGTCTCCCAGACCGGGGAGATCGTCGGCCTCTACTACGACAAGCAGCAGTTGTCCCAGGCCGGGCTGTCGGCCCCCGTGACCTTCCAGGACTTCGAGGCGGCGCTGCCGGTGCTGCAGGCGGCGGGTCTGCAGCCGATGCAGTACGGCGACGCGGACAAGAGCCCCGGCATCCACCTGTTCGGCGCGACCCTGTCGGCCATCGCCGGTGAGGAGAAGGCCGGCGACCTGGTCAGCGGCAAGGGCGGGGCCTGGACCGACCCGGCGCCGCTGGAGGCCGCGACGAAGCTGTCGCAGTGGGCGGCCCAGCGGTACCTGCCCGAGGGGCACAACGGGGTCAGCAAGGCCCAGGCGGTGACGAACTTCTCCCAGGGCCAGGGCGCGTTCCTGTTCCAGGGCACCTGGCAGCAGGCGATCCTGCAGCAGGCCATGGGCGACCGGGTGGGTTTCGTCGCGCTGTCCGGGGTCGACGACAAGCCCGAGACCCTCGGCGGGGTCGGGCTGGCGTGGGCGATCACCTCCAAGACGGCCAACGCCAACGCCGCGGCCGCCTACATCGAGTTCATCACCAACGCCGCCGCCAGCCAGGTGCTCGTCGACACGGGGAACCTGCCCGTCGTCCTGCCCGAGGGGTACACCGCCCCCGAGGGCACCCTGGCCGGTGACATCGTCGGCCAGTGGCGCGAGGTCAGCACCGGGGGCGGTCTGGTCCCCTACCTCGACTACGCGACGCCGACCTTCTACGACACGCTGACGGCGGGGGTGCAGCAGCTCACCGGTGGCCAGTTCACCCCGGAGCAGTTCACCGAGTCGTTGCAGGAGGACTACGCCGACTTCCTCGAGACCCGCTGATGTCGCCGGCCCCCACCCCGAGCCGGGCCGCGGAACGCACCGGGGCCCGGCCGGTGCCGGCGGCGGTGCCCTCCCGGCCCCGGCGGCAGTGGAAGGCGTTCCTCTACCTCGCCCCGGCGCTGGTGGTCCTGACCGCCTTCATCCTCGTGCCCCTGGCCCAGGGGGCCTGGTACTCCCTGTACGACTGGAACGGGCTGACCGCCGGGTCGTGGGTGGGGGCCCAGAACTACGTCGACATCGTGACCGACCGGGACCTGCGGGCCGCGTTCGGGCACGCCCTGGTCCTCATCCTGTTCTTCGCGGTCCTGCCCGTCACCGTCGCGCTGTTCCTGACCGCCGTCATGTCCCGGGCCCCGCGTCTGCGCGGGCTGGGGTTCTTCCGCGTCGTGCTGTTCCTGCCCCAGGTCATCGCCTCGGTCGTGGTGGCGACCTCGTGGCTGGCGATCTACGCCCCGGACGGGTTGCTGAACCAGCTGCTGCGGGCGGTCGGCCTGGACCTGGTGACCCGGGCCTGGCTGGGGGACTTCTCCACCGCCCTGCCGGCGGTCGGGTTCGTCGGCACCTGGGTCGGGACGGGGCTGTGCCTGGTGCTGTTCCTGTCCGGGGTGGGCCAGATCGACCCGGAGCTGTTCGAGGCCGCGCGCCTGGACGGGGCCGGTCTGCTGCGGGAGTTCTTCTCCATCACCCTGCCCCAGTTGCGCGGGCAGATCACCGTGGCGCTGACCCTGACGGTCGTCGCGGCCCTGAAGAGCTTCGACCTGGTCTACGTCACCACCCGGGGTGGCCCCGGGGACTCCACGACGGTGCCGTCCTACCTCGCCTACGAACGGGCGTTCCAGACGAACCAGGTGGGCTCGGCCTGCGCGATCGGCCTGTCCCTGGCCGTCGTGATCGTCCTGGTCACCGTCCTCATCTCCAAGCTGCAGCCGCGGGAGTCCTGACATGCGCATCAGCCGGTTCGAGGCAGGGGTCAACTACACCCTGCTGGGGGTGTTCGCGATCTTCGCCCTCACGCCCCTGGTGGGGGTCCTGCTCACGGCCCTGACCCCGGTGGCGGAGGCGCGCAGCGGTTTCGGGCTGCCCTCGACCCTGGCCCTGGGGAACTTCGGCGAGGCGTGGCAACGGGGGCACTTCGGCGACTACATGCTCAACAGCGTCGCCGTGACCCTCGGGGTGGTGGCCCTGACCATCGTCCTGTCCGTGCTGGCCGGCTACGCCTTCGCCACCATGCGCTTCCCCGGCCGCACGGTCCTGTTCTACGTCATGCTGCTGGGGCTGATGCTGCCGGTGGAGGCGTTCGTCATCCCCCTCTACTACGACCTGCGCGGGGTCGGGCTGACGAACACGTACTGGGCGCTGCTGCTGCCCCAGACCGCGCAGTCGCTGGCCTTCGGCGTGTTCTGGATGCGCAACTACTTCCTGAGCTTCCCCACCAGCGTCCTGGAGGCCGGCCGGGTCGACGGGGCGACCGACCGGGCGCTGCTGTGGCGGGTGCTGGTCCCCAGCGCCGGGCCCGCGATGATGACGATGGGGCTGCTGGTGGGGATGTGGACCTGGAACGAGTTCCTCCTGCCCCTCATCATGATCTCCGGGGAGGGGCTGCGGACGGCGCCCCTGGGCCTGGCCTTCTTCCAGGGCCAGCACGCCACCGAGCAGTCGCTGCTGGCCGCCGCGGCGACCATCGTGGCCCTGCCCATCGTCGTGGTGTACCTGTTCCTGCAGCGCCGGTTCATCGCCGGGATGCTCGGGGGCGCCGTCAAGGGGTGACCCCACCCCGAGCCCGGACCCCCGCGAAACCCTCCAGACCCCGGACCAGTCAGGAAGTCGCACCCGTGGAAGTCGTCGTCGTCCCCTCCGCCGAGCAGGTCGCCTCCCTGGCGGCCGACGCCGTCTGCCGGTTGCTGCAGGGCGCACCCGGTGCCGTCCTGGGCCTGGCCACCGGGTCCTCCCCGCTGGCCCTGTACGCCGAGCTCATCGCCCGGCACCGCCGCGGGGAGGTGAGCTTCGCCCGGGCCCGGGCGTTCACCCTCGACGAGTACGTGGGGCTGCCCGCCGGGCACCCGGAGAGCTACCGCGAGGTGATCCGCCGGGAGCTGGAGGACCACGTCGACTTCGGGCCCGGTGCGGTCCGCGGGCCGGACGGCACCGCCGCGGACCTGGACCGGGCGTGCCGGGAGTACGAGCAGGCCATCCGGGCCGCGGGCGGGGTCGACCTGCAGGTGCTGGGCATCGGGACCGACGGGCACGTGGCGTTCAACGAGCCGGGTTCGTCGCTGACCTCGCTGACCCGACCCAAGGCGCTGGCGCAGCAGACGCGCACCGACAACGCGCGCTTCTTCGGCGGCCGGGTCCAGGAGGTCCCGTCGCTCTGCCTGACGCAGGGGCTGGGGACCATCGGCCGGGCCGGGCACCTCGTCCTGCTGGCCTGCGGGCAGCAGAAGGCGCAGGCCGTGGCCGCCACGGTCGAGGGTCCGCTGTCGGCCTCGTGCCCGGCGTCGGTGCTGCAACTGCACCCGCACGCCACCGTCCTGCTCGACCCCGCGGCCGCCTCGGCGTTGCGGCACCGCGGGTACTACGACCTGGCGTGGGCGAACAAACCCGCCGGGCAGGGGTTGTGAGCGCGCACCGCTGACCCGGCCGCCGGGTCAGGCCGCACCCCCGAGCCCCACGACGTCGAGCACCGCGTCCAGCGTGGCCACG
This sequence comes from Kineococcus halophytocola, assembly GCF_041276425.1. Taxonomy (NCBI): domain Bacteria; kingdom Bacillati; phylum Actinomycetota; class Actinomycetes; order Kineosporiales; family Kineosporiaceae; genus Kineococcus; species Kineococcus halophytocola. Next base: position 84,691 of record NZ_JBGFTU010000015.1, on the reverse strand, counting down.
GCCTCGGCGGGGTCGATGCGGGCGAGGACGAACGCGCTGACCACGGCCGAGGTGCACACCGTCGCCACCTGCTGCGGCGCTGCGACCCCGGCCGCGACCGCGCCCCGGAGCAGGGCCGCGTGCAGTTCGGTGCGGTACTCGTGCACGACCTGCGCGACGGCCTCGTCCCGGCCCACCGGGGCGGTCGCGGCGTTCAGCAGGAGGCACCCGGACTGCACCACCGCCGGCCGGTCGTCGGCCAGCGCCCCGCGCACCCCCCGCAGGTAGTCCTCCAGCGCCCCGGGGGCGACGTCGGGCCCGCGCAGGGGCCGCAGCCGGGGCCGAACGACGTCCTCCAGGTAGCTGTCCACGGCCGCGTCGAACAGGCCCCGCTTGCTGCCGAAGGCGTGGTAGAGGCTGGAGCGGCGGACGCCGGTGGCCTCCTCCAGGTCGGGCACGGAGACGTCCTCGTACCCGCGGTCCCAGAAGAGGGTGCGTGCCGCCCGCACGACGGTGGCGGTCTCGAAGGTCTGCGCCCGGCCCATGCCCGTGAGTATAGTGGAACGGTCATCACACAAAAGGTCGTCGGCCCCGGCGGGGAACCCGCAGGAGGAACGACCGATGCAACGACCGAGAGGAAGTCCCGTGCCCACCAGCACCCAGGTCCAGCTCGTCTCCCGCCCGACCGGCTGGCCGACCCCGGAGAACTTCCGCACCGTGCAGGTCGAGCTGCCCGACCTGGGCGAGGGCGAGGTGCGCGTGCAGAACGAGTTCGTCTCCGTCGACCCGTACATGCGCGGGCGCATGAACGACGCCAAGAGCTACGTCCCCCCGTACGCGCTGGGCGAGACCATGACCGGCGGGGCCGTCGGCCGCGTCGTCGCCACCACCAGCGAGGACCTGCCCGAGGGCACCCTCGTCGTGCACAACCTCGGCTGGCGCGACGTCGCCCAGGGCCCGGCCGCGGAGTTCCGCGCCGTGCCCGAGGTCCCCGGCGCCCCGAACTCCGTGCACCTGGGCATCCTCGGCATGACGGGCCTGACCGCCTACGCCGGTCTCGTCGACGTCGCCCACCTGCAGGAGGGCGACACCGTCTTCGTCTCCGGCGCCGCCGGTGCCGTCGGCACCGCGGTCGGGCAGATCGCCCGCCTCCTCGGCGCGGGCCGCGTCGTCGGCTCGGCCGGGTCGGCCGAGAAGGTCGAGCTGCTGACGTCGAAGTACGGCTACGACGCGGCCGTGAACTACAAGGACGCCCCGATCCGCGAGCAGCTCCCGACCGTCGTCCCCGACGGCGTCGACGTGTTCTTCGACAACGTCGGCGGCGACCACCTCGCCGCGGCGATCGACACCTTCAACCCGCACGGTCGCGCCGCGCTGTGCGGGGCGATCTCGGCCTACAACAGCACCGAGCGCCCGGCCGGCCCGGAGAACATGTTCCAGCTCGTCGCCAAGAAGCTCACGCTGCGCGGGTTCATCGTCGGCGACCACGCCCACCTCGCCGGTGAGTTCCGCGAGCGCATGACCGGCTGGTTCGCCGAGGGGAAGGTCGTCTTCGACGAGACCGTCGTGGACGGGATCGAGAACTCCGTCGAGGCGTTCCTGTCGATGATGCGCGGGGCGAACACCGGCAAGATGGTCGTCCGCCTCTGACGCACCGACCGGGCAGGACGGCGCCGCCCCGCCCGGGGTGGCGCCGTCCTCGCGCGTCAGGGCGTGTGCAGGTGCTCGACGGCGATCGTGACGACGACGCGCGAACCGCACGAGCCGCCGAACCCCGGGTAGGGCCGGCCGAGGTAGCGCTGCGACAACCCGTCGAGGTGCTCGTCCGCGCCGTCGGTGGTCGTCGAGACCACCCGGCCCCGCACGGCCCACGACCGCATCGGGTTCGCCGGGTCGGCGATCCCGACGGCCACCCGCGGGTCTCGGGCGATGTTGCGCGCCTTCTGGTGGGTCTCGACGGTGTTGACGACGACGTGCTCGCCGTCGGTGTCCACCCACGTCTGGCTGACCTGCGGCGAACCGTCCGGCATGAGCGTGGTGACGAAGCAGGTCGCGCGGCCGCGCAGGACCTCGAGCAGGTCGGCGGGGAGTTCGGCGGGACGGGTCACGGGGTTCCTCCGGTGGTGGTGGTGGGCGGGTGGCCGAAGAGGACCTCGACCACGTCGTCGGTGGGGGCGGGACCGGGCAGGTCGGCGTGGCGCAGACCGGCCAGGGCGATGGCGAGCGCCCGTCGCCACAGGTCGGGGGCGTGCTCGCGGGAGGCGTCCAGGACGCTGCCGACCATGCGGTGGACGGCGACGAGGTCGGCGGGGGTGAGCCCGGCGGGCACCTGCCCGGCGTCGGCGGCGCGGGCGAGCAGCCCCCGCACGACGGGGGTCACGTGCTCGTGGGCGCGGCGCACGACGGCGGCGGACCCCGCGTCCCCGCGCATGGCCATCCCCAGGGCGGGGGTGGCCTCCTCGAGCTGGAGCTGGCGCTCGAAGAAGCCGACGAGCCCGCGCCAGGGGTCCTCGTCGGCGGCCGCGTCGTCGGCGAGCGCGCAGACGGCGTCGATGTGCTCGCCGAACACGGCGTCGAACAGGTCCTGCCGGTCGGGGAAGCGGCGGTAGACGGTGCCGATGCCCATGCCGGCCTCGCGGGCCACCTCCTCGTAGGAGACGCCGAGACCGTTGCGGGACATCAGGTCCGTGGCGCACTCGACGAGGCGGCGGCGGTTGCGTTCGGCGTCGCGGCGCAGGGGTCGCTCGGTGGGTGGCACGTCGGCACCGTACCTAAGCGGAAGCCTTCTTCTCAAGTTGAGGATTTCTTCCGCTTGTGGTGCGCTGCCGCCACGACCACCACCACCGACACCGCGGTCGCACCCCACCCGATCGAGGTCCCGGAGTCCGCGCTGGAGGACCTGCGGGCACGACTGGCCGCGACCCGCTGGCCCCGCCCGGAGACCGCACCCGGCCAGGGACCGCGCCTGCGGGCGCTGCAGGACCTCTGCGCGTACTGGGCGGAGGGGTACGACCGGCGACGCTGCGAACGCGACCTGAACTCCCTCGGCAGTTCCCGCACCGTCCTGGACGGCACGGGGATCCACCTGCTGCACGTCCGCTCCCCCGAACCCGGCGCGCGACCGCTGCTGCTGTGCCACGGCTGGCCGGGGTCCGTGCTGGAGTTCCGGCGGATGATCGGGCCGCTCACCGACCCCGTCGCGCACGGCGGCCGCGCGCAGGACGCCGTCCACGTCGTCGTCCCCTCGATGCCCGGTTTCGGCTTCTCCGACGCCCCGAGCGGGACGGGGTGGGGCGTGCAGCGGATCGCCGACGCCTGGATCAGCCTCGTGCACCGCCTGGGCTGCCGGGACGGCTGGTTCGCCCAGGGCGGGGACTGGGGTGCGGCCGTCGTCGACGCCATCGGCCGCACCCCCGACTCCGGTTGCGCCGCAGTGCACTTCAACCTCCCGATGGTCTTCCCCACCGAGGCCGAGGTCGAGGCCGCCACCGAGGACGAGCAGCGGGTGCTGGGGCGGGCCCGGCTGTACGCCACCGAGCAGGACGGCTGCGCGCGCGTCCAGGCCACCCGCCCGCAGACCGTCGGGTACGCCCTGGCCGACTCCCCCGTCGCGCTCGCCGCATGGGTCCTCACGCTCTTCGAGGACGTGACCGACCGCCGGGAACGACCCGCCGCCGGCGGCCCCGGTCCGACACCGGCGGGTTCCAGCGTGTTCCCCGCCGAGGCCGTGCAGGCCTCCCGCCGCTGGGTCGAGCGCCGCTGCGCGACCGTCCTGCACCACGCCCACCTCGACCGCGGCGGGCACTTCGCCGCCCTGGAGCAGCCGGACCTGCTCACCGAGGAGGTCCGGGCGACGTTCCGCGGCCTCCGGCTCGGCTGAGACGACGCGCCGGCCAGGGCCACCGAGCACCCGCGGGCCGGGTGTGGTGTGCTCGGGACGGACGATCGGCAGGAACGGGACCGGGAGATCGGGATGGACGGTGAGCGGTCGGTCTGGCGGGACCTGGCGGACTTCGCCGTCCGGCTGAGCGCGGCCGCCACCCTCGAGGACGTCCTGCGCGCCCTGACCGACCACGGCCTGCGCATCCTCGGCTCGGCCGGCTGCGGGCTGGTCACCCGCGCCGAGGACGGCGGCTGGGAACTGGTGCTGGCCACCTCCTTCAGCGGCGAGCTGCGCTCCCGCTTCGCCCATGAACCCCACGACAGCCCGCTGCCGGCCTGCCGGGCCGCGCGCGAGGGGCGCACGTTCCTCGTCCCCGACCGCGAGGCCGCCCACGCCGTGCACCCGCGGATGGCCGACGTCGTCGACGCCACCGGACGCGCCCGGTGGGCCCTGCTGCCCCTGCGGGTGGCCGAGGAGACGTACGGGTCGCTGGCCGTCTCGTGGGTCGCGCCGGGCCCGTTCGGGGACGAGGAGGAGGAACTGCTCGCGGTGTTCGCCGCGCACTGCGCCCCGTCCCTGCACCGCGTCGTGTCCCGCCACCGCCAGGACCGGGCCACGGCCCACGTCGTCGGGCTGGCCCGGGCGCTGCAGCGGGGGGTGCTGTCCCGGCTGCCCGCCGTCGAGGGCCTGGACCTCGCCGTGGACTACCGGCCCGTGCGGACCGGGGCCTCCATCGGGGGCGACTGGTACGACGTCTTCACCCGGGCCCGCGGCGACCTGCTGCTCGCCGTCGGCGACGTCGCCGGGCACGACGCGCGCGCCGCGGCCGCGATGACCCGGCTGCGCACCATGCTGCGCGCCCTGGCCTGGGACAGCGACGACGGCCCGGCGCGGCTGCTGGACCGGCTCGACGCCGCGGTCGCCGCGCTCGAACCCGACGCGCTCGCCACCGCCGTGCTCGTCAGCGCGACCGTCGTGCCCGGCGGGGGCCTGGACGTGCGGTGGGCCAACGCCGGGCACCCGCCCCCGCTGGTGCGCCACCCCGACGGGCACGTGGAGGTGCTGCGCGAGGACGGCGGCGACGACCTGCTGCTGGGGGTGGACGCCTCGCAGGCCCGCACCGAGCACCGCACCGTGCTGGACGGCGGGAGCCTGCTGGCCCTGGTCACCGACGGCGTCGTGGAGGACCGCGAGTCCGACCCCGAGCAGGCGCTGCTGGCCTTCGGGCACACCCTGCAGGACCCCCGCCGCACCGGTGTGCAGGAGCAGTGCGAGCGCCTCGGTCAGGTCCGCGACCCGGACGTCGAGGACGACCGGACGATCCTGCTCGCCGGCGTCGGGCACACCCCCCTGCCCGCACCCGACGGCCCCGCCGACCTCCCACCGGTCGAGGCCGTCGCCAGCTCCCGCGTCGTCGTGCTGCCCTGCGCGCCGGGGTCCTCGGCCGCCGCCCGCCGCGTCGTGCGGGTGCTGGCCGGCGGCGACGGCTGGGACGAGGACGCCGTCGACACCGCCGAACTGCTCGTCAGCGAGCTCGTCACGAACGCCGTGACCCACGGGCGCAGCGACATCCGGTTGCAGGCGGCGAGCTCACCGGACCGGCTGCTGGTGGAGGTGGGTGACGAGAACGACCGGTTGCCCGAGGTGCTGCCGGCCGACGCCGGCGCCCTGTCCGGGCGCGGGCTGCACCTGGTCCAGGCCGCCGCGCACGCCTGGGGGGCCCACCCGGTCGACGGCACCGGGGTCACCGGCACGGGGACGGGCAAGGTCGTGTGGTTCGCCCTGCACCGCGAGGCCCCCGGCCCCTGAGGATCCGCGCCCACCCGGTCAAGGACGGGCCGGGGCGCGCCGATGCTGTGGCGTGGCCGGTCGAGCGCGTGGGGTTCCCGAGGTGGCGACACCTGGGCTCATGGCGTACACCACCGGCGCCTTCTACGTGACCGGCGGGACGGCCGCGGCCCTGACGACGACGGGCTCCTGGCCCCACCCGGACCCGCGCACGACCGCGGTCCTGGTGCTCGCGGCGATCGCGGTGACGGCCGGCGCGGCGCTCCTGCGCTGGGGGCGGTCGCTGCCGCACGGCGCCTACCACCCGGTCGTGGTGCAGGGGGCACTCCTGGTGGCCACCGCCGTCGTCCTCAGCCGCGACGACGTCACCGCGCTCGCGATCGCGGGCATCTTCGTGTTCTGCGCCATCGACAACCTCTACTTCTTCGCCCGCCGCGCCGCGCTGGCCCACACCGCGCTGCTGCTCGCGGCCGTCGCCGGAAGCCTGCTGTGGCGGCAGATCGACCCGGGGGTGGTCGGGGCGGTCATGATCGTGCAGGTCGCCGTCGTCGCGGTCATCGGCCGGCTCGTCCAGCGCGCCGCGCACGGGACGCGCGACGGCCTGACCGACCTGCTCAACCGCCGGGGACTGGACGAACGGGTCGAGGAACGCGTGGAGGGCGCGCACCGCGCCGGGGCCCCCCTGGCGGTCGCGCTCATCGACATCGACCACTTCAAGCAGGTCAACGACCTCGGCGGGCACGCGGCGGGCGACGAACTGCTCGTCGACCTCGCCGGGCGCCTGTCCGCGCGCCTGCACGCCCTCGTCCCGGCCGCGGCCCTGGCCCGGCACGGGGGCGACGAGTTCGCCGTCGTGCTGCCCGGCACCGACCTGGACGGCGCGCAGGACGTCGCCCAGGCGCTGCGGGCCGAGGCCGCCCCGACGGGGTTGTCCATCGGGGTCGCCCAGCTGCGCGCCGGGGAGGACCCCGCGACCCTCATGCGCCGCGCCGACTCCGCGCTGTACGAGGCCAAGGCCGCCGGCCGGGGCCGGGTCGCGGTGGCCGGGGGCGTGGACGAGGGCCTGCTGGAGGACCTGCGCACGGCGCTGCGCGAGGGGACCCTGCAGGCCGTCCTGCAACCCGTCGTCGTGCCCGGCGCCGGGCCGGGGGCCACGCGCCTGGTGGGGGTGGAGGCCCTGGCCCGCTGGACCCACCCCGTGCGCGGCCCGGTCTCCCCCGCGGTGTTCATCCCGCTGGCCGAGGCCAACGACCTCATCGCCGACCTGGACCGGGTGGTGATCCGCCGGGCCTGCGCCGACGCCGTCGAGCTGCGGCGGGCCGTCGGCCAGGACCTGTTCCTCACCGTCAACGCCTCCGGGCGCCACCTCGTCGACCCCGACTTCCTGCAGGACCTGCTGGCCACCGCCACCGAGACGGGCTGGCCCCTGTCCGGGCTGGTCGTGGAGGTCACCGAGAGCACCGTGGAGTCCGCCTCGGACGCGACCCGCGACACCCTGGAGGAACTGCGCGCCGTGGGCGTGCGGGTCGCCATCGACGACTTCGGGACGGGCTACTCCGCGCTGAGCCAGCTCGACACGATGCCCGCCGACTTCCTCAAGCTCGACGCGCACTTCACCGCCCAGCTCACCGTCAGCGACCGCCGTCGCGCCCTGCTCGCGGGGCTGCTGCGGATGTCGACCGACCTGGGCCTCGTGGTGATCGCCGAGGGCGTGGAGACCGGCGAGCAGGAACAGGCGCTGCTGGCGCTGGGCTGCCCGCTGGCCCAGGGGTACTGGTACCAGCGGCCGCAGCCCGTCGCCGACCTCGTGCGGGCCCTGCACCCGGACACCCCGGTGGTCCGCAGCGCCTGAGGGCCCGCGTCCACCGGGTCGTCCGGGGCGTCAGGCCGCCTGCGGGGCGTGCCCGGCCGGGACGACCTCGGCGGGCACCGGCGGGGGCGGCGGGGTGCCGTCCCCGAACGGGCGCCCGCCCATCTCCTCGCGGCCGTGCGGTTCCAGCCAGCCGGACAGGTCTGGGCCGGCGGGGACGACGCCCGTGGGGTTGATGTCGCGGTGCACGACGTAGTAGTGCGCCTTGATGTGCTCCACGTCGATCGTGTCCCCGAAACCCGGGGTCTGGTACAGGTCGCGGAAGTAGGCCGACAGCACCGGCATCTCCGACAGCTTCTGCCGGTTGCACTTGAAGTGCCCGTGGTAGACGGGGTCGAACCGGGCCAGCGTCGTGAACAGCCGCACGTCGGCCTCGGTGATGGTGTCCCCCACGAGGTAGCGCTGGGTGGACAGGCGCTCGGACAACGCGTCGAGGCGGGCGAACAACCGGTCGTACGCCTTCTCGTAGGCCTCCTGCGTCCCGGCGAAACCCGCCCGGTAGACGCCGTTGTTGACGTCGCGGAACACGTCGCGGTTGACGGCGTCGATCTCGGCGCGCAGGTGCTCGGGGTAGAGCTGCGGGGCCCCCTCGCGGTGGAACCGCGTCCACTCCAGCGACAGGTCGATCGTCATCTGCGGGAAGTCGTTGGTGACGACCTGACCGGTGGGGACGTCGACGATCGCGGGGACCGTGATCCCCCGGTCGTAGTCCGGGACGCGCGCTAAGAACGCCTCCTGCAACCGTTCGATGCCCAGGACCGGGTCACGGCCGTCGGGGTCGAGGTCGAACGTCCACGAGCGTTCGTCGTGGGTCGGGCCGCACACGCCCATCGACAGCGCGTCCTCCAGGCCGAGCAGGCGGCGCACGATGATCGCCCGGTTCGCCCAGGGGCAGGCCCGGCTGACGATCAGTCGGTACCGGCCCGCCTCGACGGGCCAGCCGTCGCGACCGTCCGCGGTGATGCGCGTCTCCAGGTAGCGCTGGTCCCGGCGGAAGTCCCCCGTCGGGTTCACGTACCCCGAGCCTCCCCCGGAATTCGATCCCTCGCTCGCCACCGTCCGGCCTCCCCACCGGCCGGACGGGCGCCGGCCTTCTCCAACACTCAAGCAGGTGCCGGGGCGGGCCGCACGCCGTCACCGGCGGCGGGCGGGCTCACTCCGTGGCGTCGTCCTCGAGCAGTTCGACGGCGGCGTGGGCGCGGTTGAAGAAGTCCACCGACACGATGACCGCGGCCTCGGTCCCGCCGCGCGTCACCACGAGCGGTTTGCGCAGGACACCGTCGATGACGTCGGACAGGTCCACCTCGGTCTCGTCGGCGTGCGGGTAGATGGCCGACGCCGGGTCCTCGGCCGCGTCGCGGCGGAACTCGGCCACCCGTTCCCGGGCCTCGGCGTACTCGGCGGCGATGTCAGCGCTGGTGTCCTCAGTCGTGGGCCCGCTCACCGCTGCACCTCCTCGGGGAGCAGGTTCGACGGGACGGCGTCCTGAGAACCCGGGAGTTCGCAGGACAGGCGGCGTTCGGCGTCCATGGGCCAACGCTAGTCCAGCCCCCCGGCCGGTGCACCACCGGCCGGGACCGTCCGGGATCAGTCCTGGGCGATGGCCCGCCCGAGGGAGGCGTAGGCGGCCGCCGGCACGGACGGCTCGCCGCCGAAGACCACCCCGGTGGTCAGCGGCTTGGCCGCGTTCAGCCCCGCCAGGGCCGAGCGGGCGGCCGGCGCCAGGTCCGGACCGGACGTGAGCAGCAGCGGGCCGCCCAGGAGCCCGACCGCCGCGGAGCCGACGAGGGCGTCGGGCCAGTTGTCCCCGGTCGCCACGCCGACGACCTTCGTACCGCCGGCGGCTGCGGTGAAGCGCCCGGCGACGAGGGCAGCGGTGTCGAAGCGGTCGACCCCGACGATCGCGCGCGCCGCGCTGCCGCCGTCGGCGGGCAGCGCCGTGGCGGCCGCCGCGGCGGCACCGCCGACGGGCACCACGCGCGTGGCGCCGGGGTCCTTCGCCTGCAGGGCCGCCTTCGTGGCCGCCGGCAGGGTCGCGCCGTCGGTGAGCAGGACGACCCCCCCGGTGCGCGCCGCGAGCGCGGACACGGCCAGCCCGTCGGGGAAGTTCACCCCGCTCGCCAGGTAGATCGGCGCGGTGTCCGTACCGGGCGCGCGGGCGGCGACCTCCTCGGCGATGCGGGCCGCCGTCTCGTAGCGGTCCTCACCGGCGATCCGCTTCACCGTGAAGTTCGGCGAGAGCGCCGTGAGGGCGTTCTCGACGGCCGTCGACACCGTGCCGCTGCCGCCGAGGACGTAGATCGTGCCGCCGGGGGCGAGCACGCGCGAGATCTCGGTCCCCGTCGTCGCGGTCAGCTTGTCGGACTCGGTGAGCAGCAGGGGCGCCGCCGCCGCCGACGCCAGCCGGGCCCCGGCGAGGGCGTCGGCGTACTTCGTCGACGCGGACACCACGACGGAACCGGCCGAAGCCGGCGTCGGGAACAGCGCCTTGGAGGAACCCACCGACGTCTCGATGCGGTCCTTGCCGGACAACCGGCTCCGCGGGACGTCGAGGACGGGTTTGCGGACGGTCGCGTACGGGGTCACGGCCGCCGAGGCCGGGGAGTCCGTCCCGGTGCCGAAGGAGTTCTTCGCGGCGACCGTGAACGTGTACTTCGACCCGTTCGCCAGGCCCGTGAGGACCTGGGTGGTGGCCTGGGTCGCGGCGAACGTCACCGGGGTTCCGGGGACGCCGTCCTGGACGGGGGTGACGACGTACCCGGTGACGGGGCTGGGCGTGGCGCCCGCGGTCGCGGCGACGGAGGTGGCGGGTTTCCAGGTGACGACGGCCCTGCCGTCGCCGGCGACCGCGGTCGGGGCGGCGGGAGCGGCCGGCAACGCCCCCACGGTGAGGGTGATGACCTGGTCGTCGTGCCCGCTGGCGTTCGTGGCGCGCAGCGTGAACGTGACGTTGCCCGCAGCGGTGGGGGTTCCGGACAGGACCCCGGTCCCGGAGGCCACCGTCAGCCAGCTCGGGGCGTCGCTGAGCAGGGACCAGGTCGGGGCGGGCGTCCCGCTGGCCTTCGCCGCGTAGGTCCAGAGCTGCTTGACGGCGCCGGTCGCCACGGGTGCGGACGTGAACCGCGGGGCCGCCGGGTCGGCGGTGGAGGTCAGGACCTTGACCTGCGGCGTGACGCCGTCGTCGGCGACCCACAGGGAACCGGAGGCGTCGGTCGCGACGGCCGTGGGGACGTCGAACGTCCCACCCCCGGTGGAGAGGGTGCCGACCACGCCGGCGGGGCTGATCGTGCGGATCGACTTCGCGACCGGATCCGCCGCGTAGACCGTGCCGTTGCGGTCGACGGCCAGGGAGGTCGGGGTCCTGCCCCCGGCCCCGAGCGACCCGAGCACGGCGAGCCTGCCGTCGGCCGTCACCTTCCCGACCGTGCGGTTGCCGGAGTCGGCGACGTAGAGGTTCCCCACCGCGTCGAGGGCCACGGCGGCCGGGGCGTTGAGCGGGACCTTGTTGGCGTCCCCGGCGATCGCCGCGCCCGCGAAACCCGTTCCGGCGACGACGGAGATCGTGCCGCTGCCGGCGGTGACCTTCTCGACCTGGTTGTTCCCGGCGTCGGCGATGAAGACGTTGCCGGCCGCGTCCACGGCGACCCCGGTCGGGTCCTTCAGCGGCGAGTCCACGGCGGGCCTGCCGACGGCGGCCGGCCCCTCGGTCCCGGAGCCGGCCACGGGGCTGAGGGTGGAACCGCTCAGCTTGAGCACCCGGTCCAGGCCGGGGTCGGCGATGTAGAGGGAGCCGTCGGGACCGAACGCCAGCCCTGCGGGGTGGGACAGCTTCCCGGCCGTCGCGTCCACGACGGTGGCCGCGCCGGATGCGTCGATCGTCTTCACGGTGCCGTCACCGGCGTCGGAGAAGACCACCGTGCCGTCGGCGGCGACGGCCACACCGGTGGCCCGGGCCACCGCGCCGGACGTCACCAGGTCGGCCACGGCGTAGGCGTAGCCGGCAGGGGCCGCGTGCGCGGACACCCCACCGGCGACGATCCCGACCGGCAGGGACATCGCGAGCAGCCAGGTGGCGGGACGGCGGAACCGGGAGCCGGGACGGCGCGGGGCGGAGGTCACGTCTGGTCCATCGGCGCGGGCGGCGCGGAGGTGAAGGCGGAGGTGGGTCCCCGGGTCAGGGGGTGCGGGCGCCGTAGATCGTCCGCAGCCAGACGGTGAGCAGCACCTCGACCGCGTCGTCGGCGGCCAGGCCGGGGCGTTCCCCGGCGAACGCGGAGTGCAGGACGCGCTCGTTCATCCAGTTCAGGGCGACGGCCAGGTCCCGCGCCGGGGGGCCGTCGGGGGCGTGGCCGCGGGCCCGTTCGGCCTCGATCTCGGCCGCGGTCTCGGCCACGAACCGTTCCATCACCCCGTTCCACACCTCGCGGACGGCGGCGCTGGTGGCGCGGGCCTCGGCCGCGGCCAGCGTCACCGCGAGGTGGGAGCGGAAGGGCTGGGCGATGGCGCCGATGACGTGGCGCCAGCGGTCCTCCACCCCGGGGGCCGGGGCGGTGACGGCCTCGTCGCGGCGGGCGCGGGCCTCGGCCACGACGCGGTCCAGCAGCGCCAGCAGGACCGCTTCCTTGGACGGGAAGTAGAAGTAGAACGTGGGCCGGGACAGGCCCGCGCCGCGGGCGAGGTCGTCGACGGAGACGTCCGCGTAGGACCGCTCCCCCAGCAGCCGTTCGGCCGTGTCGAGGATGGCGCGCTCGCGCTCGTCGCCCCGGGGCCGGGACGTGCGGCGCCCCCGGGCGACGGCGGTCGACTCGCTCACCGGTCCGACTGTAGTGCGCGGGCCGCTGCGTCGACACCCTGTTGACAGACTCGACACCGCGTTGAACAGTGGTCGTCGTGGACAGCGACGCAGCGACCGAGCACCTCGACGTCCTCGTGGTGGGGGCGGGCCTGTCCGGCGTCGGAGCCGCCTGCCAGCTCGTGCGGCGCCGCCCCGGCAGCACGTTCGCCGTCCTGGAAGCGCGCGGCGCCACCGGCGGCACGTGGGACCTGTTCCGCTACCCCGGCGTCCGGTCGGACTCGGACATGTACACCCTCGGGTACTCCTTCCGGCCCTGGCGCGGCGGCCAGGCCATCGCCGACGGCGCCTCGATCCGGCAGTACGTGCAGGACACCGCCCGCGAGTTCGGCGTGGACGAGCGCACCCGGTTCCACCACCGCGTCGTCTCCGCGGAGTTCTCGACCGCCACGGCCCGCTGGACGGTCCGCGTCGAACGCCCCGCGGCCGGCGGGGGGACCGAGACGGTCACGATGACGTGCGGTTTCCTCCTGAGCTGCACCGGCTACTACCGCTACGACGCGGGGTACTCCCCGCAGTTCCCCGGCCTGGAGGAGTTCACCGGCGCCGGTGGCCGGGTCGTCCACCCCCAGCACTGGCCCACCGACCTCGACACGCACGGGAAGCGGGTCGTCGTCATCGGCAGCGGCGCCACCGCCGTCACCCTCGTGCCGAACCTGGCCCGCGAGGCCGCGCACGTGACGATGCTGCAACGCTCCCCGAGCTGGGTGCTCGCCCTGTCCTCCCGCGACCACCTCGCCGACCGGTTGCGCGGCAAGGTCCCCGAGGGGATCTCCTACCCGCTGGTGCGGGCCAAGCACGTCGCCCTGGCCACCGCCACCTACCAGTTCAGCCGCCGCCGCCCGCAGGCCGCGCGCCGCTGGCTGCGCGCCAAGGTGGCCGAGAAGCTGCCCGCCGGGTTCGACGTCGACCGCCACTTCACCCCCCGCTACGACCCGTGGGACCAGCGCGTCTGCTTCGTCCCCGACGGCGACCTGTTCCGCGCGCTGCGCTCGCAGGCGGCCTCGGTGGTCACCGACGGGATCGACACGTTCACCCCCCGCGGGATCCGGCTCACCTCCGGCGCCGAGCTGGACGCCGACGTGGTCGTCACCGCCACCGGCCTGGACCTGCTGTTCCTCGGCGGCGTGGACCTCGCCGTCGACGGGGAACGGATCGACCCGGCGCAGTCGGTCGTCTACCGGGGGATGATGCTGTCCGGGGTGCCGAACTTCGCCTTCGCCCTCGGGTACACGAACGCCTCCTGGACGCTGAAGGTCGACCTGGTGACCGAGCACGTCTGCCGGCTGCTCGCCCTCATGGACCGGCGCGGCCACCGCGTCGTGCGGCCGGGAACCCCCACCGACCCCGCCCGCCGCCCGCTCATCGACCTCGACGCCGGGTACGTGCGCCGCGCCGCCGGGCGCCTGCCGCAGCAGGGGGCCGCGAGCCCGTGGCGGTTGCGGCAGAACTACCCCGCGGACCGGTGGACGCTGAAGCACCGCCGGGTCGCCGACCGCGCCCTGGAGTTCTCGTGACCCTCCCCCGCCCCCTCGCCGAACCCCGGTCCACCCTGCTGGGCAACGGGATGCGCGTCCGGTACCGCGTCCAGGGCGAGGGCGACCCGGTGCTCCTGCTGCACGGGATCGGGTGCAGCCTGGAGGACTTCGACGAGCAGGTGGAGCTGCTGTCGGGCCGGTACCGGTGCTGGGCGGTCGACCTCGCCGGGTTCGGCGGCAGCGACCCGATGCCGGTCCCGGGCACCGTCGGCCGCCTCGGCGCCTTCGTCGCCGCGTTCACCGACGCGGTGGGCCTGGACGTCCCCGCGCACGTCGTCGGGAACTCCCTCGGCGGGGCCGTCGCGCTGCGGTTCACCGCCGACCACCCCGGCCGGGTCCGCACCCTCACCCTCGCAGACCCCGCCGGTTTCGGTCGCGACGTGACCGTGGCCCTGCGCGCGATCACCGTGCCGTTCCTGGCCCGGCGCCTGCTGGAACCCAGCGCGGAGTCCGCCCGCCGCACGCTGCGGGCGGTGTTCCACGACGGCGACCTCGTCACCGCCGAGCGGGTCGCGCTGGCCGAGCGGCTGAGCCGCCGCCCGCACGCAGCGCGCGTCATGCACGAGACCGCCCGCTCGCTGGGAACCCCGTTCGGGGTGCGGCGGCGCTGGCGCCGGGAGCTGCTGCGCGCGGCCGCCGCGAACCCCGTCCCGACCCTCGTCGTGTGGGGTGAGCAGGACGAGATCCTGCCCGCCACCCACCTGCACGCCGCCCGGCGCGCGCTCCCGCACGCGCGGACCCACCTGTTCGCCGCCACCGGTCACATGCCGCAGATCGAGCGCGCCGGTGAGTTCGCCGACCTGGTGCAGCAGTTCTGGACCGAGACCACCACGAGCCGCCCCGGAGAAAACCCGTGACCCCCACCGCCCTGCCCACGACGCTGCCCACGACGCCGCCCCGGACGATGCGCGCCCAGCGCCTGCACGTCCCGACGAGGACGATGAACGTCGAGGAGGTCCCCGTCCCCCAGCCGGGCCCCGGGGAGGTCCTGATCGACGTCGCCTACTGCGGGATCTGCCACTCCGACCTGGGCCTGCTCGACGGCAGTTTCACCGACCCCCGCGGACCGGAGACCATCACCCAGGGCCACGAGGCGTCCGGGACGATCGCCGCCCTCGGGCCCGGTGTCACCGGCTGGGCCGTCGGGGACCGCGTCGTCCCTGCCGCCGGGCGCCCCTGCCTGCGCTGCGATCGCTGCCGCCGCGGTGACCTCGTGAACTGCGACGACCTCATGCTCATGGCCTTCGCCTACGACGGCGCGTGGGCCGAGTACACGATCGCCCAGGCCGGCGGGCTGACCCGCGTGCCCGACGGGGTACCCCTGGACCAGGCCGCCCTGCTCGCCGACGCCGTCTCCACCCCCTTCGGCGCCGTCGTGCACACCGCCGCCGTCCGCCCCGGCGAGGCCGTCGGGGTGTGGGGCGTCGGCGGTGTCGGCACCCACCTCGTGCAGCTCGCCCGCCTCGTCGGCGCGGTCCCCGTCGTCGCCGTCGACCTCGACCCGGCCGTGCGCGAGCGCGCCCTCGCCGTCGGCGCCGACCTCGCCCTCGACCCGGCCGACCCGGACCTGCGCGGCAAGATCGCCGAGGCCACCGACGGGCACCTCCTCGACGTCGCGTTCGACGCCGTCGGGCTCAAGGCCACGTTCGAGCAGGGCCTGGCGATGCTCGCCCCCCGCGGTCGCGTCGTCGGCGTCGGACTGTCCGGGCAGGAGATCTCCCTCGGGACGTCGCTGGCGTTCAACCTGTCCCGCAAGCAGGCCCTGGGTCACCTCGGGTACCGCAACTCCGACATCGGGACCCTCGCGAAGCTGCTAGCGGCGGGGCGGCTGGACCTGTCGCGGTCGGTCAGCGCCGTCGTGCCGCTGGAGGACGTGCAGGAGGGCATCCGCCGACTGCACGAGCGGGACGGAAACCCCGTGCGGGTGCTCGTGCAGCCCTGACCGGCACCGCGACGCGGGTCGACCCCGCCGCACGGCGGGGGCCGAACGGGTCCCGCACCCCCCGGGCGGCGGACGCGGACCGGGTCCGCACGTCCGTAACGTCGTGGGGTGCTCGAGAGAACCGGCGCTGCGCCGACCCCTGACGCCGGCCCCGCGTCCCGGCCCGCCCCGCGCCCCGGTGCCTCGCGCCTGCACGGCCTCGACCTCGCCCGGGGCCTGGCCGTGCTGGGGATGTTCGCCGCCCACACGGCCATGCCCCCGGACCTCACCCTCGCCGACCCCACCACGTGGGCCGGTGTCGTCAACGGGCGCTCGGCGATCCTGTTCGCCACCCTGGCCGGGGTCTCCCTCGCCCTGATGAGCGGGCGCACCACCCCGCCGCGGGGAGCAGGACTGGCCACGGCCCGCCGGCGCGTCCTGGTCCGCGCCGCGTGCCTGCTCGTCCTGGGCGGTCTCGTGCAGTTCCTCGTGACGGGCGTCGCGGTGATCCTGGAGTTCTACGCCCTCCTCCTGGCCGCCTCGGTGGTGGTGCTGCACTGGCGGGCGCGGCGGTTGTTCCTGCTCGCCGCGGGTCTGGCCGTGCTCACGCCCCCGGTGCGCGCGGCGCTGGTGGGCCTGGAGTCGGCCGGGTTGCTGGGCAGCGGCGGGGTGCTCGGTCAGCTCACCGTGTCCGGGACCTACCCGGCACTGGTGTGGTCGGCGTTCGTCGTCGCCGGTCTCGGCGTGGGCCGGCTGGACCTGACCCGCGCCCGGGTGGGGGCGGGACTGGCGGTGAGCGGTGTCCTGCTCGCGGTGGCCGGGTACGGCGGTTCGTGGCTCATCGCCCCCGTCGCGGGGACACCGGGTCCCGACGGGCCCGGCCTCCCCGGCTCGGCCCCCTACGAGTCGAGCCTGTACCTCGACCCCGGGGACGGGTCCACACAACTCCCCGGGAGTTCCCCCACCGAGGTGCCCGGAGCCGAGGCCGACCTGGACGGCATGGTCTGTTCCGGTGCACCGTCGATCGGCTGGTCCTGCTACGACCCGCTCCCCGGCCCCGCAGCGGACGAGGACGTCGCCGACGTAGCGCCCGAGAAGGCGCCCGAGAACCTGTGGGCCGCGAACTGGGCGGCGGTGCGCAGCAGCCTGGACCTGTGGACGTTCACCACCAGTTCCCCGCACAGCAGCACGACGTTCGAGGTCGTGGGGTCCGGGGGCGTGGCCCTCACGGTGATCGCCGCCTGCCTGGGCCTGGTCCGGTTGCTCGGCCGGCTGCGCTGGCTCGTGCGTCCCCTGACGGCCGTGGGGTCGATGCCGCTCACCGCGTACTGCGGGCACCTCCTCGCCCTCGCCGTCGTCGGGGTCGTGGGCACCGGGGAGGAGTTCGCCGCCTTCGAGGAATCGTCCTTCGGCACCGGCGTCTCGTGGACGCAGTGGTACCTGTTCGCCGCCGTCACGCTGGTGCTGTGCACCGTGTGGGCGCGGGTGCTGGGGCGGGGACCGCTGGAGCGCCTCGTGGCGTGGGTGGTCCGCCGTGCCGTCGCCGAGCGGCCGGTGGCCTGAGCGGCCCCGGAACCCGCTGCGCACCGGGGTGGGTCGGGCCCGGGTGGTCGTCGCGGTTCACCGGGACGGGTCAGAACCCCTCGTCGGGACGTAGAAGAAACCCGCGCCGCGCCGCACGGCCCGCCCGGGCGCGAGGACCCCGTCGGCCTCGAGGTCCTTGAGCACCCGCTGGAGGTTGGTCGGGTGGGCGCCCACGATCCCGGACAGCTCGCTCGAACCGATGCGTCCGCGGTGCTCGGCCCAGGAACGGGCGACGGCCGAGCGGGTGGGGTGACGGCGCTTCGGGGCACCGGCGCGCTGGTCGCGGTCGGCCAGGACCGCGAGCGCGTCGGTGGTGACCGTCCAGGCCGGCGGGGCGTCGGCGGGGGTCCCCTCCACGCGCCCCACGAGGACGGCGCCACCCACACGCACGGTTTCCAACTGCAGCAGCACGTCCTCGGCTTCGGCCGCGGACCGTTGGATGAGCGGGGCCGTGCTCCTGGCACCGGTCCACCAGTGCTCGAGGAGGTGACGCAGGACCAGCAGGGTGTTCAGGTCGTCGGCGGTGCGGGCGGGGTCCATCCTCGCCAGGAACGTCATCCGCCCCTCGTCCAGGCGCGTGCCCAGGAGGACGGCACGGACGAGAGGACCGGCGACCTCCTCGATCGAGGGGGCGGGGTAGCCCAGGCGCACCATGTCCCCGACCATCCGGTCGACGCCGATCCCCTCCAGTTCGGCCACCCGCAGGCGCATGAGCAGGTCGACCAGCGCGCGGTTCCGCGGCTGTGAGGGGTGGGTGATGGTGTTGCTGCTGGTGACCCCACCGATGAAACCGCCCGGTGAGGTGACGACGAGGCGGGACCCGATGTGCTCGACGTGCACGGGGTCGGCGGTCGACCAGTCGCGGTGCGCCGCACCGTTGACCAACGCCTCTCGGGCCGCTCGTGGCGGTAGGGCCCTGACCTGGCGGCTCACGAGCCCCATCGGCAGGTGGCGGACCGGGTTCGCCGCCTCGATCGCCCGGTCGACCTCGTGGAGTTCTTCGAGCAGACCCCGGCCCGCCTCCCGGATGCGCTGCAAGCTGCCCCCGCCGGTCACCTCCCGCCGGACGTGGTCGACGCCGGCCACGTCCCGGCCGACGAAGGCGATGACCCCCGCGTTCGTCAGGGTGCCGTCCGGGGTGACCACCCCAGGCGACGCAGCAGGTCCCCGTCGGTGGCCGTCGCGAGGTCGAGCCCCTTCTCCTCTCCGGCGGCGAGGAGGACGTCCCGGGCTCGCTGCAGGGCGGTGCTGCGGGCCGCGGTGACCGGCACCCCGGAGTCCTGCGCCGACCAGTCCCACCCGTTGCGGCGTCGGCGCAGGTCCTCCCACCGCGTGGCGTCGACCTCGACGCAGCTGTCTCCGACCCTGTGGTGGTACTCGTGCTCGAAGGGGATCGGGTGAACGGCCTCGGGGCTGCGCACGAGCAGCAGGCGGACCCCGCGGCAGGTGACGGGGGTGACGTCCACCGTCAGCCGCCGGTCGGTGAGGTCGTGGATCCGGCGCCGCAGCCACTGCTCGTCGAGCTCGGTGCCGATGAGGGTCCCGTCGTCGGCGACCCCCACGATGAGGGCGCCTCCGCCGGGGGTGTTGGCCATGCACGTCGCCTCCGCCGCCAGGACCCGTGCCGCCGTCGCGTTCTCCGGCGTCCCCGGGAGGATGCTGCGCCCCTGGCGCCGCCCGGCCTCCTCCTCGAGGTCGACGTGCAGCGACTCCAGACCGTGGACGGGGCCGGACGCCCGGTCCAGCACGTCCAGGACGCGGCGGACCTCGTCGGCGACCGGGTCGGGACCGCAGGAAAGTGTCGTCGTGGCCTCTCCACCCGCGCGATCACACTTTTCCGCCCATGAAGGGTGACTGCGGTGGTCGTGGCGCCACCGGCACACTTTCCGGCGCGGGGAGCCGACGCGGGGTCAGTTCGGCTGCGCCGCCCCCACGAAGTAGCGGTCGGCCGGCTGCCGCCGGTCCAGCTCAGCGCGCGTCGCGGCGGGCGTCGTCGTGCGCTGCGTCAGCAGCAGCGGCGCCCCGGTCGCGGCGGCGAAGGGGCCCGCGGCGAGGGCGTCGGGGAAGTCGTCGCCCACGGCCAGCACGACGTGCGTGCTCGTGGGGAAGAACCGGCGACCCACCGCGACCGAGGTCGCGTAGCGGTCCGGGCCGGCGAGTCGCTCGAACGTCGCGTCTTGGAACCCCAGGGCCCTGACCTGGTCGAGGACGGCGCCCGAGACGGCGTTCTCGTCGCCGAGGACGACGAAGCGGCTCGGCCGCAGCGGCAGGACGTCGTCGGTGAGCGCGGAGCGGACCGGGTCGGGCAGGCCGTCGGGACGCACGAGCAGCACGGGGGCGCCGATGCTCCCGGCCGCCGCCGCCCCGGACAGGGCGTCGGGGAAGTTCTCCCCCGTGGCGAGGAAGACGGTGTCGGGGTCGTCGAACAGGATCTGCGCGGCGACGGCCGAGGTGTCGTAGCGGTCCTCCCCGGCGAACCGCAGGACGGTGTGGCCCAGCCGTTCCAGGGTCGTCTGGACCTCGGTGCTGACCGAGGGGGTGCCGCCGACGACGTAGACGGCGGCGGAACGGCGGGCCGCGAGCTCGTCGAGGGTCGACGGCGGCAGCGCGTACCGGCCGGTGAGCAGGACCCGGCTCTGGTCGGCGCCCGCGGCCGCCGCGGCGGCGAGGGCGTCGGGGAAGTTCTCCCCCGTGGCCAGGAAGACGGGCGCGTACCGCGACCCCTCGAAGGCCCGGGAGACGGCCACGGCCGTCTCGTACCGGTCGGCCCCGGCCAGGCGCCCGTCCACGGCCTGGGCGGCCGGGGCGGTGGCCAGGGCCAGGACGGTGGACGCGGCGAGGGCGGTGATCAGGCGGCGGTGCACGTGGTCTCCTCGGGTCGGGCGGCGGGTTGCAGCCTGGCACCCTCCTGTGGATCCGGCGAGGAGAACGGGGTGAGCCCGCCGGGCGGGTCCGCCCGACGGTGGCCCGGTTCGGCGCTGACCCGTTCCCCCCGAGGGTTGTCATCAAAGTATCCGGGACGTATCTTAAAGAGAACGAACCGGTGCGAGGCAGGGACCTCCCCGGGAGGGTCCCCGACCCGGCCGCGGAGCGGAGGAGCAGCGTGTGGGCGTCGTCGTCGCCGCAGGTCCGCCGACCGACGTCGGACGAGGGCCGGCGCGGCGCGGGTGCCGCGCCGGCCGCCCGCAGGTACCGGCCGGGAGCCGTCCCGGCCGTGAAGGTGCGATGGGAAGGAAAGCGCTATGCGCGCACAGGACGTCCGGCTCGAACCCCAGCTCATCGAGCGGCTGCGCGAACGCAGTACCGAGTTGATCCGTCACGCGGACCTGTGGACCGGTGAAGTCGTCGCCGCACCCGCCGAACGGGCCGCGCTGGAGCGTCTGGCCGACCGCCTGGCCAACACCTACCCGTACGGCGACGCGCGCTACGTCGGACAGATCCTCAAACCACCGCACCCCGTGGCCTGGGCCGCCTACGCCACCACGATGCTGCTGAACCCCAACAACCACGCCCTCGACGGTGGGCCCGCCACGGCCGCTCTGGAGAAGGAAGCCGTGGCTCAGGTCGCCGAGATGTTCGGCTACCCCGCCCACCTGGGGCACCTGACGTCCTCGGGCACCCTGGCCAACCTCGAGGCCCTGTGGATCGCCCGGGAACTGCACCCCGGCAAGGTCGTCCTGTCCAGCGAGGCGGCGCACTACACGCACTCGCGCATGTGCGCCATCATCGGCGCCCCGCACGAGAAGGTCGCCCAGGACGCCTTCGGTCGCCTCGACGTCGTCGCCCTGGAGGACCGACTGGTCCGCGGTGACGTCGGCACCGTCGTGGCGACGCTGGGCACCACCGGCATGGGGGCCCTGGACCCCGTCCACCTCATCGCCGACCTGTGTGAGAAGTACGGCGTCCGGCTGCACGTCGACGGTGCCTACGGTGGCTTCCACACGCTGCTGGCCGCCGACCCGGCCCTCGTCGATCCCGCCCCGTTCCGCGCCCTGCCACGTGCGGACTCGATCGTCGTCGACCCGCACAAGCACGGCCTGCAGCCCTACGGCTGCGGCTGCGTGGTGTTCCGCGACCCCTCGGTCGGGCAGCTGTACTCCCACGACTCGCCCTACACCTACTTCACCTCCGACGACCTGCACCTGGGCGAGATCAGCATCGAGTGCTCGCGCGCCGGCGCGTCGGCCGCCGCGTTCTGGACGACGCTGCAGGCTCTGCCGCTGACCCGGTCCGGCCTCGGTGCCGGCCTGGCCGAACAGCGCGAGGCGACGCTGCGGATCACCGCGAGCCTGCGTGCCTCCACGGTCCTCGACGTCGCCGTCACCCCTGATCTCGACATCGTGTGCCCCTTCCCGCGGGCCGCAACCACCTCGGAGGTGAGCCGGCTCTCCCAGGCGGTCTTCGACGCAGCGGCCCAGGAGGGGTGGCACCTGGCCGAACTGCGGGTCTCCAGCCGATGGCTGGCCCGTCAGCACCCGGACCTGACGGTCGACTCCGAGGACACGGTCATCCTGCGCTGCTGCGTCATGAAACCCGAACACGCCCAGGTCGCCGACGCGTTCGTCGCCACCCTGGAACGCGCCGCGTCATCCGCGGTGTGAGCTCCGCGGTGCGGGTCGGCGCGACGTCCCCCTGACCGGACGGGATCGTTCGGGCTGTCCCGCACCGCCCTCGTGGTCCTGGCCGCGCCCACCGCGGCCGACGCACCGGTGGCGCGACGGCACGTCTGGTGGATGACGGCGGCGTGGCGGTGGACAGGGCTTCGGGCGAGCCGGATCGGCTGCACAGCAGATCGACCCGTCGGTGACCAGTCCGGCCGGTCCAGCCCGCGTGGCGGGCTCGCACCGGCCCCCTCCTCTTCCGACAGCGGGAGCCGTCTGCGCGGTGGAACGCGCAGACGTGGCCGGCCGCCCCGGTCGAGGACGATCGTCGGGGTTTCTCCTACCCGCTGAGGGCACCGGCGAGCAGTCGGGGAAACGTGTGGACGATCCACACCCGGGCCGGCTCGTCACCGATGGTCCTCCAGACGTGCGGGCGGTCCACCGGGTAGCTGGCGTAGTCACCCGGCTCGAGCTTCACCTCTTCCCCCACGGGCCCCACCACGATCGACCCGCTGCGCAGCATGACGTGCTCACGCGTACCTTGACCGTGCGAGACCGAGGTCTTGGAGATGCCGGGGTAGAAGCTCTGGTCGTGGATCTCGATGATCCCCGCCGGCAGCAGGCGACTGGTGACGATGAAACCTCGAGACTCGTCGTCGGTGACGTCCTGCCCCTCACCGGCGCGCACCAGTTCGACGAGCGGCTCGGTGGGTAGGGCGATCAACTGCTCGATCGTGATCGACAGGCTCTCGGCGATGGCCGCGAGCGTGTCCAGGGTCGGGTTGGTGCGCCCGCGCTCCACCTTGTAGAGGGTCGCCTTGGCCACCCCTGACCGTTCGGCGAGCTGGGACAGGGACAGTCCCTCGACCTCGCGAAAGCGTTGGAGGTTGTTCGCCACTGCCCTGGCGCGATCCACCGTGGTCATCCCCTCCTCGACGTCGGGTGCACGCCGGATCGTTCGACGGCCTCCGTCGACCGGGTGGCACGGGGTCACGTCGTCGCACCCATCATGGACCACGAAGTCCCGGGACCGTGGGACCCGTTGGCGGAGAGGTCGACGATCTGCCCGTGGACGACGTCGAGGCAACTGGCGCAATCTCTCGACAACCACCCGATCGTGTCGCACAATGAACACGCCGTCTACCGAAGGAGACGGCCTTGGACCCTCTCAACGTCGTGATCGGGGACTGGAACAGTGCGTCCACACAGTGCCGGAGGCGGCCCCGCGGCCGAGACCCCCTCCACCGTGCGGGCCGGCCGGACAAGCCGGTCGATGTCTTCACGACGTTCGACGTCGGTCTGGGCACCGGAGCCGGACGATCGTCCGACCCGGTGCTGCGGACCGAGCAGCGCGAGCCGTGGGAGCAGGACCACGGTCCACCTCGCTCCTGAGAGGTTCGGGGTGGCTCAGCCCGTCCGGCCGCCCGCTCTCGGCGGGGACCCGACGTTCCGGCGGTGCCGGGAGGCCGGCGGAGTCACGGCGGGCGACCACGGTGCGCGGCACCCCCTCGGCTGGTGCGCGAACCGTCGTCGGCGTGCACGGCCCGGGAGCGATGGACGGGACCCGCCGGGGGGGGTGGGCACCGTCGGCCCTCCGGAGGGGTTGCGGAGTGGAACCCGGACACCACCCGCATCACCGCCCGGAGCCTCGTGGTCGTCGAGTCCACCACCCCGTTCGACGAGCAGCGCGCGAACGTCGACCCAGCGGTCGCCGATCCGGTGCACCAGCCGCTCGGCCGCACGGGCTGGCCGCGCTCAGCTGTCAGCGGGAGAACTCCCCTCGGCCACGGCCACCGCCTCGTGCATCCACGACGGTCGCCGGTCCACCAGACGGGTCTCCGGGACGATCTGCGTGGAGGAGCGCCCCGCACCAGGCGTCTGCGACATGGCGTCGAGGATGCGCTGGAGATCCCGGGTCGAACGTGCCGCCGCCCACGCGCCCAGCCGTCCGCTCGATTCGCTGACTCCGATCCCCGGGTCCTCCGTGAGGATTTCGGCGATCTGCGCGTCCAAGCGATCCACCCCGCGAGACCAGCAACATGTTCGGTCGCGTCCCGCGACGAGATAGCTACTCGCACAACCCGTCAGACGGGAACTGTGCGCGTTGACCGCGCCGAACTCGACCTCTAACCTCGCCGCACACCGGTGGCGTCACGTTCCCGCAGCGATGCGAGCAGGATTCGCGGTGTACCCACCGACCCCCGAAAGTCACCGACGACACAGGACGGGTGAACAGATGACGAGACAGGACGTGGCCTCGAAAGAGCCGGGAACGCCCGACCTGCAACGGGTTCTGACCCGTGGGCAGATGTCCATGATGGCGCTGGGCAGCGCGATCGGCGCAGGGCTGTTCGTGGGCTCGGGCCAATCGATCGCCACGGCCGGCCCCGCGGTGCTCGTCTCGTACGCGGTCGCCGGTCTGCTCGCGGTCCTGGTGATGGGAATGCTCGCCGAGATGGCGGCGGCCGAGCCGGCCAGCGGAGCGTTCTCCGTCTTCACCGAGAGAGCCCTGGGGCAGATCCCTGGGGCGACCATCGGTTGGCTCTACTGGGTGCAGTTGATCGTGGTGGTCGCGGCCGAGGCGACAGGCGCCGCATCGATCACGACCGCGCTGGTCCCGGGCGTCCCGCAATGGGTGTGGGTGCTGGTCTTCGTGGCCGGCGTGTCCGTGCTGAACCTCCTCGACGTCCGAGGCTTCGGACGTTTCGAGTTCTGGCTCGCCATCGTCAAGGTCGCCGCGATCGTCGCCTTCCTCGTCGTCGGCGTCCTCATCCTGTGCGGGGTCTTCCCGAGCGTGCCGTCCCCCGGTCTGCGCCACCTGGTCTCGGCCGGCGGATTCGCACCCGCCGGTATCGGCGGGATCTCGGCGGCGATCCTCGTGGTCGTCTTCGCCTTCGGGGGTATCGAGATCGTGGCCATCGCCGCAGCGGAGTCCGACGACCCGGCGCAGAACGTCCGCCGTGCGGTCACGAGCGTCTTGTGGCGCATCCTCGTCTTCTACATCGGGAGCATCGCCCTCATCGTCGCGGTCCTGCCCTGGAACGATCCTGCCGTCGCCGCCGGGCCGTTCGCCGCGGTGCTGAACCTCGTCGGCCTGCCCGGAGCGGACACCGTCTTGTCCATCGTCATCGTGCTCGCGCTGTTGTCCGCGTTGAACGCAACCCTCTACGGCGCTTCGCGGATGATCTTCTCGCTGGGCGAACGCGGCTACGCACCGCGGTCGGTCAACCGCATCGGGGCCAACGGGACACCGCGTGTGGCGGTGCTGGCGTCGGTCAGTTTCGGTTTCGTCACGGTTCTCCTCAACTTCGCCTTTCCGGGGTCGGTGCTTCCTGCACTGCTCAACGTCGTCGGATCGACGCTCCTCGTCACCTGGGGCGCGATCGCGGTGTCCCAGATCGTGCTCCGTCGCCGAGCCGACCGGGCCGGAACCCCGTCGCCGGCGCGGTTGCCCGGTTTCCCGGTCGTCTCGATCCTCGCGCTCGTCCTGATCGCGGGGATCGTCGCGCTGACGATGGGAGACGCAGGAGCGCGGGTGCAGCTGCTGGAGACGTTGGCCCTGACCCTGGTGCTGGTCATCGTCCTGCGCCTGTTCGTCCCACGCCGAGCACCGCGACCCGACGACTCGACCGGTGCCGCCGAGACGACGACCCTCGCCGGCGAATCTCCTCGGTCGTGAGGACCAGGTCGCGCCGGTCGGCGCCGACCGGTGTGACCGTTCGCGGTGCGACCACGGCCAGGTACGGTCACGACCAGGTACGGCCACGACCAGACGTCCGCTCCCCCCGGGGAGCGAGCACGAGCGGTACCTGCCGGCGGTGCTTCTCGGACGTGGTCGCCGTCCTGGCTCATCGGGGAACGGCAGCCGTCCCGTCGCGGTTCCCTCCCCCTGGGAGCCGGACCGCAGCAGACTCCGGTCGGCTCCTCCCCGTTCCGGTCCTTCGATGACATCGCTCCCGACCGGTGGGGCCGTCGCCTCGTCGGGCGTGCCGAGCGCCGCCGCGCGGACGACGACGGTTTCGACGGCCCGCCGGTCGACGGAGCCGACCCTCCTGCTGGGGGTTCGCGACGACCTCCGGCAAGGAGCCCTGCGGGCACTGCTGCTCGCAGGGAACCCACTCCGCGGGAAACGCGCGATCGACGTGCTCGCGGAGGTGCCGACCGCCACCGGCACGTGGCGGACAGCGGCTCGTTCCCACGCTCTGCGGGAGGCGGAGGTGCGACGGACGGCGCCGGCTCCCGACCACGACCAGGTGGAGGCGGCGCGGGAGGTCCGGTACGGGCTCAGCTCTCCGGCACCGGCTCCCCCTCGACGTCACCCGCCGCGACGGCGACGAAGTGCGCGGCACGACCGCGGCCGGGCCCCCGGCGCACGGTGTCCGACGCGTCGGCCAGGACCGACAGGGACTTCGACGCGTTGGCCTGCCACGTGCCGGTCAACCTGGCCACGTCCCCGGAGGTGACCCGGTCGTGGGCACCCAACCACTCGTGGGCCACACGGCGCACGGTGTCCAGCCCGCTGCGGCGGTACCACAGGACGTCTCCGTTCTCCGCGTGCCCGAAGCGGCCGGCGCGGACCACCTCGAGGAGCCCGTCGGCCAGGACGGTGGTGTCCCGGAAACCCTGGAAGACGGGGAGGTCGCCGACCCTGCACTCCGTGACGACCTGCAGCGTCACCCGCGCGGCGTCCACCGACTGCTGCAGCACGGCCGCGGCGCGCTCGAGCGTCAGGAACGGGTGCCGCAGGAGCGCGTCCAGCAGGACGGCCACCCGGACGTCCCGGCGCCGGACCAGCGGTTCGACGGCGGCGAGCACCTCCGGCAGGACCGGGACGAGCGGTTTCCCGGGCAACGTCGTCCGCACGGCAGGACCAGGCCGTTCCTCCAGGACGGGAGCGTGGTGCCCCCCGGCCAGCATCGTCTGGTACATCCGCGGCACACCGACCCCCTGCCGGTCCACCAGGCGCAGCGCCTGGAACAGATCGGCGAGGGCCGGGTAGCGCGGGTGCCGGGTCGTCAACGCGTTGGTCGGGTTCACCCCGCCGGTGAAACCGCCGGGACTGGTGACTTCCAGGGTGTCGTCCGCGTCGATCCACCGGACCGTGGTCGCGCCTGCGTGGAACCAGTCACGATGCGTCAACCCGTTGAGAACCGCTTCTCGCACCGCGCGCGGGGGCAGAGCTCTGCGGGCCTCTTCCACCAGACCTCGGCTCACGGGCCGGACGTCGTTCATGGCGTCCAGGCGCGCCTCGACCTCGCGGAGACCTTCCAGGAGACTCGATCCGGGGACGGGTACGTGGGCAGCGGTCACATCGCCACCGGCGACGTCCAGCCGGGACAGTTCCAGGCAGGCGCGGGGCTGGGGACACAGGACGACGACCCCCGCCTGGCTGAGCGAACCGTCGGGGCGCAGGACACCGATCCGCGTCAGCAGCGCTTCACCGTCGAGGTCCGCCGCTTCCGTGTCGCCGCCTTCCACGAGGTAGGCGCGCACAGCCGTCAGGGCCGACTCCCTGACGTCGGCGAGGCGGCGGGACGTGACCGCTGCCATCGGGTCGACCCCGATGCGCGCGGCGCGTCGGGTCCACCACTCGGCCCGGTCCACGGTGACGCAACGGTCTCCGACCCGCCAGCGCAGGCGGTGGTCGCTGTCCTCCACCGGTCCGTCGGCCTCGCCGACGAGCAGCAGGAGCACCCGCACCCCCCGCACGGAGCGTTCCTCGACCACGGGGGCGACACCGGTCAGCACATGCAGGCGTTGACGCAGGAAGTCCGCGTCCAGGGCGGTCCCGAGCAGGTCGTGGGTCTTGTCGTCGACCCCCAGCACCACGGCACCCCCACCCGGGGTGTTGGCGAAGCAACGGACCTCGGCGGCCAGGTGCTTCTCCGCCTGGGGGTTCCTCGCCTGCCCGGGTTGCACGTCACCGTGCTCGTCGCGCCGCCCGGCCTCCTCCTTCAGGTCGACCGCCTGCGACTCCCACTGCGGGGGCGCCTCCCCCCGCGCGAGGGCTGTCAGGACTGCTTCGGCGTGCTCCCGCGTGCGACGTCGAGCCTCCACCGGGTCGGGAATCATCGCCGTCACCTCGACCTGCCCTTCGACCTATAAGATTGCCGACAAGCCAATCTTATACTTCGTACCCGTGGATGCGGCCCTCACGAAGCTTGGTCAGCACGACGCCGGTCATGGCGATCGGCGCCCCCGTCACCCGGCCCCCGAGGAGGCGTTCCGTGCACCCCGCCGCCACCACGGCGGGAGGACCGATCGGGATCGTTGCCCACCAGCCGACGCCCCCGGTCGTCACCGATCTGCAGCCACCGCAGGTGGCGTGATCGAAGTGGAGGCGCCGATCGCGTCGTCGGCGGGGAGGACCGGGGACGTCCACCCGCCCACGCTGAACGTGGTCTCGTCCCTGAGCATCACGACCTCCGGGCCCACCGGGTTCGGCAGCGTGACGTAGACGGCGCCCCCTCACGAGTGACCTCCCGCCCGGCGACCACCGTGAGCGCAGCCTCCCGCTCGCCGTGCACAGATGCGTGCCGCGCGCTTGGCGACAACCCCGGCCAGCAGCAGCACCCCCACCGCCGCCGACAGGCTGCGGTGCACGAAGAGCACGGGGACCCAGGAGTGGTTGCTCAGCACGTAGCACCAGGCCGGGACCACGAGGGCTGGCGGGGCGATCGCCGCGATCGCAACGACGGGTCGGGCGGCCCCTGGAGCGGGGGATCAGCCCGTTGCTCCAAGGACGAAACGGAGGCTACGCTCCAATTGTAAAGCGATTTACTGTAAATGCGTTTACACCACGGAGGTCGCGTGTCACTGCCCCGCCCCGACGACTTGTTCGACCGGGTGCCGCAGTGGGAGGCGCTCTCCACCCTCG
Source organism: Kineococcus halophytocola (assembly GCF_041276425.1). Lineage (NCBI taxonomy): Bacteria > Bacillati > Actinomycetota > Actinomycetes > Kineosporiales > Kineosporiaceae > Kineococcus > Kineococcus halophytocola. The sequence continues at coordinate 55,798 of NZ_JBGFTU010000015.1, read as the reverse complement.
TCGGCCCGCCGCGACACCGGACCGGGCTGCGCCTCGGCATCGTCTCCGGCCGTCGTCGGCACGGCAAGAGCTACCTCCTGCGCCGCCTGGTCGCCGCCACCGACGGGCTCTACCACCAGGCCCGCGAACTGGACAAGGCCCCTGCGCTCGACGTCTTCGCCCGGGACGTGGCCGACCACCTCGGCTACGACCCCGCCGCCGTGCGGTTCGACTCCTGGGAGACGGCCCTCCGGGTGGCCCTGGGCCTGTCGCGCCCCGACGCACGAAGACGCCGGCGCCCGGGCGCCGACGTCCTCGTCATCGACGAACTCCCCTACCTCCTGGCCCACTCCCCCGAGATCCCCTCCGTGCTGCAACTCCTGCACGACGAGGTCGCCGACGACCCGCAGGCCCCGACCCCCACCGTCATCGTCTGCGGGTCGGCGCTGTCGGTGATGAACACCCTGCTCACCGGTTCCCAGCCGCTGCGCGGGCGCGCACAGCTGGAGCTGACGACCCCACCGTTCGACTTCCGGGACTCTCGCGCCTACTGGGGGATCGAGGACCCGCAGGTCGCCTTCGAACTCGACGCCGTCCTCGGTGGCACTCCCGGGTACCGCGCCCTGGTGACCGAACCACCGCCACCGCACCTCGACGACTGGGTGGCCTGGCTGGGCCGCACGGTGCTGAACCCGGCGTCGGCCCTGTTCAACGAGAAGTCGTTCCTCCTGCGCGAGGACCCGCGCAACCTCGACCGCAACCCCTACACCTCGATCGTGCAGGCGGTAGCCGACGGACGCCGTTCGCCCACCGCGATCGGTGCTGCTGTGAGCCGGGACCTCAACACGCTGCGGCACCCGCTGACCGTCCTGGAGAACGCGGGGTTCCTCGTCCGCACCGACGACGTCCTCACGGCCCGACGCCCGTCCTTCTTCCTCGCCGACCCCATCGTGCGTTTCACCCAGGTCGTCGTCGAACCCCACCGCGCCCTCCTGGAGGAGGGAGACACCACGACAGCCTGGGCCGCCGCCGCTCCCGGGTACTCGGCACAGGTGCTCGGGCCCCACTTCGAGCACCTGGCCCGGACGTGGACGGCCCGGTACTCCGCAGACCGTTGGGGCACACCGGTCGGGGAGGTCGGCCCTGCGGTCCTGAACGACCCCGCCGGGCGGACCCGGCACGAGATCGATGTCCTCGCCCTCGCCCGCGGACACCGGCGCCACGACCCGAACGCGCCCGTCATCGTCCTGGGAGAGGCGACGTCGACCCGGCGGCCCCGCACGAGCGCCGACCTGGACCGCCTGGACGCCCTGCGCGGTCTGCTGGCCCGGTCAGGTCGGAACGTCGAGCGGACGCAGCTGGCCCTGTTCAGCCGGGCCGGTTTCGAGGTCAACCTGGTGCAGGCATCGGCGCACCGCGCGGACGTCCACCTGATCGACCTGACCGAGTTGTACGACGGCAGGTCGTGAACCACCGCTGAGCCGGTGCACGTCCTGGCGCCGATCATCGACCGTGCTCGCCTGCACCCGCAGTCGACGGTGGACGTGTTCGACCGGGGGGGACGCGCAGTGGTCGATCGACAGAACCACCAGCCTTCCCCCCCACCACGGCACCTGCTGCGCCAAGGCCGTCGACAGGACCTGCGCGGTGCGGGCGGGGAGCGTGCCGGGTTCGACGAGCAGGACGGGACCTTCGCGCGGAGGACGACCGGGGAGGCGGTGAGGGCGTCGGCGGCGACCGCGGACCCGTACAGGTCGCCACGGACGAGGGCCGCCGTGCCGTAGCGGGTGGTCTCGCCGAGTCGGCCGCCGGCGTCGAACGGCGAGGTCTGCGCCGCCCCGGTGGCGAGGAGGGACGGGCCGACGAGGGCGGCCAGGGCGCCGCCGAGGCGCACGCGGGTGGTGGACACGGGGTTCCCCGTCGACTGCTGCTCCGGTGAGCATCGGCACCAGCCGTCAGGAGTTGAGGTGACACCGGGCCGGTGGACCGGCCACGACACCCGCGCCTGACGGACGAGACCTGCGCCCTGCCCCCGGTAGCGTGACCGGGCCATGACACGGACCCGACGACTGCTGACCGTCCTCGTCGTGCTCGCCGGAGCCTTCGTGTTCCTCTGGCGTCTCGGTGTGGAGTCCTCCACCGGTGACGAACTCGTCTACCGCGACGCGGGGGTGGCCTACGTCCACGGCGACTTCCGGGCCAACCTGGAACACCCGCCGCTGGCGAAGTTCCTCATCGGTCTGGGACACCTGGCGTTCGGTGGGTCCCTCACCGCGGACCGGCTGCCGTCGGCGCTCATGGGGCTGGCCACCGGCGGGGTGCTGTTCTGCGTCGCGCGGCGCATCGGGGGTCCGTGGGCCGGGCTGACCGCCATGCTGCTCTGGTACTTCCTGCCGCTGCACCCCGGCGTGGTCGAGGCGCACGTCGGGCGACAGGCCACGCTGGAGATGCCGTTGCTGTTCTTCACCGCCTGCGCGGTCTGGGCCGCCCAAGTCGTTGCCGCACAACCGTCCTGGTGGCGGTGGGCGGTCTTCGGGGCGGCTGTCGGCGCCGCGACGGCGACGAAGCTCACCGGGGCGAGCGTGGCCGTCGTCGTGCTCGCCGCGTGGGCGGCGCACCCCCGCAAGGTCGGCGGGGCCCTGCTCGCCGGGGTGACGGCCGTGGTGGTGTTCCTGGCCACGTACCTGCCGTTCGGCGCCGAGGCCCCGGACGCGGTGCGGACCGTCGTGCAGTGGCAGCTCGACCACGCCGGCCGCGGTGCCGTGCAGCACATCGCCGGGCAGAACCACCTGTTCCCGCCGTGGTGGTCGGCCTGGTGGTTCCAGTCCCGCTACCTCGGGTGGGCAGCCCTGGTCGCGCTGTGGACCAGTGCGCTGCTCGGGGCCGCGCTGGTCCGACGGGTGTCCACCGCCGTCGTCGCGACCGCCGTCGTCGGGTTCACCGTCGCCGTCGTCGTCTCACCACTGAAACTGCCGCAGTACCACGACGTCCTCGCGCCCCCGCTCGTCGCGCTGGCCGCCGTGGGGCTGACGCGGCTGGTCACCTCCCGCGCCTGGCCCGTGGCCGCGGTCCTCGCACTCCCCCTGGTCGTGGCGTGCGCCGGTCAGCTCGGGACGGTGGCCACGACCCGGACCGCGGACTACGCCCTGCTCGCCCCAAACCTGCGGGACCTGCCCGCCGGGACGACCGTGGTGTCGTGGGCCGACACCGGCACCCTCCAACGCGCCGCGCCACAGGTGACGGTGGTCGGACCGGGCGCGGTCGACTGCTCCGCGGCCCTCGTCGTGGACCCCACCATCGCGAACCGCATCCCGGGCGCGGACCTCGACGGGTGGCTGCGGCAGTGCGGCGGCACCGTCGAACGGTTCGACCGGCTGGAACTCGTGCGGCCCGTTAATCGTTGACGCAGCCCCTCTTCCGCACCGACGGCGGGCTCCCCTCCGCCCCGGCGCCCAAACCGGCCCCGGCACCGCCTTGCCACCACGACCGCCGCGCCCCGACCAGCTTGAGGGTGCCGCCGTTGCTGACTGACGACCTCGACCGCCCGCTGGGCCACGAAGAAGAGGTCACCTCGATCGCCAGCGACGCCGCTCCTGTGATGGCGTCGGTGGATCCGGCGACACTCACCACACCGGACCTCGCAGAACCGTCACGGGACCGAGGCGCTCATCGAGAGGCCGGAATCGCGCAGACGAGAGATCCACCGCCACCCCGGGCTGCGCGATGATACCGAGGTCGTGCGCACCGGCGCCGAGGTCGGCGCGTCCGGGTTCCGGCAGGTGGAGCCGAACCGGCAGAAGCAGGCGGACGTCAGGAGGACGACGTGGGGGTGATGGCACCGTCCGGTGCGACGAGATCACCGGGCGGGCGGTGATCCCCTCGATCAGTCAGCGTGACGGCTCGCAGTCGCGTTCTCATCGGACGAACACCGAACCAGAACTGGTCCTCGAGCGTCGAGCTACGCATCGTCGCGACAGCGGCGACACGCATCGTCCTCCACCTGCTCGACGGTGATCCCGCGGCGAGGAAGCTCTGCCGTGAGGTGCGCCAGGACGTGTGGGGTCCGCAGCGGCTCATCACTTCCGACGACCGTGGTGACGTCACCTCGGCGATTCCACACCGCGAGCGCCGCAGCCCCCGTGTACGACGTCGAGTAGCGCACCCCGTCAGCCCGTCGGCGCAGCGGTTGGTCCTCGTAGAGAGCGCGAGCCCACTCCTGGGTCAGCCCGCGCGGGACGTGACCGCTGCCGATCTGCGGAAGGGCCCCGACGAGGAGGGCCGATCCCGGACCGGCGAGGTCGAGGAGGTGCAGGGGACGCAGTGGTCGCACCCGCGCGACCCGCCACCGACTGCACAACAGAGCTTCCTCCGTCTCGCCGAAGACTTCGCAAGCCCCGGTGACGATGTCTCGCGCGACGTACAGGACGTGGCGGTCGGGATCGACACGCGCTTTGCCCACCGGGTCGGGGCGGTGGTGGTCGAAGCGGTTCGTCGGACCGTAGTCCTTGAACGCATCGGCTGCCGCCGTGAAGCGGTCACGGTGGTAAACACGGCTCCACGTCCAAACGCGCGTACCGGGACGGTACGACCACACGAACTCCCGGCCACCCGAGAGGGGACGATCCGGCCGCTTGAGCGGTCGGGCCATCAGTCGCGGCTCACCGGTCCCGATGCTCCTTGCAGTGCCGCTGCTTCCTGCACGACCCTGTCGACCTCGCCACGACGCAGCAGCTCGGCCGGGCTGTTGCCGTCGAAGGCCGCGGACCGCCGCTCCACCCATCGGGACAGGGCGACGACGCTACCTGGAAAGACGCGGATGAGATCTGCGAGACCGGGCAGGATCGGGTCAGCGGCTTCGAGGTTGAACTGCCACATGGGCAGCCACCACTCCCCGCCGCGGCGCAGCCCGATCAGCCGGCCGGTCGCCAGTCCTCGTTCGAGGTCGTGCGCCGGTGCGCCGATCTCGGCGGCTACTTTCGCCAGCGGCAGGGAACCCCGCTCGACCTGTCGCCGACGCTCTGCTTTCAAGACGAAGTTGGTGACCGCCCCCTCGACGACCGCGTCGACCGAGGTACGTCCGTGGCCGCCGCGGACGGGCACACTGCGCTGGCTGGACTCCAGGAGATCGAGGAGTTTCCGCGTCTCGCTGGCGCTCAAACCGGTACTGAAGGTCTGCGCCAGTTTCCAAGCGGAAGCATTCGGCGCGCCGGGGGCGCTCACGGAGGTTGTCGCCGGCTTACGCAGGGCCACAGTGCCTCGCGTACCCCGACCAACGCCCGCGACGGGACGACGGCGGGTTCGTTGGGGACGAGCCGATGCAGAGTTCACCACTCCAAGTGTAGGCGCGTCATCCCTCACGACAAGCTGCAAATGCGTGGTCTCTCGGTCACCCGGAGTCACATCGCTGCTCTCCACCGAACACGTTCGAGCAAAGTCGCCGCACATGCGAGCCCGGGCGGCCCTCCCGGAGGAAGGCCGCCCGAGCACGTGTCACTGCGTGACGTTCGTGACCGGCGCCTTGTCGATCGGGGCAACGAGAACTCCGTTCACCCCGATCAGCAGAGAGTCGCCACCATAGGTCGTCGTCACCATTTGACCGCTGCCCACCTCGGACCCCATCGGCACGGTGATGACGAGCGTCTTCGCGTCACCACCCCACGCTGTGGCCAAACCGCCGATGGACGATGCACCGTCGACGTAGATGCCGAAGTCGCTGCCGTCCGGCGCGTTCCCGGCCTGGTCGAGGTCAGCGTCGAAGACGAGAGTCAGTTCCCGTCCGTCAATGGTTGCGGAGGTGAGCGAGGGCGCGGTCCTGACGATGTTCTCGGGCGCCGACGTCGGTGCCGACGTCTGCCCGTTCTGGGTCGAGGACACCCGGTAGGTGTACGTCCCCGCAACAGCCGGAGCATCGAAAGTGATGGTCCCCGCGTTGTCCACGTAGTTACGTCCGTTCAGTGCGACGGGGTTGAACCCAGCACCGTTCCAGGATTCTTCGACGCGGGCGGTCGACCCGGCCGGAACGCCCGCCACGGTCACGGTGACCGTCCTTGCGCTCAAGCTCGCCGACGCGCTCGCCGGAGCAACCGGAGCGATCGGGATGGTCGGCGCCGCCGTCACGCTGGACGACGTCTGCCCGTTCTGCGACGTCTGGACGGAGTAGGTGTACACGCCGGGGGTCGTGGGGGCCGTGAAGGAGACAGCTCCCGTTCCGGAATTGACCGCGTAGGCGCGGGTGCCGGTACTCACGACTGCAGCCACTCCACTACCCAGTCGCTCAGACACCACCAGCGAGGCGCCTGCGGGGAGGCTGGTCGGCGTGACCGTGATGGTGCCGGCGTTGTTGGTGACGGTAGCTCCGCCCACCACACCCGGCAGGACGGTGACCGCTCCACTGGCTCCCGTGGGAGCCGAGACCTGCGTCGTCAGACCCGACCTGACCTGGTAGGAGTACACCCCGGGGGTGGTGGGACGGTCGAAGGTCACCGAACCGCCGACGCTGGAGTACTGCGTCTGGATGCCGCGGCCGGTCACCTCGGTGTAGGGGCCGCCGTCACGCGATTCGAAGACCTGCAACGTGGTCCCACCGACGGCGGTCACGACAGCCACGGACACCGTGCCTGCGCCGGTCCCGTTGTCCGTCACCAAGCCGCTCACGGGCGCCACGGGAGATGTGGGCGCGGGATTCGACGGCGTCGAGCTCCCGCCGGCCGAGCTCCGCGCGGTTTCCACGGCCGCGGGAGCGATCGACGTCGAGTCACCGTAGACGGAGGCCAGGGTGAGGGTAGCGGCGTTGTTCTTGAGGTACTGGTCCGTGCCCGCCCCGAGACTGGTGGCCGATTCGGTCAGTAGCAGGGGGAACCCGGAGCGGCCGGCGGCCGGACCCGCCACGAGAGCGTCGATCCTGAAGCCGTTGGCGATCGCGACGCCGACCTTGTTGAACCCGGCGTTCGCGGCGACCGCGGAGTTGGCGATGGCCGCCGCGGTGAGGGTGCGGTCCGCGCCCGCGAGGCGCTGGCTGGCCCCGCCCGCGGCGGTCGTAGCCTGCTGCACGACAGTGTCGCTGACCGCGTTGGCGTTGCCGACAGCGTAGACGTTCTGGAAACCGTTTGAGGCGAGTGCGTCACGGGTGACCGTCGGGAGACTTCCGGTCGCCGTCAGGAGGATCGGGACCTTCGCCCGGAAGGCGACCGGCGAGGCGGCGAGCGCGTCGGCGGCGACCGCGGTGCCGTACACGTCACCACGGGCCAGGAAGACCGAAGTGGGCTTGGCGGAACCCGCCGGGCGGGCCGCTAGGGCGGCGGCCGCGACCTTCGCCGCCGTGTCGTAGCGGTCGACACCGGCGATGCGCTCGCTCGTGGTCCGGCCTGCGGTGAGCTGGGTGAACGTCTGGGCGCTCACGGAGTTCGCGTCACCGAGGACGATCACTTCGGACGGGTTGAGCTGGGCGATGGCCTGTGCGGTGGCCTCCGGCACGCGGTTCGTCTCCGTCAGGAGGACGGGCGCGTCCTTGACGCCGGCCAGGTACGAAGCGGCCAGCGCGTCGATGCCGTTGCCGGCCCCGTTGACGACGATGACGCTGCGGGCCGAGGACCAGTTCTTCGTCGCCGTTAACGCCGCTGTGGCGTAACGGTCGGCACCACCCGTGCGCGCCGCAGCGGCACCAGGGTCGAACCCCGGAGCGGCAACAGCAGCCGTTGCGCCGGCAGTGGAGAGCCCGACCAGGAGGGCGATACCTGCCCCGAGACGCTTGGTCGCCCTCGTGCGCCGTTTGCGATCCATCACCACACCACTTCCTTCGACGATGTTGTCATTGAGTTCAGGTCGGCGAACCTCGACGGCACTGGTGGCCATCCGGCCAGCGAGACAGCAGGGCACGCAGTGCCCGGACGAAGAAGCGGCACCGCCGTGGTTAGGCGGTGCCGCTTCTCTCATGTCGTGCGACTCAGATCAGACGCGAGCCTTCGGGGCGGAGCCGTTGGAGACCAACCCAGTCACACCGTTGGTGGTGTTCTGGTAGGTCACCAGGTAGTCACCGGCCGGGAGGTTGGCGGCCGTCGAGCCACCGGGCGTCGTGACGAGGTTCGTGACACCCGTCGCGTCGTTGGCAGTACCCGTGGTCACGGTGGCGTACGCCTGGACCACACCGTTCGCGTTGTAGACACGGATGAGGTTCGACCCAGCGGGCAGGTTGTTCGTCCCACTGCCCGGCACCGCGATGTCGATGGTGGTGGGCGTGATGGTGATCGCCGAAGCGGGGACCGCCGCGGGGGCGGTTCCAGCGATGGTGCGGTCACCACTACCGGCGACGTTCCAGTTGCCGGTCGCGTTGCCGATGCCCGTCGCCGTCAGGACCTCCACACCCGAGGCGTTACCGCCGGTGAGGACCAGCGGACCGGCACCCGAGGTGACCTGCGGGCTGGCGGTGAGGTTCACGGTGAGCAGGGTGCCCGCCGCGTTCGTCGTCGCCGTGGCGTTGCTGTTGCTGATCGTCGCGGCGTTGTTCGCGCCGTCGATCAAGTTGATCGCCCAGGTCGAGCCCACGGTGACGGCCTGGTCGAAGGTGACCGTGACGACGTCGCCGGAGTCGAGGCGCCCGTTCGCGTTGCCGTCGTTGTAGGCGATGCTCGACGAGCGAGGGGTGGTGGCTGCCGCGACCGGGTCAGTCACCAGCTCAGTCGTCGGGGTGAACGCGCTGCCTTCCTGACCAGACGAATCCACCGAAGTCACCGCGTAGAAGTAACGCGTGGCGGCAGTGAGGCCGTTGTCGGTGAAGGTGACCGCCGCACCGTTGGTAGCGTTCGGGGTCGCGTCGTTGACCGAACCCACCCTTGTGTAGGACGAGAGGGCGGTCGGCGCCGTGTTGGGCGTAGCCGTAGTGGGAACGGCGGCGCGGTACACGTTGTACGAAGCCACCGACGTCGTGGTGGAGTCCGAGATGGACACCACGGCCGAGGTCGTAGACGGAGTGCCCTTGGCGGCGGTCACGGTGGCGGGCGCCACCGGGGCGAGGTCGGTCAGGATGAAGTTGCTGGCACCCGTGGTGCTGTAGCTACCAGCAATCGCGTCACCCGCAGAGATGCGCTCGAGGAAGTCACCCTGCGAGGTGTTGATGATGTTGGTGGCCGTAGGAGCCGTGTTCAGGTCCCGCTGGAAGGTGTCTCCAGTCTTCCAGCGGAACACCCGGGCGTCATTCCCTGAACCAGCCACGAAGTACCCAGCGGTCTTGTCTACCGCAGTAATACCGAGGGGCGAGGTACCACCAAAGTTGCCTGCCTCAGCGGCGGTCGGCAGCCAGGTGATCTGCCCACCCACGCCATAAGCCTCGCTGGCGATACCCGCACTCGAGACCGAGAGAGTGGCGTTGTTGTCAGCCGCGCTGAACACCACCGGGACGGCCGAGCCGGCGGTGTCGCTGGTGACCGTGAAGGTGACGGACCCGTTGACCGGGGTGATGTTCGAAGCGGTCTTACCACTGGTGTTACCGACACCGTTCACGACGGTGATCGCACCGACGGCGGACGGAGACAGAGTGGCGGTGGAGGCACCGGATGCCACAGCGAAGGTGCCGTCAGCACGGACGGACTCCGGAGTCACGAGGGCGAGGTTCACACGGTCAGTCCCGAGGCCGCTCACCGTGTACTGGGTGACACCAGCGTTGTTGTTGTTCTCGGAGATCGTCTTGATCTGCGGACCGGTCGGGGCGAACGTGTACCGCTGGTTGGTGTTGGTAGACCCACCGTCGGCAGCCGTCGTGGCCGCAGTGGCGATCGTCGGCGTCACGCTGTTGGCGTCACCGAAGACCCACGCCCGGGTCAGCGTCGAGGCGTTGGCCCGCAGGTAGGACTCGGTGCCGACGCCCAGGCCGACGGTGCCCTCGGTCAGCAGGATCGGGGACCCGGCGCGACCGGCGACCGGGCCGGCCGCCAGGGCGTCGATGCGGAAGCCGTTGGCGAGAGCGGCACCGGTGCGGTTGAAGCCGAAGTCGGCCTCGTTGGCGATCGCGGCCGCGGTGGCGGTGCGGTCCGAGCCCTGGATGCGCTCGATGTCGGTGACGCTGGCCAGGTTGTCGACCTGGGTGTAGACCGCGTCCGAGACGGCGTTCGAGTTGCCCAGGACGTAGACCTTGGTGACACCGGCGGTGTTCAGCGCGGCCAGCGTCTCGGCGGGCAGCGAGTCCTGGTTGGTCAGCAGGACCGGGATCCGGTTCTTGAACGCGGCCGGGCCGGCAGCGAGGGCGTCGGCGGCGACCTGGCCGGCGCCGTACTGGTCACCACGGGCGAGGAAGACCGTCTTGGGCGGGGTCACACCGGCCTCGGTCATGACGTCGACCGCGGTGGCGAAACGGTTCGGGCCGTCGATGCGCTGACCGGTCTTGGAGCCGACCAGGGAGGAGTACGTGCTGGCCGAGACCGCGTTCGTGTCACCGAGGACGATGACGGTCGACGGGTTCAGCGACGCGATGGCGGCGGCCGTCTGGGACGGCACCGAGTCGCGCTGCGTCAGCAGGATCGGAGCGTCCTTGACGCCCGCGAGGTACGAGGCGGCGAGGGCGTCGATGCCGGTGACCTCACCGTTGGCGACGATGACGGTGGACGAGGTGGTCCAGCCGGCCAGCGCGGCCTTGGCGGCGGTGTCGTAGCGGTCGACGCCCGCGAGGCGAGCCGAAGCGGAAGAAGGATCGAAGCCAGCTGCAGCCTGGGCCGGCATGGCGGCGAGGCCAAGGCCGGACAGACCAACAAGAGCCGCGACGCCGGCCCCGATACCACGCCGGCGCAACCGGGAGGTTGCTGCGGTCACGATTGCCTCCAAGGCATGTGAAAGTGATGTTCCCCCCCGTGAGGGGCCGGCCCGATTTCGAGCCTGCGACACCCGCCGCTCCACTACTCAGCGGAGTGACTCGGTGACAGATCTGAACGTACACGAGAGTCACACCAGCAACACGGGGAGTAACGGAAGATCTCGCAGGCCGGCGGCGTGTCGAGTGGCGCAGATGGCCCGTGACCTGCGGTTTTACGTCTCAGGGCCGTTTGTCACATTTTGGTAACGGGCAGCATCGCCCGAGTGACTGGCCCCGAGTAACCCGTCTGGAGTAGTCACACAGGATGGGGTCACCATCCCCGTACGGGCCATGACGGTCTGTGACTCATGTGGGTGACCCGGTTCGGGCCACCCCCGGGTAGCTCCAACGGGTGGTCGTCGCTGGGTGTGACGGAGACGATCACGGGACGGCTCCCTCCCCGCCGGACTCCCACGGGCCCCCCCGGACCCCTCCCAGCCCCCTCCCGGCCCCCGTAGGCCCGGCGTCACGCGGTCGGCCCATCCAGCCGCCCGGCTCACGGCCCGATGCCTGCCCCATGACGTCTCCCCGGCACGCGTGGCGTGCGGCCCTGTCGGCCGTCGTGCTCGCCGTGTCCGTGCCGCTGGTCGCGACCGCGGTCGCGCGGTGGGACGAGGGGCGGCCGGTGACCCTGGCGGCGGGCCTGGGCTGGCTCGTCGTGTGCGTGCTCCTGCCCCTCGTCGTGCGCAAGGGCTCCCGGCCCGGCGTCACCCGCTTCACCACCGCGGCCACCGTCTGGGGGGCCGGGACCGTCCTGGCCGGCGCCTTCCCCGCCGCCACCGCCGGGCCGCTGCCCTTCCCGCTCCTGGCCCACGCGGCCTCCCTCACCGGGCTCGCGGCCGTCTCGGCCCTGCAACTGCGCAGCGCGCGGGTCGCCGGGGACGACCAGCCCCTCGCCGTCGAGGTCGCCCTGTTCGGCACCGTCACGGCCGCCCTGAGCTGGGACGCCCTGGCCCGCACCGGCCACGGCGGCGACGGCTGGTGGGCCCTCGGCGTCTGCCTCCTGCTCGTCGTGGCCGCCTTCGTCGCCGCCTCCGCCGTCGTCCTGGCCGTCGAGCACGCCAGCCTGCGCCTGGCCTGCGCCGGCCTGGGCCTGGGCGCCGCCGCCACCGCGCTCACCGCCGTCACCGCCCCCACCTCACCGCACACCGCCGACGTCGCCGTCGTCGCGGCCGTCGTCGGCGGGCTGGTACTGCTCACCTTCCAGCCCCGCGGCGGGCACGTCCGCCACGGCGGCACCGCGGTGACCCACGCCACCCGGCGCCTGCGGGTGGCCGTCGTCGTGCCCGGGGTCGCCGTCCTGGCCGACATCGCCCTGGACATCGCCTCCCCCCGCGCCGACGGGGTGCTCTCGGCCTTCTTCGGCGCCGCCATCGTCGCCGCCGCGCTGCGCCAGGCCGCCACCGCCCGCGCCATCGACCGCACCCGCCGCACGCTGTCCTTCCAGGCCCGCCACGACCACCTCACCGGCCTGCGCAACCGCACCGCCCTGGCCGACGCCCTGCTCGCCCCCGACCGCGTCCAGTCCCTCGTCATCCTCGAGCTCAGCGGCCTGGACGACGTCACCGACGTCCTCGGCGTCGGCGTCGGCGAGGACGTCCTGCGCGCGGCCGCCGCCAACCTGCGCCAGCACGTCACCGGCCTCGGCGGCACCACCTACCGCGTCCGCCACGACGAGTTCGCGCTGCTGCTGCCCGGCAGCCCCGAGGAGACCGTCCGGCACCTGCCGCACGTCTTCGACGCCGTCGCCGCCGCCCCCCTGCAGGTCCCCGGGGCCGGCCGCTTCCCCGTCGCCGCCGTCGCCGGGGTCGCCCGCGTCGAGCCCGGCGCCCGCGCCGCCGCCGACGCGACCCTGCCCCTCGTGCACGCCGACCTCGCCCTGCGCGACGCGCGCACCCACCCCGGGATGCTCGGCTGGTCGGTGTACTCCGGCACCGTCGCCGCCCAGCACGCCCGCCGCCTGCTCGTCCGCGAGCGCCTGACCGCGGCCGTCGCCGAGGGCTGCATCGACGTCCACTTCCAGCCGATCGTCGACTTCGCCACCGGCCGGGTCGTGAAGTTCGAGGCCCTGGCCCGCTGGGACGACCGCGAGCTCGGGCGGGTCTCCCCCGTGGAGTTCGTCACCGTCGCGGAGGAGTCCAACCTCGTCGTGGCGCTCGGGGAGCACGTGCTGCGCCGGGCCGTCGGCACCGCCCACGCCGCCGGGGTGTTCGACGCCGGTGCCCGCCTGGCCGTCAACGTCTCCGTCGTGCAGCTGCAGTCCCCCGGTTTCGCCGACGTCGTGCGCGAGATCCTCACCGACTACCGCATCCCGGCGCACCTGCTGACCCTGGAACTGACCGAGTCGGTGTTCCTGGACCCCGACTCCCCCGCCGAGCGCGTCGTCACCGACCTGGCCCGGCTGGGCTGCCAGATCGCCATCGACGACTTCGGCACGGGCTACTCGGCGTTCGGCTACCTGGACCGGCTGCCCGTGCACGTCCTGAAGATCGACCGCTCCCTGACGCAGTCCCTCACCGGGGAGGGCAACGGCCGTTCCGTCGTGACCGCCGTCGTCGACCTCGCCAACCGCCTGGGCCTGACCGTCGTCGTGGAGGGCGTGGAGACCGAGCAGGAGGCCGCGATCTGCCGGTCCATGCGCGCGGGCCTGGGCCAGGGGTGGCTGTACTCGGCGGCGGTCACCTCCGACCGGATCGTCGACGAGCTCGACCGCGAGTACCCCGTCTCCCCCGAAGCGGTGCGCTGAGGGTCACCAGACGTCCCCGGAACGCCACTCGCACACCAGGTCCTGCTCCACGTCCCACGTCCGGTCGGGGTCCAGGACGCGGACCCCGCCGTCCTCCTCCTCGGGCGTGCGCCGCACCCCCTCGACCGTGAGCACCGACAGCGGACCGCGCCAGACCCGCCACCCCCGCCGCTCGTAGAGGGGCGCGCCCTCCGCGGAGGCGGCGAGGAACCCGGCGCCGTGCCCGGCGAGGACGACCCGTTCCAGCTCCCCCATCACCGCCGAGCCCAGCCCGCGCCGGCGGTGCGAGACCGCGACGGCGACGTTCTCCACGTACCCCACGGGCAGCGCGCGGCCCCCGAGGAGGAACTGGCGCCGCACCACCGCCCCGTGCCCCACGAGCACGCCGCCGTCGTGGACCAGGACGTGCCAGCCGCCGAGGCCGTGCTCGAAGTCGGTGTCGTCGTACCCGCCCTCGTGGTCGGCGAAGACGGTGTCCAGCAGGGCGCGCAGCTCGGCGCGGTCGGCGGCGGACAGGTCGGCGGTGTGGCGGGCGGTGAGGATGGTCACGCAGGACAGGGTGGCGGGACCGGTACGTCCCGACCCACTCGTTTCCTGTGAGCGGGTCGGAACGTACCGGTCAGCGGACGACCCGCCACGTCCGCGGCCCTGGCCGCTCCAGGCCCCGTCGCCGGGCATCGAGCAGCCGCCACACCGTGCGGCGCACGTGCGCCGGCCGCACGTCGAGGGAGGTGAAGCGCACCACGACCAGTCCGTTGCGCTCCAGACCCTCCTGGCGCACGTGGTCCACGGTGGACACCTCGAGGGCGAGGTGGTCCCGGCCGTCGAACTCCGCGACGACACCCGCCTCCTCGTCCAGGAGGTCCGGACGGCCGAGGTGGTGACCCGCCAGGTCCACGACACGGTGGTTGACCAGCGGGACCGGCAGGCCGGCGTCGAACCGCCAGAGCATCCGCAGCTCGGTCTCCTTCGGGGACCGCACACCCGCCGCGGCCAGGGCCGCCGCCTCCCGGGCGACGGGCGTCCCCCGCAACCGCGGTCGTTCCTCGAGGTGGGCCAGCAGCGCCGGTCCCGTCGTCGCCCCGGCGGCCCACAGGGCGTCGACCGCGACGACCCCGCGCCGCGGGGATCCCGAGAGGCGGGCCAGGTCCAGGGCCGTGCGCACCGCGCTCGTCACCGGCACACCGAAGACCTCGGCGACGTCGTCGTCCCGCAGGTCCGACCGCACCACCCGCAGGCCGGGCCGGGCGCGCACCCGCCTCGTCCCGGGGACGCAGACGAGGACGGGGAGCTCCGCGGCACCGGCACGCCCGTCGAGGCAGCGAGCGCCGTGGAGCCAGGCCGCGGCCCACCCGCCGACGACGCCGTCCGGCGGCAGGAGGGGGACGACGTCGCGGATGCGCCGCAGGACCCCCGGCGGCACGGTGGCGTCGGCGTGGACACCGCGGAAGGGCCGGCGCACCGCCTGGGACCGCAGCCGGCTGTCGCTGACCCCGAGCCTGCGGAGGTCACCCCGACGCATCGCCGCGCCGGTCAGGACGTCCGGTACCTCACTGCGCACCGCGGCAGGGTGCCCCAGGGGACCGCGGTCACGCTCCGTCCCTGTGGAGGACGACGGACCGGTACGTCCCGACCCTCGGCCGAGCCGGCGACGGGTCGGGACGTACCGGTCCAGGAGCCGTCAGCGGCGGGTGTCCTCCACCACGAACCCGCGGTCCAGCCCGTAGTCGGACAGGTAGTCGCGCACCGCGCGGATCTGGGTGGACCCGACGCCGTCGACGCTGAGCAGGATCTCGGTCACCTCGCGGCGGAACTCGCGCAGCGAGACGGGGCGCTGCTGGTTGGCCGAGGCGGGGCGGCGCTGCTCCGGCGGCGGGCCGCTGCGGCGGGACTCCACGCGCACGTCGGAGGCCTTCGGGCCGCGCTCGCCCTCCCCGAGGGTGAACTCCACGACCGCGCCGTCCAGGGGGCCGTCGTCGGTGCCGCCCACGACGTCCTTGAAGTGGAAGAAGACGTCGTCGGACGCCTCGGGGCTCCGGATGAAGCCGAACCCGCGCTCCTCGTCGTACGAACGGACCTTGCCCTTGGCCACTGCACCCACCACTTCCAGCTCTACGAGACCGTGCGGGTCCATCCTCCCGCACCCCGGGAGTGCTCGGGTCCACGTCAAGTCCGCGGCGGCGGACGCCGACACCTGCACCATGCCCTCCCCGCTCGCCCCGACGCGCCCCACCGCGGGCCGCGTCGTCGGCGGGCTGGGGCTGCTGGCGCTCGCCGCCGCGCTGACGGTCCTGACCCTGCACCTGCCCGGCCCCGTGCACGGCCCGCTCGCGGTGACCGGGACCGCCGCCGTGGCCGTCACCGCCCTGGTCCTCCTCCTGCTGCCCGGGGGCTGCAACTCCGGCGCGTACGTGGGGGCCGCGACGCTGTGGGGGCTGGGGGCCGTGACCGCGGGGCTGTTCCCCACCACCTCCCTCGGCCCGTTCCCGCTGCCGCCGCTGGCCTTCGCCGCCGGGCAGGTCGGGCTGCTCGTGGTGCTGCTGCAGCTGCTGGTGCGCGCCCGCGCCGGCAGCGACGACCCCCCGCTCGTCGTGGACGCCCTCATGCTCGGCAGCGCCCTGGCCACGGCCGGCTGGGACGCCTTCGCGCGCACGGGGCACCACGGGCCGGCGGGCTGGCAGGCCGCCGTCGTGGCCGTCCTCGTCGTCAGCTCCGTCGTGACGTGCTCGGGCATCGCCCTGGCCGTCGAGCAGCCGCGGTTGCGCCGGGCGGCCGCGGGCCTGGCGGTCGCCGGGGTGGGGACGGCGCTGGCCGCGGTGTGCTTCCACCACGACGCGCTCACGGCGTCCGTGGCGTGCGGGGCCGCGGCCGCCGGCGGGGCCGTGGGCATGCTGCACCTGCCCCGCACCGGTGTCGTGCGGCACGGCGGGCAGGCCGCCGAGCGGGCCGCCCGGCGCCTGGAGACCGCCTCCCTGGTGCCCGGCCCGATCCTGCTCGTGGACCTCGTGCTGCTGGTGATCGACCCGCGCGCCGACTCGGTCCTGTACGGGTTCTACGTCACCGTCCTGGTGACGTTCACCGTCCGGCACGCCGCGACGGCGCGCTCGATCGACCGGACCACGACCCAGCTCACGTTCCAGGCCCTGCACGACGACCTCACCGGGCTGGGCAACCGCGGGCTGCTCGAACGCACCCTCACCGAACCCGACCGCGCCGCCTGCCTGGTGCGGGTCCAGCTCGTCGGTCTGGAGGACGTCAACGACGTCCTGGGCGTCGGCGCCGGGGACGCCGTCATCGCGGCCGCGGCCCGGGAGGTCGGGGCCGTCGCCGCCGACCTCGGCGGCGACGCGT
Organism: Kineococcus halophytocola; assembly: GCF_041276425.1. Taxonomy (NCBI): domain Bacteria; kingdom Bacillati; phylum Actinomycetota; class Actinomycetes; order Kineosporiales; family Kineosporiaceae; genus Kineococcus; species Kineococcus halophytocola. The sequence goes on along the minus strand of NZ_JBGFTU010000015.1, from coordinate 38,885 downwards.
TCCGCACCGCCGGCGACGAGATCACCGTCGTGCTGCCCGGGGCGAGCGACCAGGTCGTGCGGCACGCCGGGCGCGTCGTGGCGGCCGTGGGGGCCGCCCCGGCGGCGGTGCCCGGGGCGGGCGGGTTCACCCTGTCCGCCGTCGCCGGCCTGGCGAGCTGCCCGTTCGGGGACGACTACGACGGGTCCGACGCGATGAAACCCTTCGTGCACGCCGAGATCGCCCTGCGCGAGGCCCGGTCCCTGGGCCCGGGGTCGGTCTCGGTGTACTCCGGGGCCGTGGCCGCCGGGCACGCCCGCCGCACCCTGCTGCGCGAGCGGTTGTCCCTGGCCATCCGCGAGGGCACCGTCGACGTGCACTTCCAGCCGGTCGTCTCCTTCACCACCGGCCGCGTCGCCAAGTTCGAGGCCCTGGCCCGCTGGGAGGACCCCGTCCTGGGCCGGATCTCCCCCGTGGAGTTCATCGCCGTCGCCGAGGAGTCCAACCTCGTCGTGGCCCTCGGCGAGCACGTCCTGCGCACCGCGGTCCACTGCGCCGCCGAGGCCGGGGTGTTCTCGGCCGGCGTCGGGCTGGCCGTGAACGTCTCCGTCGTGCAGCTGCAGGCCCCGGGGTTCGCCGGCACCGTCGTGGAACTCCTCGACCGGTACCGCCTCGCCCCGCACCTGCTGACCCTGGAACTCACCGAGTCGGTGTTCCTCGACGAGGACTCCCCCGCCGAGCGCGTCGTCACCGACCTCGTCCGGCTCGGCTGCCGCATCGCCATCGACGACTTCGGCACGGGGTACTCCGCGTTCGGCTACCTCGGCCGGCTGCCCGTGCACGTCCTGAAGATCGACCGGTCCCTGACCCGGTCCCTCACCGACGACGCCACCGGCCAGTCGGTCGTCACGTGCGTGGTCGACCTGGCCACCCGCCTCGGGCTGACCGTCGTCGTGGAGGGCGTGGAAACCGAGCAGCAGGCCGCGATCTGCCGGTCCATCTCCGCCCCGCTGGGCCAGGGCTGGCTGTACTCCCCCGCCGTCCCGCGCGGGCTCCTCGGCGAGCAGCTGGCCCGCGTGCACCCCGTGCCGGACGCCGTCGCCGCCGAACGCTGACGGGCCGGACGTCGAAAACCCGCCCCGCCGGGGCTGTTCCCCGGGCCCGGGGGTGCCGATGAGCACAGGGTGAACCCGCACACCGCCGTCGCCGGGGCCCGTGCCGCGCTGCCGGTCCGGAGCCTGGTGTTCGCGACCCTGTACGCCGCAGCGCTCCTCCTGGGCCGGCTGACCACGGTGGACGGCACCGGCCTGGTGCTGGTGTGGCCGGCCGCGGGCGTGGCGGCCACCTGGATGTCCCGGGGCCGGCACCGCTGGTTCGACGCCGCCCTCCTCGTCGCCGCGACCGTCGCCGTCGACGCGGCCGTGTCCGGCACCGGCCCGCTGCTGGCGGGTTTCCTCCTGGCCGACCTGGGCCAGGTCCTCGTCCTGGTGACCCTGCTGCGCCGCTGGTACACCCCGCAGGAGGGGTTGAGCACGCGGCAGCTGGCCGTCCTGCTCGGGACCACCGCCGTGGCCTGCACCGTCGGCGCGGTCGCGGCGACCCTGGCCGTCGTCGCCGCCGACGGCGACCCGAGCTGGCTCGGCTCGGCCCTGTGGTTCACCCGCAACGCCGCCGGCATCATGCTGCTCGACCCGATCCTGCAACGCCTGGAGGCCCGCGCCCGGATCGGCTGGCCGGAGACCGGACGCGGCCGGGTGGAACTCGCGGCCGCCGTCGCGACGTCCTGCGTGGCCTACGCCCTGGTGTTCTGGGGCCCGGCCGGTCTGCCCGTGTCGTTCCTGCCGCTGGCCCCGACGATCTGGCTGGCCCTGCGGTTCGACACCAACGTGGTCGTGGGCACCACGCTGACCGTGACCTCGATCGCGGCCCTGGGGACCTTCCACGGCACCGGCCCCTTCGCCGACATCACCGACGACGCCGTGCGCACCCTCGTGGTGCAGGTGCACGCCGGGTTCGTCGCCGCCCTCGGGATGATGCTGGCCGTCGGCCGCGACGAGCGGAACCAGCTCCTGGCCCGGCTCTCGACCGCGACCGCGCAGGCCCAGCGGGCCCGCACCGAGGCCGAGCGCAGCGCCCGGTTCTCCGACGCCGTGCTCGCCAGCGTCGGGTCCGGCATCGTCGTCTCCGACCCCGACGGCCGCCTCCTGCTGTTCAACGACACCGCCCGCGCCTGGCACGGGCTGGAGGCCGACGACAGCCTCGACCCGGCCCTGCACGCCGACAACTACCACCTCTACGGGCCCGACGGCACGACCCCGCTGGCGGCCGCGCAGATCCCGCTGCTGCGCACCCTCGCCGAGGGCGCCGTCAGCGGCGCCGAGATCGTCATCTCCCGTCCCGGGGCCGGCGCGGTGCCCGTCGCGTGCAGCGGCCGCACCGTCACCGACGAGGACGGCACCGTCCTGGGAGCGGTCGTGGCCATGCACGACCTGACCGAGGTGCGCGCCCGCGAGGCCCAGCTCGCCCGCGCCAACGCCCAGCTCGGGCTGCACGCCGCCCGCGTCGAACGGCTCGCGGTCGCCTCCCGCGCCGTCCTGACCGCCGAGGACCCCCGGCAGGCCGTCTGCGAGGCGGCCGTCGAGATCGCCGGCGCCCAGGCCGTGTTCCTGGCCCAGCCCACCGGGGAGGGCCGGCTCGTCGCGACGGCGAGCACCGGGCTGTCCGCGGACTTCCACCTCGACCTCGACGTGCACCGGGACACGAGCCTGACGCTGACCAGCTACCGGTCCGGCGAACCGCTGTTCGTCCCCGACGTCGCCGCGCACCCGCTGGCGAGCCCGCTCCGGGTGGCCACCGGCCGGCAGGTCTCCGGGGCCTGGCAGCCCGTCGCCGACGCCGACGGCGGGGTCGTGGGCGTCCTGTGCGTCATCTGGCGCGAGCGCGTGGACCACCTCGACCCGACCACCGCGGCCGTCCTGGCCGGGCTCGCGGCGGAGGCCTCGCACGCGTTCACCCGCGCCGACCTCCTGCACCGCCTGGCCCAGGCCGCCGACCACGACCCCCTGACCGGGGCCGTCAACCGGCGCCGGTGGGACGACCTGGCGCGCCAGGAGATCGCGCGCGCCACCCGCGCGCGCACCCCGCTGACCTTCGCCCTGCTCGACCTGGACCACTTCAAGCGCTACAACGACACCCGCGGCCACCTCGCCGGGGACGACCTGCTGCGCGCCTTCACCAAAGCGGCTGCGGCGCACCTGAGGGAGGTCGACACCCTGGCCCGCTGGGGCGGGGAGGAGTTCGCCGTCATGCTGCCGGACTGCACCGCCGAGGACGCCGTCGCCGTCGTGGACCGCATCCGCGCCGCGGTCCCGGACGGGCAGACCTGCACCGTCGGGGTGTGCCAGTGGGCGCCGGGCCTGGACGCCCTCACCGTCGTCGCGGCCGCCGACCGCGCCCTGTACACCGGCAAGGCCACGCGCAACACCACCGTCGTCGGCACGGCCGAACCGGTGACGCCACCCGCCGGCGCCTTCAGTCTCTAGAAATCCCGCCCGAGGACATGGTCATGCGTCGTGCGTGGCTGGGGTACCTGCTGGTGGGGACGGCCCTCACCGCCTGGTGCGTGAGCCTGCCCGTGGGTCTGACGCGGGCCGTCGTCTACGAGGTCGTGCCCCTGTCGGCGGCGCTCGCCCTCGTCGTCGGCGTCCTCGTCCACCGCCCCCCGGACCGGCTGCCCTGGTTCCTGCTGGCCGCCGGTCAGCTGTGCTCCGCGGCCGGGGACCTGGTCTACTCCTGGCTCCAGGTCGGGCTGGGCGTCGAGCCCTACCCCTCGGTCGCCGACCTCTGGTACCTGGCGGCCTACCCGCTGCAGGCCGCCGCGCTCGTGCTGTTCACCCGGGGACGTCGCCTCGACCGCGCGGGCCGTCTCGACGTGGCCCTGGTGACCGTGGCGATGGCCCTGCCGCTGTGGATCTTCCTCGTCGAACCCGCCCTGGACGCCGCCACCACCCCGCTGCTGCACCGCGCGGCCGACCTGTCCTACCCGTTGGCCGACCTCGTCCTGCTCGTCCTGCTCGTCCGGCTCGGGGCGCTCGCCGGGGGGTACAACCGCTCCTCGCGCCTGCTGGCCGCGGGCGCGATCGTCCTGCCGGTCGCGGACGTGACCTTCGCGCTCGCCGGCAGCGGGGGCGGGCTGCTCGTCCTGAACGCGGCCTGCTGGCTGCTGGCCTACCTGCTCTGGGGTGCCGCGGGGCTGCACCCGTCGATGCGCGAGGTCGCCGACCCCGCCGTCCGGCCCGACCCCACGGGCCGCCGGCGCCTGGCGCTGGTCGTGCTGGCCATGCTCGCGGTGCCCGGGGTCCTCGCGCTGCAGGCGGCCGGGCTGACCGGACAGCACCTGCTCGACACCGCGCTGGCGGCGCTGCTGATCATCGCCCTGGGCACCACCCGCACCCAGCTCGCCATCACGTCCGCGCTGCGGTGGGCGCGGCGCTCGGAACGGCTGCGCGCGGAGGTGGAGCACCGGGCCGCGCACGACGCGCTCACGGCGCTGCCCAACCGGGTCACCGCGCTGGACCTGCTGCGCCAGGCCCAGGAACGGGCCGGGCGCAGCGGCGCCACCACCGGTGTCCTCGTCGTGGACGTCGACCGCCTCGCCCACGTCAACGACACCCACGGCGACGAGGTCGGCGACGGCGTGCTGCGCGCGGTCGCCCGGGAGCTGGAGCGCGTCGCGGGCCCGCGCGACCGGGTGGGGCGCCTGGGCGGTGACGAGTTCGTCGTCGTCGTCGAGGACGTCGAGGACGACAGCGCGCTGGCCCGCGTCGCCGGGCGGCTGTCCCGCTTCCCCGTGGCCACCGCCGGGCACGAGCTGGACCTCACGTGCAGCGTCGGCGTCGCCGTCCAGACCGCCGACCGCCGCACGGGGGCCGCCGACCTGCTGCACGAGGCGGTGACGGCCGCCGCCCGCGCCAAGGCCGCCGGCGGGTCGCGCACCTGGTTCTTCGACGACGCCCTGCGCACCGAGCTCAGCGCGCAGGCCGAGCTGGAGGACGCCGTGCGGGCCGGGCTCGGCGCCGGGCAGTTCTGCCTGCACTACCAGCCCGTGGTGGACCTGGGCTCGGGGTGCACGACGGGCTTCGAGGCGCTCATCCGCTGGCAGCGGCCCGGCCACGGCCCGGTCCGGCCGGACGACTTCATCCCCGTCGCCGAGCGCAGCGACCTGATCTGCGACGTCGGCCGGTGGGTGCTGGGCGAGGCCGCGGGCCAGCTCGCCCGGTGGCGCGCCGAGGGCACCGTGGGGCTGGACGTGCGCGTCGCGGTCAACCTGTCCGGCCGGCACCTGGCGCAGGCCACGCTCGTGGCGGACGTGGCGCAGGCGCTGGCGGTCAGCGGACTGCCCGCGAGCGCCCTGATCGTGGAAGCCACCGAGACGGTCGCCCTGGACAGCACCGCGGTCCTGCCGAACCTGCACGCGCTGCGCGACCTCGGGGTCGGCCTGAGCCTGGACGACTACGGGACCGGGTACACGTCCATCGAGCAGTTCCGCACGCTGCCGCTGGACACCCTGAAGATCGACCGCAGCTTCCTGGCCTCCGAGGCCCCGCAGGACGAGGCCCTCGTGGGGCTGATGGTCCACGCGGCGCACACGTTCGGGCTCGGGGTCGTGGCCGAGGGCGTGGAGCGTCCCGAGCAGGTCGCGCTGCTGCGTTCCCTGGGCTGCGACCGGGCCCAGGGCTACCTGTTCTCCCGGCCGGTGCCGGCCGGGGAGGTCGGGGCGCTGCTGGGGCGGGGGGCCGTGGGGGTGTGAGGCGGGCCGGACCGGACCAGACCGAGTCAGGTCGGATCGGACCGGGTCGGGTCGGACCGGGTCAGAGCGGGGTGGGGACGGGGGCCCGGGTGACGAGGCGCTCGCGCAGGAACGTCTGCAGGTTGGCCCCGAGCGGGTCGCCGGGCTGGGCCTTCTCGGGGTCGTCCAGACCGCGCTCGCGGCGCGAGATCGTCGGACCGTCACGGCGCAGCGACTCCAGCAGCCGCCGGGAGTACGTGCCGGACAGCAGGCAGTGCACCGCTTCGGCGCGCAGGGTGTCGTCGAGGCCGTCGAGCCACTCGTCGTGCGAGGCGATCACGTGAACAGTGTGCCCTGCCCGCGTTCACACGGACGACACCCGTCGGACTCCTCGCCCGGACATCACCCGGTGTGACGAAGCCTTGACACGGGAATCACCCGAACGGCCCGGCCGGGGGCCGGGTGGTCACGCAGCGCACCGTCCGGCGACCGGCGGCGACGGTCGCGGGGGCACCCCCGTCCGGCTAGGCTCGGGGTGATGGACGGGACGAGCGCGGCCGTGGCCGGTGGGGTCCTCGGCGACGGCCTGCCCCAGGTGCTGCACGGCCAGCCCGGGGCGGTCCTGCTCGTGCGGGTCGAGGACGCGACGGTGCTGTTCGCCAACCCGCTGGCCGAGCAGCTCGCCCCCGGGGTCCGGCTGCCCTGCCCGATCGACGAGTGGTCCCGTCGCGCCGGTCTGCAGAGCTCCGACGGCGACGACATCAGCGACCCGGCCAACGACGCCTCCCCCCTGTCGCGCATCGCCCACGGCGAGCCGGTCCACGGCGAACGCGTCACCGCGGCCCGCTCCTCGGACATGTCCCACGAGCGCGAGGCGCTGTGGGTCATCGGCCTGCCGCTGACCGACGCCCCCGTCGACGCGCTGACCAGCCTGGCCCTGGTGGCGCTGCTGCCGCTGCGCGAGACCGGCATGGTCCACGACGCCCAGCAGTCCGCCGAGCGGCTGCACTCCCGGGCCGTCCTGGCCAGCGACCTGTCCTTCACGATCTCCGACCCCACCCAGCCCGACAACCCGCTGGTGTGGGTCAACCCCGCGTTCGAGAAGGTCACCGGGTACGGCCGGGAGGTGCTCGGGAGCAACTGCCGCTTCCTGCAGGGCCCGGAGACCGACCGCGAGGCCGTCCGCCGCATCCGCACGGCGCTGCAGACCGGGGACACCGTCACCGAGCTGCTGCTGAACTACCGCAAGGACGGGACCGCGTTCTGGAACGAGGTCGTCATCTCCCCCGTGCGCGATGCGGACGGGCACGTCACCCACTTCGTCGGCGTCCAGTCCGACGTCACCCTGCGGGTCCAGGCCGAACGCGAACGCGACGAGGCCCTGGCCGTGGCCCGCGACGTCCGGCGCCGGCTGGAGTTCCTGTCCGGGGTCACCGACCAGCTCTCGCAGGTGCTCGACCCCGACGCCGCCCAGGACCTGCTGCCCTCCCTCGTCGTCCCCGAGTTCGCCGAGTGGGCGTTCGCGACGCTGCTGGACACCACCGGCCGCACCCGGCACATCCGCGCCTCGCACGCCAACCCCGACCGCGCCGGCGACGCGGCGCGGTTCCAGGAGCTGCGCGACGGCCTCGCCGACGACTCCATCTCCATGCGGGTCCTGCGCGGTGACCTCGGGCCCACGCTCGTCTCGATCGAGGACGACCACGCCGAGACCGTGACCACCACCCGCGAGACCGCCGACGTGCTGCGCCGGCTCGGCCTGGGCAGCGCCGTCGTCGTGCCGCTGCGGGCCCGCGGGGCCGTCACCGGGTCCCTGACCCTGCTGTCCGGCCCGGACCGGCCCCCGTTCACGGTCGACGACCTCGCCACCGCCACCGACCTCGGCGCCCGCGCCGGTCTGGCCCTGGAGAACGCGCGCCTGTACGCCCAGCAGCGGACGTCCTCGGAGACGTTGCAGCGCAGCCTGCTGACGCCGCCGACGCCGTCACCGGGGTTGTCCATCGCCACGCGCTACCACCCGGCGGCCGAGGCCGCGCAGGTCGGCGGGGACTGGTACGACGCGTTCACCCAGCCGGACGGGTCGACCGTCGTCGTCATCGGCGACGTCATGGGCCACGACGTCCTCGCGGCCGCCGCCATGGGCCAGTTGCGCACCCTGGTGCGGGCCCTGGCCTACGACCGCTCGGCCCAGCCGGCCGAGGTCGTGCGGCGCCTGGACGAGCTCCTGGAGGGCCTGGGCGTCACCACGCTCGCCACGGCCGTGGTGCTGCAGGTCGACGCCGGTCCCGGCCCGCGCCGGGTCCGCTGGTGCACCGCCGGGCACCTGCCGCCCGTCGTCGTCGGCCCCGGCGGGGAGGTCCGGGTGCTGCAGGGCGAGGGCATCGTGCTCGGCCTGGGCTCGGGCCAGCAGCGCGACCAGCACGAGGACACCCTGGACCCCGGGGCGCTCCTGCTGCTCTACACCGACGGGCTCGTCGAACGCCGCGACCGGCCGATGGAGGACCGCCTGGCCGAGCTGCGGTCGGTGGTGGGCGACCTCGCCGGCCTCGACGTCGAGGACGTCAGCGACGCCCTGCTGGAGCGGATGCTGCCCGAGGGCAGCGACGACGACGTGGCGACCGTCGCCGTGCGGGTCGGCTGACCCGGCGGGTCACCCGCCCAGGTCGCACCAGACCGTCTTGCCGGGCCGCTGTCCGGACCCGCCCCGGCGCACGCCCCAGTCGGCGGCCAAGGCCGCCACCAGCCCGACCCCCCGGCCGGACTCGGCCGACGGCTCCGGGGAGGTGCACCGGGGCAGCGCGGGACTGCCGTCGCTGACCTCCAGGTGCAGGACGCCGCCACGGCAGTCGACGTGGGCGCGCACCGGCGGGGCACCGTGCTCGACCGCGTTGACGGCCAGCTCCGAGACCGCCAGCAGCGCCTGGTCCAGGACGTCACCGCCGTGCTCGGGACAGGAGCGGTCGCGCAGGAAGGTCCTGGCCCGGCGGGCGGCGCTCAGGTCCGCGGGCAGGTCCAGGTCGGCTCCCGCACTGTTCTCGCACACCAGACCATCGTGCGGCTCCGGCGCCCCGACCGCGTCTGGTAGAAGGCGCAACGACCCCGGACGGCGGCGGCGCAGGCGCCGGGTTAGCGTGGTGGCCCGGCGCAACGGAGCGCATGTCCCCCACCGACCACCCCCAGGGAGATGACGTGCCCACCACCGTCAAGGCCTACGCCGCCACGTCCGCCACCGAACCGCTCACCCCGTTCGAGGTCGAACGCCGCGACGTCGGGCCCAAGGACGTCCGGATCGACATCAAGTTCGCCGGCATCTGCCACTCCGACATCCACACCGCCCGCAGCGAGTGGGGCCCGGCGACCTACCCCGTCGTCGTCGGCCACGAGATCGCCGGGACCGTCGCCGAGGTCGGCTCGGAGGTCACGAAGTTCTCCGTCGGCGACCGGGTCGGCGTCGGCTGCATGGTCGACTCCTGCGGGGAGTGCAAGAACTGCCTCGCCGGTGACGAGCAGTTCTGCGTCGAGGGCAACGTCGGCACGTACAACAGCGTCGGCAAGGACGGCGAGCCGACCCACGGCGGGTACTCCCAGGCCATCGTCGTCACCGAGGGTTTCGTCTGCTCGATCCCCGAGGGCATCGACCTCGACGTCGCCGCACCCCTGCTGTGCGCGGGCATCACCACCTACTCCCCGCTGAAGCAGTGGGGCGCGGGCCCGGGCAAGAAGGTCGCCGTCATCGGCCTCGGCGGGCTCGGCCACATGGCCGTCAAGCTCGCGCACGCCATGGGCGCGGAGGTGACCGTGCTGTCGCAGTCGCTGAAGAAGCAGGAGGACGGTCTGCGCCTGGGCGCCGACCACTACTACGCGACGTCCGACCCGGACACCTTCCAGGCCCTGCGCGGGCAGTTCGACCTCATCGTCAACACCGTCAGCGCGATGCTCGACTTCGACGCCTACCTCTCGCTGCTCGACGTGCGCGGCGCGATGGTGAACGTGGGCCTGCCCGAGGAACCGCTGTCGCTGCGGATGTTCTCGGTCGTGGTGGGCAACAAGAGCTTCGCCGGCTCGAACATCGGCGGGATCGCCCAGACCCAGGAGATGCTGGACTTCTGCGCCGAGCACGGCATCGGTTCCGAGGTCGAGGTCATCGCCGCGGACAAGGTGAACGAGGCCTACGAGCGCGTCCTGGCCTCCGACGTGCGGTACCGGTTCGTCATCGACATCGCGACGCTCTGAGGACCCGCCCGCCTGACCGCTCCCTCCGGGGGCGGTCAGGTGGGCGCGGACGTAGCGTCGTGCGCATGGACATCGGCATCGTCGGCGCCGGCAACATCGGCGGAAACCTCACCCGCGCGTTCACGCGCCTCGGCCACACCGTCAAGGTCGCGAACTCCCGGGGCCCGGAAACCCTGGCCGACCTCGCGCAGGAGACGGGGGCGACCGCGGTCACCGCCCAGGACGCCCCGCGCGGGGTGGACCTCGTCGTCGTGACGATCCCGCAGAGCCGGGTCCCCGACCTGCCCGCCACCCTGCTGGACCCGCTGCCCGACGGCGCGGTCGTCGTCGACACCGGCAACTACTACCCGCGGGAGCGCGACGGCCGCATCGACGCCCTCGAGGACGGGACGCCGGAGACGGTGTGGACCGCGCAGCACCTGGACCCCCGCGGCCGGCTGCACTGGGTCAAGGCGTTCAACGGGATCACGGCCGAGCACCTGCTGACCGCGGGCCGTCAGGACGGCGACCTGGAACGGCGTGCCCTGCCGATCGCGGGCGACGACGCCGGGGCCAAGGACGTGGTGTCCGGCCTGGTGCGCGAGATGGGTTTCGACGTCGTGGACGCCGGGCCGCTCGCGGAGTCCTGGCGCCAGCAGCCGGGCACCCCCGTCTACGGCGCCGAAGCCGGTGTCGAGGGGATCACGCAGGCCCTGGCCGACGCCCCGTCGCAGCGGCCCGCGCAGTTCCGCGCCTGAACCACCCGGTCGCAGCAGCCCTCGCCGTCGCGGGGGGCAGGCCCGGGCGATCGCCCCTACGGTGAGCGCGTGAGTACCGACATCCGGCGCGTCGTCGTCGTCCTGAACCCCAACAGCACGGGTGACGGCCCCGCGAACGCCGAACGGCTGCGCGCGGACCTGGACGGGGTGGTGCGCGTCGACCTGGTCGAGACCGAGTACGCGGGCCACGCCGAGGAGATCGCCCGGGACACCGTGCGCGAGGACGGCGGGACCCTCGTCGTGTCGGCCAGCGGCGACGGCGGGTACCACGAGGTCGTCAACGGCGTCGTCACCGCCGGCCGGGGGCTGGCCGCGGTCCTGCCCTCCGGCAACGCCAATGACCACGCCTCCGCGACGCAGGACCGTCCCCTGGCCCAGGCGGTCCGCGACGTCGTGGCGGGGGCGCCGACGACGCGCATCGACCTGCTGCAGGTCACCGGTGGGGGCCGGTCCCGGGTCGCGCACTCCTACGCCGGGGTCGGGATCACCCCCGTGGCCGCCGCCGCCCTCAACGAGCACGACCTCGACGCGGTCAAGGAGTCCTTCCTCGTCGTGCGCGCGTTCTGGCGCTACCGGCCCATGACGATCACGCACGAGGGCCGCCAGATCGACCTGGACAGCCTGGTGTTCGCCAACATCGACCGGATGGCGAAGTACGCCCAGCTCTCGGAGGAGTCCGCGCCCGACGACGGCCGGTACGAGACGCTGCTCATCCCGCACCGCAGCAAGCTGCGGCTGCTGGCCGACTTCACCCGCGTCCTGCGCGGCAAGCACCCGGTGACGTCCCGGGCCGAACCCTTCGAGTTCCTCACCCACTCCCCCATGCCCCTGCAGCTGGACGGGGAGGTCTTCCACGTCGACGGCGGGGTGGACGTCACGGTGCGCTGCCTGCCGCTGGCCCTGCGCACGGTCGCCTGAGCCCGGGGCGGCCCCTCAGCCCAGGAACGCGCGCAGGAGCTCGGCGGTCCGCGCCCGGAACTGCGCGGGGTAGCCGTGCCGGGCACCGTCGAGGACCACGAGCTCGGCGCCGGGGACGCGGCCGGCGAGCAGGCGGCCGTTCGCGGGCGGGGTCAGGCGGTCGTCCCCGCCGTGCACGACGAGCGTGCGGGCGGCGATGCGCGGCAGCAGGTCCCAGCCGTCGTGACCGGTGCTGGCGCCGTGGTGCGCGCGCCGCACCGACGGGGAGCCGGTCGGGGCGAACCGGGCCGCGGTCCCGGGGTGGCGGGCCGACCACCCCGGGGTGAAGAACAGGTCGGCCAGCCCCTGCCGGCCCGCGGGCGAGGCCGCGTGCCGCAGGGTGCGGGCGACGTCGGCCTCGCAGCGGACCTCGTGCGCCCCACCGGGTCCGCTCGCCCCGAGCACCAGCCGGTCGACGCGGTCGGGGAACCGGGCCGCGAGCACCTGCGCGACGCGCCCGCCCATCGAGAACCCGTGGACGTGCGCCCGCGCCACCCCGAGCGCGTCGAGGACGGCCACGGCGTCGGCCGCGAACGTGGCCGTCGTCCAGCCGCCCGGGCCGGGGCCGCCGGTGCTGCCTCCCGTCCCGCGGGTGTGGACGACGACGACGCGGAACGCCCCGGCGAGGTCGGCGGCCGTGCCCGTGGCGGTCTCCGGGCCCAGGCTCTGACCCGCCAGGAGCAGGACGGTGGGGCCGGTGCCGGTCACGTCGGCCGCCACCTGCACGGCACCGTCCGCACCGAGGGGGTCGACGGGCACGAGGACGCGGTCGCGGGCTCCGGGCGGCACCGCCCGACCGTACCTACCGCCTCGCGCCCACGGACCCGCGGTGGGACCGCTTCACCCCGTACATGCGGGCGTCGGCCGCGGCCAGCAGCGCCTCGACGACGGCGGGCACGACGTCCGCGCCGGCGGGCCGGTCCGCGGCGAGTGCCCGCGGCTCCTCCCGGACCGCGCCGATGCTGGCCGAGGCCTGCACGACCGCCCCCCCGAGGGTGAACGGTTCCGCGAGCGCGGCCCGCAGCCGCTGCACGACGGCCTCCGGGGGCACCTGCGGGTCGGTGACGAGGACGGCGAACTCGTCCCCGCCCCAGCGGGCGGCACAGTCCTGCTCCCGCACGCACGCCAGCAACCGGGCCGCGACACCGCGCAGCAGGTCGTCACCGGCCGCGTGCCCGAGGGTGTCGTTGACGGCCTTGAACCGGTCGAGGTCGACGAAGGCGACGACGAGGGCGTCCCCGGTGCCGAGGGCGTCGCGGACCGCCTCGGCCGTCCGCTCGGAGAACCGGCGCCGGTTCTCCAGGCCTGTGAGCGGGTCGACGTGGGCCAGCAGGTCGAGCTGGTGGCGCTGCCGCTCGGTCGTCAGCAGCAGGCGCCGGTGCTCGTCGAGGGCGAGGAACTGCCGGCCCACGCCGAGGACGACCATGGCCAGCAGCGCCACGAGGACGAACCGGTCCGACGTCGCCCACAGCCGGATCGCCCCGAGGACCGTCGCCGGGCCCAGCGCCAGGTAGGGGACCAGCCAGCTCACCGACCCGGTGGCCGGGGGCCGCGACGACGACGGGCGGCCCGAGGACTGGCGCGAGCCGATCGCGAAGACGCCGAAGGCGACGATCCAGGCGTAGTCGGCCACCCCGCCGGTTTGGTAGCCCGCCGTGGCCAGGAACCCGTACGCGTGGACGACGTCACCGACGGTCTGCGAGGTCGCCGCCAGCAGGCACAGGACCCCGACCCGGGAGAGCCCGAGCCGCGCCGTCTGGATGAGCGTCGTGGTGAGGAAGACCACGTCCAGCAGCGGGGAGGCCAGCGGCACGACGAGGTCGGCCGAGAGGAGGGAGGAGTGCCGCACGGCCTCACCGAGCCAGCCGACCCACAGGACGGTCAGCAGCGCGGTGCCCAGCAGCAGGCCGTCCAGGAGGGTCGCCAGGCCGACGTGGGACCGCGTGCGCCCCCACAGGTGGACCATCCCCGCGGTGACGAAGGTCACCGAGAACCCCAGGAAGGGCACGTCGGCCCACGTGGTGGCGTCCTGGATCAGCCCGAGGACGTCCTGCCCGGTGGAGACGAGCTGGCCCGCGCCCCACGACCCGCAGGCCGTCGCCAGCAGTCCCCAGCTGCGACGCGGCCACCCCGCCGGGGCCCGCCGCCACGCCGACCAGCCGAGCAACCCCGCCGCCAGGAACGCCACCGCGGCCTCCCCCAGCCCGAAGATCAGGAGCGAGGCGGTCGTGCCGCGGCCCAGGAGGGACTGGGCGAGGGCCAGACCGGCCAGGACGGCGACGAGGACGGCGACGTCCGCGCCGAGGCGACCGGTCGCCCTCAGCGCGTCCCACCCCCGTCTCGACCAGGTCCGCACGTCCTGGTCATCGTCACCGCGGCGGGGTGACTGGACGGTCCCTCACCCGCCGGCGGCGGGCTCTCACCCGTCCGGCGGCACGGGCGGGCCTCAGTCGCGGTCGGTCTCGTCCCGGTCGGTCTCGTCCTGGGCGGTCTCGGGGACGTCGGCGGCGCCGGGCGGGCGCATGAGGCCCAGCAGCGGCGCCGTGGTCAGCCGCTGCCGGACGAGGGCCGCGGAGACCAGCAGGACGACCAGGCCCAGGAGGGCCAGCGGCCAGGAGTTCGCCAGCAGCGCACCGGCGAGCAGCACCAGCACCACCACGACGGGCACGACCAGCGGCACGCGGTTGTACCAGCGCGGTTGCAGGACGGCGGCGGCGTACCACCACGCGACGGCCGCGACCCGCTCGTCGGGGTGGCGCCGGCCCTGCCGGGCCAGGGCGATGGCGTCCTGGCGGTCCTCCCGGGGCAGCGTGTGGAAGGCGCGCAGCGCCGTCGCCCGCCGCTGGGGGGTCAGCTCGGGCCCCACGACCGCGCTCATCGTCCTGCTCCTCGCTCCTGGTCCTCCCGGAGCGTGGCGTCCGGGGGTGGCGGAGGGCATGGGATTCGAACCCATGAGGAAGGAGTGGGTACCTCCCTAGCGGTTTTCAAGACCGCCGCCTTCAACCACTCGGCCAGCCCTCCCGGCCGCGCCCGGTCCCCGCGGGGTCCGGGCGCGGGCACCAGTCTGCCAGCTCCCCCGCCCGCCCCGGCCGGCCCGCCGCACGGGGTGGGGTAGCGTCGGGCGACCCGTCCGCCGATCACCCGAGCGAGTTCCCGTTGGCCGAAGCCCTGCGCTGCGTCGTCGTCCTGCCCACGTACGACGAGGCCGACAACATCACCGGCATGCTCGAGCGGATCCTGGGGTCGGCCGTCGCCCCCGACGTGCTGGTCGTGGACGACTCCTCCCCCGACGGCACCGGCGCCCTCGTCGAGCAGGCCGCGGCGCGCTACCCGCAGGGCCGCGTCCGGTTGCTGACCCGCACGACGAAGGACGGCCTCGGCGCCGCCTACCGGGCCGGTTTCGCGCACGCCCTGGCCACCGGCGACCACGACGTCGTCGTGCAGATGGACGCCGACGGCTCGCACCCCGTGGAGGCGCTGGAGCGGATGCTGGCCGAGATCGCCGCCGGCGCCGACCTCGTCCTCGGCGCCCGGTACGTGCCCGGCGGCGCCCTCGACGACGCCTGGCCCTGGTACCGCAAAGCGCTCTCGCGCGGGGCGAACGTGTACGCCCGGGTCCTGCTGCACGCCCCCGTGGCCGACCTCACCGGCGGGTTCAAGGCCTGGCGCGCGGACCTGCTGCGCCGCCTGGACCTGTCGGAGCTGACGGCGGCGGGGTACGCGTTCCAGATCCAGACGACGCTGGCCGCGCTGCAGCAGGGTGCGACGGTGCGCGAGGTGCCGATCCTGTTCACCGAGCGCACGCACGGCACGTCGAAGATGTCGAAGGCGATCATCCGCGAGGCGATGGTCGCGGTGCTGCGGATGCGCCGGCACGGCCCCACCGGCCGTCCCTGACCCGTCACCCCCCGTCTCCCACCCCTCCCTCCGGCGTCACCGCCCCCCGCCCCCGTGTCCGTGTCGTTGACGCGAAGCGCCGATAGGTTCGGCGCGTCGCGTCAACGACACGTCCAACCGGGCGCCCGGCGCGGCGGTCAGGAGGGCGCGGCGGGGGCGGACAGGTTCACCATCCAGTGGATCCCGTAGCGGTCGACGAGGGCGCCGTACTCGTCGCCCCACATCTGCGGCTCCAGCGGCGTCTCCACCGTCCCGCCCTCGGCGAGGGCGGTGAAGGCCGGGCGCAGGACGTCGCCGTCGTCGCCGGTGAGGGCGACGGTGATGCTGGAGCCGGGGGTGAGGTCCATGCCGGGCGGGACGTCGGAGCCCATGAGCCACCACCCCTGCGGCGTCGTGAGCTGGGAGTGCATGACGAGTTCGGGGTCGACGCCGGGTGGGGCGCCGAACTCGCCGAACGTCGTGAGGTCGAGGGTGCCGCCGAGGACGTCGCGGTAGAAGGTCATCGCCTCCCTCGCCTGGCCGCGGAAGCTGAGGTAGGGCGTCAGGTGCGTGGACACGGCTTCCTCCTGGGACGGTCCGAGCCGGATGCCGGAACGGTAGTGCGGCCCGCGGCCGGGGACCAGACCCGGACCACCCGGAACTGCGCACAGTCACCGATGCTCACTGTGACCTGTTCGTGATTGTGCGGGCCCGGTCGTTCTGGAAAGGTCGAGGAGACAGCAGTGTCACGAGCAGGACGCACCGTTCCCGCGCGGTGCGACCCTCGGCCCGCGGAACGGCCGCGCGCGACACGACGAGCGAGGACGGCACGGCCGCGGGAGGTCCACCGGTGCGAGGTCACGGGCAGGACGACGACGCCGTCGCCCAGCTCCTGGACCTGGCGCGGGACGTCTTCGGGACCCCGGTCGCGGCCCTCACCCGCGCCACGCGCACCACCCCCCACCACGTCGAGCAGACCAGCAGCGTCCTGGACCCGCACACCACCGTCCGGTTGCTGGCCGACACCGACCTGGCCACCGCCCCGCTGACCGTCGACGTCGTCCGGCCCGACGGCGTCCCCGGTGGCCGGCTCGTGGGCGTCGGCGCGCCCGAGGACGCCCGGCCCGGTCTCGCCTCCCGCCAGCTCGAGGCGTTGCACGTGGTGGCGGCGCTGGTCGCCGGGGTGCTGCACCACCGGGACCGCCGCCGCGCCGAGCGGGACGACCGGCTCGCCTCCCTCGACGCCTTCGTCGCCGGCACCGGCCGCAGCACCGTCCTGCAGCCCATCGTCGACCTGCGCACGGGCGCGACGGCCGGGGCGGAGGCGCTGAGCCGGTTCACCGGGCCGGAGGGGGCACCGCGCCGGCCCGGGCAGGTGTTCACCGACGCCCGCACCTCCGGCGTCGGGGTCCAGCTGGAGCAGGCGGCGATCGCCTCGGCCCTGCCGCTGCTGCGCACCGTCCCCACCGGGGCCTACCTCAGCGTCAACGCCTCCGCCGAGGCGCTGCTGGACACCACCACCCACGACCTGCTGCTGTCCGCGGCCACCGACCGCCTCGTGGTGGAGATCACCGAGCACGACCCCGTCGAGGACTACGACGCGCTCACCGGGGTGACCGCGCGGCTGCGCCGGCACGGGGTCCGCATCGCCGTCGACGACGCGGGAGCGGGGTTCGCCAGCCTGCAGCACGTCCTGCACCTGAACCCGGACATCGTCAAGCTCGACATCGCCTTCGTCCGCGGCATCGACGCCGACCCCGCACGCCGGGCCGTGGCCCGGGCCCTGGTGGGGTTCGCCTCCGAGCTCGGTTCGACGATGGTGGCCGAGGGCGTGGAACGGCCCGACGAGCTGGCCGTGCTCGGCGAGCTCGGCGTCGACTGCGGGCAGGGGTACCTGCTGGGTCGGCCGGCCGTCGCCCCGGTGTGGGGCGGTGGCCCGGGGGCGACGACGGCCGTCGTCACCGGTTGAGCGGCCCCGGGGACGACGAGGACCCCCCGCCCGCGGGGGCGAGGGGTCCTGCAGGACGTGCGCGTCAGAACGTGACGATGCTCAGCGCGCCCTTGCCGTAGCGGGCCACCGTGACCGCGAGGTCCAGGCGGCTGCCCGTGCGGGTCGCCCAGTCGGCCACGTCGGGGCGCAGGGCCTCGCCGGGGACGTAGGACGCGTACAGCTTCAGGTGCGCGGCACCCTCGACGTTGAACAGGGACGCCATGATGTTGAGGACCTCGCGCGAGTTCACCGCGAGGTTCTCCGGCAGTTCCTTGTCGTCGATGGCGTCCTCGCTGGCCCCGGGGGGCAGCAGGCCGATCGCGGCACCGGCGTGGGCGGCCAGCGCGAAGTCGAAGACCACGACGGCCTTGGACTTCAGGTGGTCGTCCACGTAGAGCCCGACGAGGGAGCCGGGCTTGCCGCCGACGGGCAGCGGACGCCCGTCGGACAGGTCGACGTCACGGTTCAGCAGGTCCGAGAGCAGGTTGCGGATCGCCAGGTTCGACGGCAACGGGTTGACGTCGAACTTCACCTCGCCCTGCGCCACCGACGTCTCGACGGCGCCGGAACCGGCGTCACCGCCGAGGACGGGGGCCAGGGCCGCGGCGAACGCCTCGGGGGTGAAGGGCTTGGCGATGAGGAACAGGGCGCCGGCGGCCGCCGCCTTCTCCCGCATCTCCTCCGACCCCTCCGAGGTCACGAAGCCGAACGGCACGTCCAGGCCCGAACCGCGCAGGTTCTGCAGCATCTCGATGCCGGTGGCCTCGGGCATGTTCCAGTCGGACAGGACGATGTCCGGGTTCTCCTTGCGGACCGCGTCGAAACCCTCCTTGCCGTTCTCGGCCTGGACCACCTCGACCCAGTCGTACCCGGCCTGGCGCAGCGTGCGGATGACGATCTGCCGCATCACGCGGCTGTCGTCGACCACGAGGGCCTTCACGTCCTCAACCCCCCACGTTCTCGGGACCGTTGCCGCCGGCCAGCCACACCTCGAACGTCAGCCACTGACCCTGCCAGTTGGCGTCCAGCCGGGCCGCGAGGCGATCGGAGGCGCCGTGCAGCGGCTTGGCGGTCGAGACGACGGGCAGGCCCAGGGGCCCGGCGTCGGGGACGAGGGCCTTGATGTTGCCGCCGACGATGTTGGCGACCTCGCCGAGGGAGTCGTAGACGTCCTCGTCGGTCAGCTCGCCGTCGTCCTGCAGCAGGGCGGCGGCCAGCGGCAGACCGAGGGCGCGCTCGACGCTGACGGTCACGATGCCGGGACGGGCCCCGGAGATCGTCACCGAGGCGGCGAGGATGTCGCCCTCGATGTCGTGCTGGTCGAACGACGGGAGCAGGAACTCGGTGTGCGCGAAGTACGACGCCCACATCGCGTCGACGATCTGGCCCAGGGCCTCGTCCTCGACGTAGTCGGTGGGTTCGTCGTAGAACTCCTCGACCAGTTCGGTCATGCCTGAGCCCCTTCCGGCAGCAGGCCGAGCAGGGAGAGCTTCTCCTCCAGCGACTCGACCGTGAACGGCTTGATGAGGTACTCGTGGGCGCCGGCGGCCAGCGCCCGGACGATCTGCCCGTGCTCGGCCTCCGTCGTCACCATCATGAGCGTGAGCGCGCGGTAGTCGCGGTTCGCCCGGACCTGGGTGACGAACGTGAGCCCGTCCATCACCGGCATGTTCCAGTCGACCGTCGCGAGGTCGGGCAGCGGGCCCGACTCGAGGACCTTCAGCGCCTCGGCGCCGTCGGCCGCCTCGACCGTCTCGTACCCGAGCTTGCGCAGTGCACCAGCGATGATCTTCCGCATGGCGCGGGAGTCATCCACGACCAGAGCCTTCATGCCTGACCTCCGTTCTTGGGACGGTGGACCGAAACCCGTCCGATGAGTTCGCGGTCCCAGTTCTCATCGACGCCCAGCGTCGTTTCTGCACCCCCGAGGAACATGTATCCCCCGGGCTTGAGCACCTTGCGCACGCGGGACAGGATGTCGCGCTTGGTCTCGAGGTCGAAGTAGATGAGCACGTTCCGCAGGAACACCACGTCGAACTGGCCCAGGGCCGCGTACGAGCTCGTGAGGTTCAGCTGCTGGAAGCGGACCATCCGCTTGATGTCGTCGTTCACCTGCCACTGCGTCCCGACGCGCGTGAAGTGGCGCACGAGCATCGGGGCCGGTAGCCCGCGGTTCATATCCAACTGCGAGTACCGGCCGGCCTTGGCCTTCTCCAGCACCTCGCTGGACAGGTCGGTGCCGATGATCTCGGCCCGCCACCCCTCGGCGATCAGGCTGTCCTGCAGCGAGATCGCCAGGCTGTAGGCCTCCTGGCCGGTGGAGCTGGCCGCCGACCAGATGCGCAGGGACCGCGTCGCGGCCCGCGCCTGCTTCAGCGTGGGGACCACCGACGTCGAGAACGCCTGGAACGGGGCGCCGTCGCGGAACCACGACGTCTCGTTCGTGGTGAGCGCCTCGACGATCGCGGTCTGCGCGCGGCGGTCGGGGCGCAACCGGATGCCGTCGACGTAGGCGGAGACGTCGCTGGCTCCAGCGGCCCGTGCCAGCGGCACGAGCCGGGACTCCACGAGGTACTCCTTGCCCTTCTCGAGGACGATCGCACTCTCCTTGCGCACCAGGGTGCAGACCCAGTCGAAGGCTGTGGTCGTGAGTGCCATGTCACCACCTGCCTTGGGAGGGACGGGCCGCGGGGGCGGCCGGACGGAACGCCGGCGGACGGGCCGGCGGGAGGGGACTGGTGCGGGTGGAGCTGGGGGTGGTTCCGAGGGTGGATCTGGGGGTGGTGCCCGCCGGGGTGGCGGTGGTGCCGAGCCCGGGCCGGACACCCGGCCCGAGCCGGCGCTGGATCGCGTCGGCGATGGACCCCAGGGGCAGGACCTCGTCGGCGATGCCCTCGCGGGTCACGGCTCCGGGCATGCCCCACACGACCGAGGTGGCCTCGTCCTGGGCCAGGACCTGCCCCCCGGCGGCGGCCACGGCCTTGCAGCCGAGCTTGCCGTCCGACCCCATGCCCGTGAGGATCACGGCCAGCAGTTCCCCGCCGTAGGCGGCGACGGCCGAGCGGACCATCACGTCGACGGCGGGTCTGCAGAAGTTCTCGGCAGGTCCCTGGTGCAACTTGATCACCGTCTGCGGGCCGCGGCGGGCGACCTCCATGTGGAAGTCCCCGGGGGCGACGTAGACCGTGCCGGGCACGACGGCGTCCCCGTCGGCGGCCTCGACCACCCGCAGCGCGGAGGCCTTGTCGAGCCGCTGGGCGTAGAGCCGGGTGAACACCGGCGGCATGTGCTGGGTGACGAGCACGGGCACCCCGAGGCCGGCCGGCAGCTTGGCCAGGACGGCCGACAGGGCCTCGGGCCCGCCGGTGGAGGAACCGATGACCAGGGCCCGCGGGGCCTTGGCGGCCGAGGTGCGGGTCCGGGTGGTGACCGGGGTCGCCGGGCGCACCGGCGCCGGCGCGGCCGCGGCGGCCAGGTGCGGGACCAACGCCTTGATCTTGGGGATGAGCTGCTCGCGGACGGAGTCCATGGACTCCTGGACCGACCCGACGTTCGCCGGCTTGGTCACGTAGTCCGAGGCGCCGGAGGACAGGGCCTCCAGGGTGGCCGTCGCACCGCGCTCGGTGAGCGTGGAGAACATGATGACCGGCAGCTTCCGGTCGATCCTGCGGATCTCCTTGATCGCCTCGAGGCCGTCCATGACAGGCATCTCGATGTCCAGCGTCACCACGTCGGGCTTGAGCTGGACGATCTTGTCGAGCGCGATCTTGCCGTTGGGCGCGGTGCCGACGACCTCGATGGCCGGGTCGGACGCCAGCACGTCGGTGACGATCCGGCGGACGACGACCGAGTCGTCCACCGTGAGCACCCTGATGCGTGGGCCCACGTCGCACCTGACCTTCCTCGCTGCCGGCGCGCCGCGCCGTGGGGCACCACCCGGGAGCGGGTGGCTCCTTGTTCATCGGCGTCTGGACCGGAACCTTGAACCCGGGCCGGGCGCGTCGTGACCGTCAGCTTGATCGTCGTCGCTATCCGTGAATCACCACTCTGGCCCGCACCGTCGCGGGCGTCGACCGGACCCGCGTCGCCCCGGGCACCACGCCCCTCCCCCGGCCCCGTCCACGACCCCGTCCACGACCCCGTCCACGACCCCGGCCGGGTCCGGCGGGACGGAACCGCGATGATGCCCCCGTGCGCCGCCTGACCGCCGAGGACATGCCCAGCGGGCTCACCGTCCGCATCGACCGGGTCCGGCACGGTGACGTGTGGCTGCGCACGTGGACGATGTGGATCGCCGAGACCGACGACGTGCCGCCCGAGCACCGCCACGACGTCGTCCTCGTCCACGGCCTCGGGGTCTCCTCGGCCTACTTCCAGCGCCTGGCCGTCCTGCTCGCCCGCTTCGGCACCGTCCACCTCGTCGAACTGCCCGGGTTCGCCGGCATCCCCCACCCCCACCGGCCGCTGTCGATGCCGGAGATGGGCGCGCTCGTGGCCGACTGGGTCCGCGAGCAGGACCTCACCGCCGTGCTGCTCGTGGGGCAGTCGATGGGGACGCAGGTCGTCCTCGAGGCGGCGCTGGCCGACCCCGGCGCCGTCGCCCACGTCGCCCTCGTCGGACCCACCGTGGACGCGCGGGAGCGGACGGTGCCGCGCCAGGGGCTGCGGCTGCTGCGCTCGGCCCTGTTCGAGCCCGCCGTCGTGCGGCGGATGTCGCTGGAGGGGTACGCCACGTGCGGGTGGCGCTGGTTCTCCCACACCCTGCCGTCGATGATGACCTACCGCATCGAGGACCGGATCCGGGAGCTGCAGGTGCCCGTCCTCGTCCTGCGCGGGCGGCACGACGCCCTCGCCCCCGTGCCGTGGGTGCGGACGCTCGCCGAGCGCGCCCCGCACGGCCGCTGGGCCGAGGTGCCCGGGGCGCACTCGGTGGTCTTCGACCACGCCCGCGAGGTCGCCGAGCAGTTCGCCGACCTGGTGCGGCGGTGAGCGCCCGGTGGACCTGAGCGCCCGGCTCGCCGACTACGCCTGGCTCGTGCGGGCCCAGCTGCGCCCCGGCCGCCCCGACTGGACCGGCGGTGCGGGCTGCCCCGTCGTCCTGGTCCCGGGGATCTGGGAGACCTGGCGCGTGCTGCGCGACCTCGGCGACGCCCTGCACCGCGCCGGGCACCCCGTGCACGTGCTGCCGGGGCTGGGGACCAACTCGGCCGAGCTGGCCGTCGGCGCGCAGGTGCTGCGCCGCACGGTGACCGCCCTCGACCTGCGCGGCGCGGTCGTCGTCGCCCACTCCAAGGGCGGTCTCATCGCCAAGACCGCCCTCGGGCTGCCCGGGGTCACCGACCGGGTGGCCGGCCTCGTCGCCGTCGCCACCCCGTTCGCGGGGTCGCGGTACGCGACGTGGTTCCCCGCCCGCCCGGTGCGGCGGCTGTCCCCGCGCGACCCGGCGATCCGCCGGCTGGCCGCCGACCTCAGCGCCCACCCGCGGATCGTCGCGATCCGTCCCCGGTTCGACCCCCACGTGCCGCGGGCCGCGGACGCCGCCGCCCTCGCCGGGGCCGTGGAGGTGGAGGTCCCGCTGGAGGGGCACTTCCGCCCCCTCGGCGACCCGCGGCTGCACGAAGCCGTCCTCCACGCCGTCGCGGGGTTGAGCGCGTGACGGCTCGCTCCACCTGGCGGGCGGTGCCGGGACCGGTCCGCCTGCTGCTGTTCAGCCAGTTCGCCTTCAACACCGGCTTCTACCTCGTCGTGCCGTTCCTGGCCGTGCACCTGTCCGGTGGCCTGGGCGTGGCGGGCTGGGTCGTCGGCCTCGTGCTGGGGCTGCGGACCTTCAGCCAGCAGGGGTTCTTCGCCGTCGGCGAGCGCCACGTCGGGGCGCACTACGGCGTCCTGGCCTCCTTCGGGGGCGTGGCCGTGCTCCTCGGCTCGGCCGTCGTGGGGGCCGTGCTGGAACCGGGGGCGGCCTCACCGTGGGTGCTGCTCGCGGTGCTCACCCCGGCCTCCGGCGCGGGGCTGGCGACGCTGTCGCGCCGACTCTCCCCCGCCCCCGTCCACGCCTGACCCAGCGCCCGACCCGGGGTCTGGACCGGGGGCAGGACCGGGGGCAGGACCGGGGGCAGGAAGGTCACCGTCAGGCGGCCGTGCGGGCCGGTGGCCACGTGCGCCTCGACGCCGTAGACGTCCCGCAGCAGCTCCGGGGTCAGGACGTCCCGGGGTGGCCCGGCGGCCACGACGGCCCCGGCGCGCAGGACGACGAGGACGTCGCAGAACGTCGCGGCGAGGTTGAGGTCGTGCAGGGCGATGACGCTCGTGACCGGCAGCGCCGCCACGAGGGCCAGCAGCTCGAGCTGGTGGCGCACGTCGAGGTGGTTGGTCGGCTCGTCCAGCAGCAGCTCGGCCGGTTCCTGCGCCAGCGCGCGGGCGATGTGGGCGCGCTGGCGCTCCCCGCCGGACAGCGTGTGCCAGGAGTGCGACGCCTTGGCGCTCAGGTCCACCTGCGCCGGCGCCGCGTCCACGACGGCCTCGTCGCGCGGGCCCGGCCCCCCGAGCGGGCGCCGGTGCGGGGTGCGCCCGAGGCGCACGACGTCGCGGACGCTGAGGTCGACGTCGGTCTCGGCGTGCTGGGTCACGGTGGCCACGCGGCGGGCCACCTCCCGGCGCGGGGTGCGCTGCAGGTCGCGCCCGTCGAGCAGGACGGTCCCGGCGTCGGGGCGGGCGGCGCCGTGCAGCAGGCGCAGCAGCGAGCTCTTGCCGGACCCGTTGGGCCCCAGCAGACCGACGGTGGACCCCGGCTCCGGGCGCAGGCTCACCCCGTCGACGACGACCCGCGTCCCGCGCCGCCAGGTGAGCCCGTCGGCGTGCAGGGTCACGACGCCCGCCCGCGGCGGACCAGGAGCAGCGCGAAGACGGGCACGCCGACCAGGGCCGTCCCCACGCCCACGGGCAGCGGGGTGGGGGCGAACGCCACGCGGGAGGCGGCGTCGACCCAGACCATCGCGACGGCGCCGACGACGATCGTGGCCGGCACCGTGCGGGTGTGGGCGTGCCCGACGAGCAGGCGCGCCACGTGCGGCAGGACGAGCCCGACGAAGCCGACGGCCCCGGTGACGCTGACGAGGGTCGCGGTGACCAGGGCCGTCAGCAGCAGCAGGACGGCCCGGGTGCGGGCGACGGGGATGCCCAGGGAGGAGGCGATGTCCTCCCCGAAGGCGAAGGCGTCGAGGCGGCCGGCGTACCCCAGGCACACCGCGGCCCCGACGGCCACGACCGCCCAGCACAGGACGACGTCGTCCCAGCGGACGCCCTCCAGGGACCCCAGCAGCCAGAACATCACCCCCCGCGTCTCGTCGGAGTCGGCGACGGCGAACACGACGAGGGAGGTGAGCGCGGAGAACAGGTGGGTGCCGGCCAGCCCGGCCAGCAGGATCCCCGCGGTGCCGCCGCGGGTCGCGCGGGCCAGGGCCAGGGTGAGGGCGAAGGCCAGGCAGGCCCCGGCGAAGGCACCGCCGGACAGCCCGATCCCGCCGACGCCGAGCACGGCGACGGCCACCGCCCCGGTCGAGGCGCCGGAGGAGACCCCGAGGACGAACGGGTCGGCCAGCGGGTTGCGCAGCAACGACTGCAGCACCAGCCCGCACAGGCCCAGACCGGCGCCGGCGGCCGCGGCGACGAGGGCGCGCGGCACCCGGTCCTGCCAGACGATCGCGTCCTCGGAGACCCGCACGGGCACGTTCGCCAACCCGAGGTGGTTCAGCAGGACGTCGCGGACGTTGACGAGGGAGACGTCGGCCGCGCCCAGGGTGGCGGCCACCCCCACGGACAGCACGAGCGCCACGACACTACCGGCGAGGAGGACCGCGGGGTGCACCCGGCGCCGCTGCGGGGCCCGTTCGCGCGCCCGCGCCGGGGCGGGGGCGCTCAGAGCTCGCTCCCGTGCTCGCGCCACCACGCCCCCAGCTTCGCCAGGCCGTCGACGTAGCGGATCGAGGGGTTCAGCTCCGCGCCGTGCAGGGCGACGTACCGCTGCCCCTGCGCGGCGGACAGCACGCCCGCCACGGGGTCGGTGCGCAGGAACTCCTCCTTGTCCGGCAGCCGGTCGCCGGGGAAGCGGTCCCGGCGCAGGTCCCCCAGGACGAGGACGTCGGGGTCGGCGGCCACGACGTACTCCCAGGACACCGACGGCCAGTCCTCGGCCTGGTCGGCGAACACGTTGCGCAACCCGGTGGAGGTCGCCAGCAGCGACGCCGCCCCGCGCCCGCCCGCGACGTAGGGCGTGTCGAGGTTGGCGAACCAGAACGCGACCGTGCGCCCGCCGAAGTCGACCCCGTCGACGGCTTCGGCCGCGCGGCGCTGCAGGTCCGCGACGAGCGCCTCGCCGCGCTGGGTGACGTCGAAGACCTGCGCCAGCTCGCGGATCTCGGTGAACAGCGCGTCGACCGTCAGCGGCGCCGTCCGCGTCTTCGTCACGCCGTTGACGCTGCGCCCGTCGTCGAGGTCGGTGGGTGAGAGGTAGCTGGCGATCCCCGTCTCGGCCAGTCGGTCGCGGGTGACGACCCCGCCCTGCTCGGCGAAGTGCCGGCCGAAGGAGGCGGTGACGAGGTCCGAGTCGGCCCCCAGCACCACCTCGTACGTCGGGGCGTTGTCGGCCAGCCGCGGCACCCGCTCGTTCTCGGCGGCCACGGAGTCCAGCACCGGGTCCGTCCACGACGCCGTGCCGACCACCCGGTCGGCCAGGCCCAGGGACAGCAGGATCTCGGTGGAGCCCTGGTCGAGGGAGACGACGCGCTCGGGGGCCTTCTCGAACCGGACCTCGCGCTCGCCGTTGCGCAGGACGAGGGGGTACCGCGTCCGGCCCTCCCCGGCGGTGGCCGTGCTCTGCGCCGGGACGGCTTCGGAGGCCCCGCACCCGGCGAGGGCGAGGGCGGCGGCCCCGGTGAGGGGACCGAGGGCGCGGCGGGACAGGGGGCGCATCGACGACTCCAGGGCGGGCGAGGGGAACCCTCGACGGGTCCCCGGGCGCCGATGAGGGTAGCCTACCCTATTTTGGGTGTCGGTTCCGTCGGGCCGGGTGCGCGGCGGGGTTGGCCCCGTTGGCCCCCCGAGGCCGATCAACGACCCCGGTGGGCCAACGAGGCCGCCCCCCGAGCCCGTTGGCCCCCCGAGGCCGATCAACGACCCCGGTGGGCCAACGAGGGCGGACGGGCCGCCGGGCGTCAGGCGCGGCGGCGGCGCACCAGGACGAGGACGAGCGCGGCCAGGCCCAGGACGAGACCGCCACCGGCCAGCCCGCGCGCGAGGGGGTCGGCCCCGGACCCGTCCGCCGACGTCGTCGCCGACACGGCCTGCGTCGCGTCGTCGGCCCCGCCCGCCGCGTGGGCGCCGTGGTCGTGCCCGTCGCCGCCGGCCGTCGTCGTGAACTCCGGCGCGGGGTGCTCCGGTTCGGCGGCCCCCGGGTCGGCGACGTCCGTCCAGTTCGCCACCTCCCCGTCGGCGTAGGTCTGCACGGCGGGCAGCACGACGCGGGTGCCCTCGTCGGGCAGCGGCCCGACGTTGACCTCGAACTCCTCGAACTGGCCCACGCCGATGCCGCGGGATCCGGGTTCGGCGGTCCAGGTGACCGACAGCGGGGCCTGGGTGAGGGTCACGCCGTCGGCCTCGACGGGCTGGGGCAGCGCGCCCTCGGTGACGGTGGCGACCCAGCCGGGGACGGGCCTGGTCGCGACGTAGCTGAACGGGTGGTCGGTCGGCAGCGAGACCCGCACGGACGTCGTGGCCGAGGAGTCGGACTCGTTGGGGACGCGGAACGTCACGACGCTGTAGCCGCCGGCGGCGGTCGTCGCGGGGTCGGCGTGGACGTGCGCGGAGGCCGGCAGGGCGGTCAGGAGCAGTGCGCCGCAGGCGGTCACGCCGGTCGTCAGCGTCACGGCGAGGGCGCGGGTGGGCAGGGTGGAGCGCTTCACGGAGGTCTCTCCAGGGTTCGGTGGTGTCGTCAGGACGTGGTGGCGAGGGCGGGGACCCCCGGTGGACCACGCCTGCGCACCCGCCGCGCGACGACCGAGCGCGGCCGAGCCGGCTCGGGAGCGGGCACGACGGGGCGCGGGGCGACGGTGCGGACCAGCCGCACCAGCAACCGCACCACGGGCCGCAACCACGCCCACACCGACCACAGCAGCGACTCCCCGTGCAGCAGCGCCCCGAGCGCGAGCGCCGTCGCGGCGACGTGCGCGCATGTCATCGCGGCACCGGGGTCGGCGGAGGCCGCCGTCGCGCCGGTGAACGCCAGGCTCTGGTGGTGCCCCGTCCCGACGACGGTGGCCGCGGGCCCGCTGCACGCGGCGAAGACCGTGTGCAGCGCGACCTGCCCGCCACCGAGCAGCGCGGCCAGGACGGGCCAGGAGAACCGCCGGCCCGCCAGCAGCAGGCAGACCGCGACGAGGACCAGGCCCACGGCCAGCAGCAGGAACGGGCCGGGCAGGTGCCCGCCGGCGCTCAGGTGCGCCCCGGCGGCCAGGCCGAGGACGGTGGCCGCCACGGCCCCCGCCCGCACCCGGCGCCACGTCCCGCGGACCGGGCCGGCGGGGCCGGTCGTCGGCAGCGGGGTGGGCACCGGGCCACGCTACAAGCCGTGACGGGGTGCCCCGGACCTCGTCAGTCCGTCCCGAAGGCGGCCTCCCACGGGCGCAGCAGGACGGCGCGGGCGTCGGAGCTGAGCAGGTCGGCGACGACCTCGGCGTGCACGACACCGCTGACGACGTTCCACAGGCCGTCGGCGCCGTCGGCGGCCTCCAGCCCCCCGGCGCGGAAGGCGCGCACGGCCAGGAGTTGGGCGACGGCGGCGGTGCGGACGCGGTCGGACAGGTGCACGGCCCAGGAGGCGTCGTGGACGGCGCCCGCCCACTCCCCCGCCGACGGGCGGCTGGTGGCGGCGACGGCGCGCAGGCACGCGCGGTCGGTCCCGTCCAGGCGGCGCAGGGTGTCCAGGACGCGGGCGACCCCCGCCTGCTCCGGGCCCAGGCCGGTGGGGTGCTCGGGCAGCGGCGCGAGGTCGCGGGAGGCCTGCAGGTACGGGTGGGCCAGCACGCGGCGGACGTGGTCGGGCAGCCGGTCGCCCAGGTAGGCCGAGACGGCGGCGTCGGCGAGCACGTCGGCGGCGCGGCCGGCGTCCTCGGTGCGCAACCGCGGGCCGCCGTCCACCGGGGCGGTCCAGGTCCAGTCGAAGACGTCGTGGTGGACGAGGCGGACGAGGGCGTCGGCGTCGGCGATGGTGCTGGTCTGCAGGACGCGCACGACGCCGGACTCGACGCGGGCGGCGGTCTGCTCGTCGGTGCGCTCGCCCGTGAAGTCGCCGTGGGCCAGGCCGTTGGCGACCTGGTGCAGCACGTCGGTGATCTGCGGGACGTTGCCGGCGGCGTGGCGGACCGTCTCCCACGCCCCGGCGCGGGCCGCGGCGTCGTGCCGGCGGGCCAGGACGTCGATCTCGCGGGGGCCGCAGTCGAGGGCGCGGAGCAGGACCTGCGCGGTGGAGTCGCCGTGGGGCAGGCGCACGAGGTCGAACCCCAGCACGGGGGAGCTCACCAGGGAGTAGTGCACGGTCGTCGCCTCCAGGCCTGGAACCACCACCGCCCGGTCCGGCGGAGTGCTTCCACCCTGACACTGCGTGATGCCGGGGGCGAGGCAACGTCCACCGTCCGGCCCTGCGGCGGCGTGTCGGACCCTCCACCCGGCCCACCCGTCGCGACGGCGCTGGGCCGTCCGGGCGACGTGCCCGGGGCCGGGTCGTAACGTCGGGTCGTGAGCGGGGACGGGCACGGCACCGACGAGGTCACGGGTGCAGGCACCGACGGGGGCACCGACGGGGGCACCGACGGGGCCGGGCGCGGCGGCCGGTGGCCGTCCTGGGTGCTGGTGGCGGGGTGCCTCCTGCCGCCGCTGCTGCTGGCCGAGGCCGCCCGCCGGGTGCTGGGCGGGGACCACGACGAGGAGTTCTACGGCGCCTACCCCTCCGGTACCGGCGCCTTCGACGGGGTCGCGCCGCAGATCTCCACGAGCCGGCGGTTCGGCGTCCTGTGGGTGCTCGTGGGGGCGCCCGCCCCGTTGTGGGGCGGGGTCGTCGCCGCGCTGCTCGTCCTCGTGCTCGTCCTGGCCGGCCGGCCCGCGGCCCTGGTGCCGGACCGATGGGGCCGGCGCGTGGCTGCGGTCGGGGCGTGGCTGTCCTGCGCCCTGGCACTGGGGGCCCTGGTCGGTGTGCTGGAGCACGTGAGCGCGTCCGCCGGGGCGGCGGGGCCGGGGTCGTTGCGGTTCCTCCTGCGCACCGGGGTGCCCGAGGACCTGCCCGGGCTCGCCGGGGTCCTGGCCGTGCTCGTCCCGGCGCTCCTCGTGCCCGCCGTCACCGGGGTGGTGCTGTGGCACGGGCCCGGCACGTCGAGGGCACCGGACCCCCCGGGCGACCCCGGCGCGGGACCGGCGGGGAACCCCCGGGAGGAACCGGCGGGAGGACCCGGCGGGGAACCCGTGGGGCGCTCCCCCGGGGACGCCCCGGCGGGGACCGGACCCGCGGCGCCGGCCGGACCCCCGGCCGTCCCCGACGACGACCGGCACCTCTACCGGCGCCCGGGGTGAGACGCACCGAGGGGGTGGGACCGGCCGGTCCCACCCCCTCGTCGTGCGTCGTGGCTCAGGCCGCGCTCTCCGCGCCCTCGATCTCCAGCGCCTTGTCGACGTCCAGGACCAGCAGCAGGGCCCCGTCGAGCTTGTAGGCGCCGCGGATGAGTTCGCGGATCGGGCCCGACAGCGTGTCCGGCGGCGGCTCGAACGTGGAGTCGGTCACCTCGATGACGCCCCCGATGGAGTCCACCAGCAGGCTCCAGACCTCCTCGGCGGCCCGGACGACGACGTTCATCGCGACCTTGCCCTCCTCGCGGTCGGGCATGTTCAGCCGGCGGCGCAGGTCCAGGGCCGTCACGACCTGACCGCGCAGGTTGATCAGGCCCGCGACGGCGTGCGGGGCCAGCGGGGCGGGCGTGCGGGGCTGCTCGGTGAGCACCTCCTGCACGCGCCGCACCTCGACGCCGAACAGGTGCCCGGCGAGGTGGAACGTGGCGTACTGCGTGGACACGTCAGACCCCCAGTCGCTTGGAAGCTTCGGCCAGCTCGTGCTGAGCCTGCTCGCTGAAGAAGTTCGGGTCGGCCGCCAGGATCGCCGACCGCACGTCGAGGAGTTCGGTCACGCGGTCGCGGATGACCGCCGAACCGACCAGACCGGCGTCGTCGATGTCGCTGTGCGCGTCCTGGCCCGAGACGATGTCGACGATCTCGTCGACGACGATCGCGACGGAGCGGCCGCGGGCGGAGTACACGACACCCGGCAGGGACGCGACCTCCTGGCCCCCGTACGAGCCGCGGGACCCGCCGCCGAGGTGGTGGGACAACCGCACCAGCGGCAGGATCTCGCCGCGGTAGCGGACGACCTCGCGCCGGCCCACGCGCTCGATGGACTCGGTCTTGAACTCCTCCAGGCGGGTGACGACGTCCAGCGGGATCGCGACCCGGCGGTTGTCGCCCAGGCCCACGACCAGCAGGCGCTGGCCGTCGCCGGTCGCGGCCTGCTGCGTCGCCGCCTCGTCCGTGGCGTGCTCCAGACCGTCCGAGCGCATCGTGCGCCGGGCCAGCGACTGCACGTCGAGGATGAGGGACACGCGCCCGTCACCGAGGATCGTGGCCCCGGCGTACGCGCCGATCGCCTTCAGCGCGCCCGAGAGGGGTTTGACGACGATCTCCTCGGTGTCCAGGACGCGGTCGACCAGCAGGCCGAACCGGCGGCCGTCGCACTCCAGGACGGCGATGACGAGGTTCGTCGGCAGTTCCACGTCGGCCGGGCGCCGCAGTTCCAGCGCCTCCTCCAGGCGGATCAGCGGCAGCAGCGCACCGCGCAGGCGGTACACCTTGGCGCCGCCGACGTCCTCGATCGCCTTGCTCATGCGCTCGGTGTCCAGGCTGACCAGTTCCAGCAGGTTCACCTGCGGCATCGCGTAGCGCTGGCCGGCGCACTCGACGGTCAGGGCCGGGACGATGGCCAGCGTCAGCGGGATGCGCAGGCGCCAGACGGTGCCCTGGCCGTTGACGGACTCGACGTCGACGGACCCGCCGATGCGCTCGATGTTCGTCTTGACGACGTCCATGCCGACGCCGCGGCCGGAGACGTTGGTGACCTTGGCCGCGGTGGAGAACCCGGGCAGGAACAGGAACTGCAGGATGTCGTTGGGGGTCAGCGACTCCAGCTTGACCGGCGACACCAGGCCCTTCTCGACGGCCTTGGCCCCGATCACGGCCGGGTCGATGCCCTTGCCGTCGTCGCGGATCTCCACGACGACCTGACCACCCTCGTGCGCGGCGCGCAGCTTCAGGGTGCCGACCTCGTTCTTGCCGGCCGCGCGGCGGACCTCCGGCGGTTCGATGCCGTGGTCGACCGCGTTGCGGACGATGTGGGTCAGCGGGTCCTTGACCGCTTCGAGCAGGGTGCGGTCGAGCTCGGTCTCCCCACCCTCCATCTCCAGCTTGATCTTGCGGCCCAGCATGTTCCCGAGGTCGCGCACGACGCGGGGCAGCTTGGACCACAGGTGGTCGATGGCCTGCATGCGGGTGCGCATGACCGATTCCTGCATCTCGCTCGCGACGAGGTTCAGGCGGTGGCAGGCGCGGGTCAGGTCCTCGTCGCGCAGGGCGCCGGCGCGCTGCAGGATCTGGTTGCGGGCCAGGACCAGCTCGCCGGCCTGGCGGACGAGGGACTCCAGGAGTTCCACGTCGACGCGGATGGTGGCCTCGGCGGCGGACGCCTTCTCCGACGGCGCGGCGCCGGCGGGGGCCGCGGCGGCGGGGGCGGCGGCGGGTGCGGGGGCCGCGGCGGGGGGTGCGGCGGGCGCCGGGGCGGGGGCCGCCTCCACGACGGGTTCGGGAGCGGACTCCACGACGGGTTCGGGGGCGACCTCGGGTTCGGGCTCCGGCGCGACCTGGGGCTCGGACTCGACGACGGGCTCGGGCTCGACGACGGGTTCGGCGACGGGCTCGGCGACGGGCTCGGCGACCGCGACGGGCTCGGGGGCGGGGGCCTCCTCGGCACCGGCCCCGTCCGACGGCGGCAGGACGGGCTCGTTCCCGTCGAGGACGGCGCGGATCGCGGCGACGACCTGGGCGACCTCGACCGGACCCTCGGAGTGGGACTCCTCGATCGCCGACAGCAGGGCGCGGATGGTGTCGACCATGCGCAGCAGGACGTCGGTGGTCGAGGGGGTCATGACGAGCTGGCCGTCGCGCAGGCGGGCCAGCAGGTTCTCCCCGACGTGCGCCACGGACTCCAGCTTGGAGAAGGCGAGGAAGCCGGAGGTGCCCTTGATCGTGTGGATGGTGCGGAAGACGCTGGCGAGCAGCTCGCGCGAACCGGGCTGCTGCTCCAGCGCGACGAGGTCGGAGTCCAGCTGGTCCAGGTTCTCGTAGCTCTCGACGAGGAACTCTTGGACGATCTCGTCCATGTCGTCCACGTGGCGCTCCCACTTCTCGCGTCGGACGGCCCCGGCTGTGGGACCGCTTCTTCTCATGCTCTGCAGGACTCATCGGCAGGTGACGGGCAGAGCTGAAACGGGCCCGCCCGGCGCCTCGACCCAGCCGGTGTCGAGGTGGTGGACGACCCCGACCTGAAAGCCGCCGCCACCTGGGCGCTCTCCCCGTGCCCGTGACGGGGTTGCCCGGCGTCCCGGTGACGGTGGTGCGTCGGTCGGGCGGACCGGCTGCACGGCGGTGGGCGGAACGGCGGTGCGACGACGAACGCCGGCCCCCGTGGCGGGGGCCGGCGTCCTGCTTCGTGCGAGGGCGCTCAGGCGCCGGCGTTGAGCCGGGCCAGAGCGGTCTGCACCAGCGTGATGAGGCTGTGCTTGGTGGCGGCCTTGGACCGCGCGTCGGTGTAGACGAGCGGCACGTGGTCCGGCACCGCGAGCGCCTCGCGGACGGAGTCCAGGTCGTGCTGGGCGACGCCGTCGAAGCAGTTCACGGCGACGACGAACGGGATGCCGCGGGACTCGAAGTAGTCCACGGCCGGGAAGCACTGGTCGAGGCGGTCGGTGTCCACCAGGACGACCGCGCCGATCGCGCCCTTGACCAGGTCGTCCCACATGAACAGGAAGCGGTCCTGGCCGGGGGTGCCGAACAGGTACAGCCACAGGTTGCCCGGCAGCGCGATGCGGCCGAAGTCCATGGCGACCGTGGTCGAGGTCTTGCGGTCGGAGTTCTGCCCGGCGTCGTCGACACCGACGGAGTGCTCCGTCATGGCGGCCTCGGTGCGCAGCGGTTCGATGTCGGAGATCGAGCCGATGAAGGTCGTCTTGCCGACCGCGAACCCGCCGGCGACGACGATCTTGACGACGGTGGGTGGCGCTTGGACGTCGGTCCCCGCGGGCGCTCCGGCTCCGGCGGGGTTCACGTCAGAGCGAGGAAATGCCATTGAGAACACTCTCCAGGACGCTGATGGTGGTCGCGGGTTGGGGGGCGGAGGTCATGGTCAGGCCGTGGATGCGGACCTTGCCCGACTGGGCCAGGTCGCTCACCACGACCCGCACGACTCCGACCGGCAGGTGGACGTGGGCGGACAGTTCCGCGATCGACAGGTAGGACGTGGTCGTGAGTTCGAGGATCCTGCGCCGTTCGGGGGTCATCCCGATCTCCGGGGTGGCCGTGGCCTCCACGAGCGCCTCGACCGGCAGGTCGGCGTTGCTCGGGCGGGTCCGGCCACCGGTCACGGTGTACGGGCGGACGGTGAACTCCTCGACGTCCTGGTCGTCGTCGTCGGGCCAGAGGTCCGCACTACCAGGTGCTGTCACTGGACGTCACCACCGCGCTGCGACCGGCGTCGACGTGGGCAGGGCCGCCCGCATCTCCGACACCAGCTGCGGGGTGAGGACGGTCTCGGCGCGCTGGACCAGCATCGCCATCTCGTAGCCGATGAGCCCGACGTCGCAGCCGGCCTCGGCGGCGACGGCCAGGACGGACCCGTCGGAGATGTTGACGAGGAAGAAGAACGCGTCGTCCATCTCGATGATGGCCTGGCGCACGTCACCGGACTGCAGCTGGTTGGCCGCGCCGCGGGCCAGGCTGGAGACGCCGGAGACGATGGCGGCGAGCTGGTCCCCGGCCTCGCGGTGCAGCTTGTCGGACATGGCCATCAGCAGACCGTCGGCGGAGACGACGACGGTGTGGGTGACGCCGGGGACGCTCTTGACGAAGTTGTCGAGGAGCCAGCTGAAGTCGGCGGCCTCGGAGCTAAGCGCGGTCACAGTGGGGTTCCTCTTCTCGGGGCGGTCTGCTGGTGGTCGGTGCGGTGGCTGGTGCCGGTGGTCGTGGTGGTGCGGGCCCGGGATCCCTCCCGGGAGTTCTGGTCAGGCCTCACCGGCGGCTCCGCTCTCGGGAGCGGCCGGTGCGGTCTGCGGGGCGGCCGGAGCCTCGGCCCCGGCCTCGCCGGCGCGGCCGCGGGACACCCCGGCCTGGAAGCCGGAGAGCATCGAGCGGACGTCGGCGGGGGCGCGGCGCTGGCGGTTGACCGCCGCGCGGGCCGGGGCGGGCTTGGCCGCGGCCGCCGTGGCGCCCGCCTGGCGGCGGACCAGCGGCGCGGAACCGGCACCCCGGGTGGGGGTGAAGTTCTGCCCCTCGGTGAGGGCGTTCAGCGCCTCGGCCGCGAGGGCGTTGCGCTGGCGCAGGGCCTCCCCCACGGTGCGGCCCGCCGCGGGAGCCTCGACCTCCGGGGTCGCGGCGACCGGAGCCGGCGCGACGGCCGGAGCGACGGCCGGAGCGGCGGGGACGACCGGGGCGACCGGGGCCACGGGGACCTCGACGACCGGGGCCGGCGCCTGGACGACCGGGGCCGGCGCCTGGACGACCGGCGCGGGCGCCTCGACCACCGGGGCCGGCGTCTCGACGACCGGGGGCTCCGGGGTCTCCGGGGTCGCGGCGTCACCGCGGGTGGCCTCCAGCGCGTCCAGCGCCGAGCCCTTGAGCTCGCCGGCGGTGCGCTTGCGGGAGGTCCAGAAGGCCTCGGCCGCGGTCTTGGGCGGAGTGGCCGACTCGCGGACCTGCCGCGGCTTCTTCCCGGCCTTGGGCAGGATGTCCTGCGCCGCGGTCAGGGCCGTGGGCGTGGGTTCCTTGCGCTCACGCTTGGGCATGGCCGCCGCGCCGGTCGGGGCCGGGGCCGCGGCGGGCTTCCAGTCGCTCTCGGGGACCGGGACGACCGGGACGACCGGGGGCGCGAGGGGGTCCGCCGGGGCGGGCGCCGCGACCGCGTCGGCCTTGGCCTGCGCCTGCGCCTGCGCACCGCGCCTGCGGGTGGGCAGCTGACGCCCCTCGACCTTCGCCTTCGGCGAGGTCACGCCGACCTCGGAGCTGGCGGCCGCCTCGGCCGCCGACTTCGACAGCGTCTCGGACAGGGCGTCCCCGAGGCCGGAGGCGGCCAGCGGGTTGGCGACGATGCTGTTCGGTCCCGCCGGGGCGGGCGTGCGGGTGGGCAGGCCACCGGCCGCGGCACCACCGCGCGGGGCCTCCGGCAGCGCCGAGACCTCCGGCAGCGCGGAGACCCCCGGCAGCGCGGACACCTCGGGCAGGGCCGGGGTGCCGCCGGGCTGCGGCAGACCGGAGTCCAGCGCGGCGAGCTCGGGCTGACCGCCCTTGACGCTGCCCGGGGTGAACAGGGCGGCGGGCAGGACGAGGGTCACGGTCGTGCCCCGGCCCTCGCCGGTGGTGAACTCGACCTCCACGTCCAGGCGGCCGGCGAGGCGGCCGACGACGTAGAACCCGAGGCGCTGGGCGCCGACGAACTCCGAGGCGCGGCCACCGGAGATGCGCTGGTGGGCGGTCTCGACCTCCTCGTCGTTCATGCCCAGGCCGGTGTCGGCGATGGTGACCTCGACGCCGCGGTCGGTCTCGGCGGTGCCGACGACGACGCGGGTGCCGGGGTCGGAGAAGTTCGTAGCGTTCTCGAGCAGTTCGGCGATCAGGTGCGAGGCCGACAGCGCGAGGTGACCGACGACGGGCGGGTCCACCTGCAGGGCCAGGTCGACGCGGTCGTAGTGCTCGATCTCCCCGGCGGCCGTGCGGACGACGTCCGACAGCGGCAGCGGACGGCGCAGGCGACGTCCGGTGTTGATGCCGGCCAGCACGAGCAGGGACTCGGCGTTGCGCCGCATCCGGGTCGCGAGGTGGTCGAGGGTGAACAGGTCCTCGAGGGTGTCGGGGTTCTCCTCGGTGCGTTCGAGCTGGTCGAGGAAGGCGAGCTGGCGGGCCAGCAGCGTCTGGTCGCGGCGGGCGACGTTGACGAACATCTCGGCGATGGAGGCGCGCAGGGCGGCCTGCTCACCGGCGATCCGGAAGGTCGTCTCGTTGAGGTCGTTGATGACCTTGGTGACCTCGCCGATCTCGTCCTGGCTGCTGATCTCCAGGGGGGTGAACTCCACCCCGGGGCCCTCGCCGGGGGTCTGCATCCGCTCGACCATGCGCGGCAGCTCGTCGCGGACCT
Organism: Kineococcus halophytocola; assembly: GCF_041276425.1. Lineage (NCBI taxonomy): Bacteria > Bacillati > Actinomycetota > Actinomycetes > Kineosporiales > Kineosporiaceae > Kineococcus > Kineococcus halophytocola. The sequence continues at coordinate 1,761 of NZ_JBGFTU010000015.1, read as the reverse complement.
CGGTGGCGGCGGTGGTCAGGGCGGACAGGCGGCGGCCGATGCTGCGCGCGGTGCGGAACCCCAGGACGCCGACGCCGGCGAACAGCAGCAGGGCGACGACGAGGACCACGAGGGTCTGGACGGTGCCGCGGGTGGCCTCGGCCGCGGCCTCCTCGGCGACGTCGGCGGCGCGCTCGACGACGGCCTGCTGGTAGGCGGTGATGACCTGGCCGGTGGTGTCCTGCCAGTCGGGCACCGTCAGGGACGGGGTGCTGCTGGCGGCGAACAGGTTGCGGTCCTGGTTGAGGAAGGCGAGCGCGGAGGTCGTGGCGCCCGTGCTCAGGGCCGCGTCGAACTCCTGGACGTCGTCGGCGCGCAGGCGGTAGCGGGCCTGCTGCTCGAAGTAGGCGCCGCGCTCGATCGCGGTCTCGCGCAGCCCCTGCACGGTGCCGGTCTGGGTGCCCTCCAGGACCAGCGTGCCGGCGGCCTGCTCCAGGGCGAGGGCGTCGATGCGCTTGAGCAGGTACCCGAAGGCGCCGATCTCCTGGGCCATCTCGCGGTCGTCGGCCTGCTCGGCGACGGCGACGGTGAGGTCGGTGGCGACGGAGCTGACGTCGCTGTAGGTCGACAGGGCGGCGACCGGGGTGGTGGAGGCGTTGTCCACGGCGGCGCGGACCTGCGGCAGCGTCTGGCCCAGGGCCGTCTGCACGGCGCCGTAGACGGCGCCGACGGTGCCGGAGGTGACGTCGACGCCGCTGTCGGCCACGGCGGCGGTCACCTTCGCGACCGCCGCGTCGGTGGCGGCGCGGTCGCCGTCGACCGTCGCCTTGCCCCCCTCGCTCGGCGCGGCCAGGTACTCGACGGTGTCGCGGCGCTCGGTCTGCAGAGCGGTGAAGAACTCGTTGATCGTCGCCGTGGACCCGGCGTACGCGGCCAGCTGGCGACGCTCCGCGGTGCCGACGGCCTCCCGCGCGGTCGTGGCGACGACGGCGACGAGCAGCAGCACGAGGGGCACCACCAGGAGGACCGCGAGCTTGGCTCGGATGCTCAGGTTCCGCAGCATGTCAACCTTCCGTACACGTGGTGAGCGGTCGAAACTGCTCACCGTGGGTCGAGCAGACTCGTGAGTGATCGGAACGCCGGGCCGCCGGGTGTACCCCGCGGGGGCGAGACCCCTCGTTCAGCCCATCGGCCGTTCGGCGCGCCGCTTGACCTCCCCGGTGAAACGTGCAACTCCTGCGGGGTGGGCGCAGCGGGTGGACGGGTGGCGGTCGTGGTCGTCGCGGGCGGGTCGGGGACGCGCTTCGACCCGTCCGGGACGCCCCCGCCACCGGGGGCGCCGGCCGCCAAGCTCACCGCCCCCCTGGGGGGTTCGACCGTCCTGGGCCTGCTGCTGGAGGGGCTGCGCGGGTGGTCGGCGTCCCTGCCCACCCCCTGCCCGGTCGTGCTCGTCGGCCCGGGGGGTGTGCGCGAGGACCCCCCCGGCGGGGGTCCGCTGGCCGGGTTCGCCGCGGGCCTGGACGCCCTGGGCGAGCCCGCCCCGGAGCTGGTCGTGCTGCTGGGGGGCGACCAGCCGTTCGCCGCGAGCGCCGTCCCCCGGCTGCTCGCGGCGCTGGAGGGCGACCCGTCGCTGTCGGCGGTCGTGGGCCTAGGCCCGGACGGGCGCCGGCAGCCGCTGCTGTCGGCGCACCGCGTCCGCGCGGTGCGGGGCGTCCTGGCGGGGTTGCCCACCGTCCGGCACCAGCCGCTGCGCGCGCTGTTCGGCGGTGCCGCGGGCGGTGT
>NZ_JBGFTU010000014.1:0-128526 GCF_041276425.1 Kineococcus halophytocola | reverse complement strand
CCGGGGACGGGGTGGTCGACGAACCCGACGGCGATGCAGATGCTGGACCGGGACGTGATCTTCACCAACGTGGCCCTGACCGATGAGGGGGACGTGTGGTGGGAGGGGATGACCGAGCAGGTCCCGGCGCACCTGGTCGACTGGCAGGGCCGGGACTGGACGCCGGGGTGTGGGCGGCCGGCGGCTCACCCCAACGCCCGGTTCACCGTGGCCGCGGCGCAGTGCCCCTCGATCGCCGGGGACCTGCAGGACCCGCAGGGCGTGGTGGTGGATGCGGTGTTGTTCGGGGGGCGGCGGCGCAGCAACGTGCCGTTGGTGGCGCAGGCCCCGGACTGGGCGGGTGGGGTGTTCGTGGGGGCGTCGGTCTCCAGTGAGCAGACGGCGGCGGCGGAGGGGACGGTGGGGCAGTTGCGCCACGATCCGTTCGCGATGGTGCCGTTCTGCGGGTACGACATGGCTGACTACTTCGGGCACTGGGTGGGGATGGGTCGGCGGTTGTCGCAGCCGCCGGCGGTGTTCGGGGTGAACTGGTTCCGTCGGGGTGGTGATGGGCGGTTCTTGTGGCCGGGGTTCGGGGAGAACTCCCGGGTGATCGCGTGGATCTGCGCGCGGTTGGCCGGACGGGTCGGTGCGGTGTCGACGCCGGTGGGGTTGGTGCCTGCTGCTGGTGATCTGGACGTGGCCGGGTTGGGCGTGCCGGGTGCTGATCTGGCGGAGTTGTTCGCGGTGGATCCGGTGGCGTGGGCTGCGGAGCTGGATGAGTTGGAGGCGTACTTCGGACGGTTCGGCGACAAGCTCCCCACCGAACTGTCCCGTCGCCTCCACGAGATCCGCGACGAACTCCGGGCGGTGCGCTGGGAGCAGCGCCGCTGGGAGGAGTGGACGACCGACTGAGTCGTCCCCACAGACCACCGCCGTCACGTCCACCGGGCACCGGGCTCGCCGGGAGGACGTGGCGGCGGTGAACTCCCCCGCCGGGTCGGGTCAGACGCGCACGAGGACCTTGCCGACGGCCTCACCGGACTCCAGCCGGGCGAACGCCTCGCGGGCGTCGGCCAGCGCGTGCACGGAGTCGACCTCGGGTGCGAGGCCGGCGGTGTCGCAGAACTGCAGCAGCCGCTCGAACTCCTCGCGCGTCCCCATCGTCGACCCGAGGACCCGCAACTGCTTGAAGAAGACGTTCTCGAGCATCGCCGGCGCGTCCCCGCCCGTCGTCGCGCCCGCCACGACGATGCACCCGCCGGGTGTGAGCGACTGCACCGAGTGCTTCCACGTCGCCTTGCCCACCGTCTCGAACACCGCGTCGACCCGGCCGGGCAGCCGCTCCCCCGCGGCGAACGTCGCCGCCGCGCCCCAGGCGCGAGCCTTCTCCAGCCGCTCGGGCGAGCGCCCGGCCACCCAGACCCGCAACCCGGCCGCCGCCCCGAGCGCGACGAGCGCGTTCGAGACACCACCGGCGGCCCCCTGGACCAGCACGGTCTGACCGGGCACGGCCCGCGCCTGCGTGAACAGCATCCGGTAGGCCGTCAGCCAGGCCGTCCCCAGCGAGGCCGCCCGCTCGGGCGACCACCCCGCCGGGCGCGGCAGCACGTTGCGCCGCGGCACCCACACGTGCTCGGCCAGCGTCCCCGGGTGCAGCTCCGACAGCAGCGTCCGCCGGGGGTCCAGGGTCTCGTCACCACGGACGTCGTCGCCGGAGACGACGGCGTGCACGACGACCGCGGACCCGTCCTCCAGCGTCCCCGTCGCGTCGCACCCCAGCACCATCGGGAGGCGGTCGGCGGGCAGACCCACCCCGCGCAGGCTCCACAGGTCGTGCCGGTTCAGCGCGGCGACCTCCACGTCGACGCGGACCCAGCCCGCGGGGGCCTCGGCCGCCGGGGCGTCAGCCACCTCCAGGGCGGACAGCGGGTCGTCGGGACTGGCGCGGACGGCGCGGGCGGCGAGCACGCGCGCGACGCTACCCCCGCCCGCCCGGGCGCACCCGCGGTGCCGCGGTCGGTACGGTGCCGAGGTGCCCGACCACCCCGCGTCCCCCCTGTTCGACGTCCTCGACGTCCACCCGGCCGGCTCCCCCGGCGACGCCGCCGTCGACGTCTTCACCGGCCCGAACCTGATGCACTGGCGCCGGCGGCTGTTCGGCGGGCAGGTGCTGGGCCAGGTGGCGGTCGCGGCCGGCCGCACGGTGGGGACCGACCGCGTCCTGCACTCCCTGCACGCCTACTTCCTGCGCCCCGGCGACCCGGCGGTGCCCGTCGCGTTCGCGGTGGAACGGCTGCGCGACGGGCGGTCCTTCTCGGCCCGGCGCGTGCAGGCCACCCAGAACGGGGTGCCGATCCTGTCGGGCATCGCGTCCTTCCAGACGCCCGCCGAGGGCCTGGACCACGCCGAACCGGCCCCGGACGTGCCCGACCCCGAGGACGTGGTCAGCGACTACGCCGTCCTGGACGCCTCCGACCACCCGCTGGCCCACCAACTGGGCCGGGGCCGGCACGTGGAGCTGCGGCACGTCGAACCGACCCTGTACGCCGCGCCCGACCCCGAGCACCGGGCACGGCAGTCGGTCTGGTTCCGCCTCGACGCCCCCCTGCCCGGGGACGACCTCGTCCAGCGCGGCGCGCTGGCCTACGCCAGCGACCTCAGCATCCTCGAACCGGTCCTGCGCCGGAACGGGCTGGCGTGGGCGACGCCGGGGATGAACGTCGCCAGCCTGGACCACGCGATGTGGTGGCACCGCCCGGCGCGGGCCGACGAGTGGATCCTCTACGCGGCCGAGAGCCCCAACGCCTCCGGGGCGCGGGGCCTAGCGACGGGCCGGATGTACGACCGGCAGCGCCGGCTGGTGGCGACTGTCGCGCAGGAGGGCATGGTCCGCGTCAACGACTCCAACCCCGGGGGCCGCGACGGTGACGCTCAGTCGCGGGTGAGCTTGCGGTACGTCACGCGGTGCGGGCGGGCGGCGTCGGGGCCGAGGCGGGCGACCTTGTTCTGCTCGTAGCCGGCGAAGTTGCCCTCGAACCAGTACCAGTTCGCCGGGTCCTCCTCGGTGCCCTCGTAGGCGAGGATGTGCGTGGCGACGCGGTCGAGGAACCACCGGTCGTGGCTGACGACCACGGCGCAGCCGGGGAACTCCAGCAGCGCGTTCTCCAGCGACCCGAGGGTCTCCACGTCGAGGTCGTTGGTCGGCTCGTCCAGGAGCAGGACGTTGCCGCCCTCCTTGAGCGTCAGGGCCAGGTTGAGCCGGTTGCGCTCCCCGCCGGACAGGACGCCGGTCGGCTTCTGCTGGTCCGGGCCCTTGAACCCGAACGCCGAGACGTAGGCGCGCGAGGGCATCTCCTGGTTGCCGACCTGGATGAAGTCGAGCCCGTCGGAGACGGTCTCCCACAGGTTCTTGGACGGGTCCAGCCCGCCGCGGGACTGGTCGACGTAGGACAGCTTGACCGTGTCGCCGATCTTCAGGTCGCCGCCGTCCAGCTCCTCGAGCCCGACGATCGTCTTGAACAGGGTCGTCTTGCCGACGCCGTTGGGACCGATGACGCCGACGATGCCGTTGCGCGGCAGCGAGAAGGACAGCCCGTCGATGAGGGTGCGGTCACCGAAGGACTTCTTGAGGTCCTTGGCCTCGATGACCACGCTGCCCAGGCGCGGCCCGGCCGGGATCTGGATCTCCTCGAAGTCGAGCTTGCGGGTCCGCTCGGCCTCGGCGGCCATCTCCTCGTAGCGGGCCAGGCGCGCCTTGGACTTCGTCTGGCGGCCCTTGGCGTTGGAGCGCACCCACTCCAGCTCGTCCTTGAGGCGCTTGGCCAGCTTGGCGTCCTTCTTGCCCTGGACGTCCATGCGGGCGGCCTTCTTCTCCAGGTACGTGGAGTAGTTGCCCTCGTAGGGGTAGGCGCGGCCGCGGTCGAGCTCGAGGATCCACTGCGCGACGTTGTCGAGGAAGTACCGGTCGTGGGTGACGGCCAGGACGGCGCCGGGGTACTTCGCCAGGTGCTGCTCCAGCCACGTCACGGACTCGGCGTCCAGGTGGTTGGTGGGCTCGTCGAGCAGCAGCAGGTCCGGCGCCTCCAGCAGCAGCTTGCACAGCGCGACGCGGCGCTTCTCCCCGCCGGACAGGTTCGTCACGGGCGAGTCCCCGGGCGGGCAGCGCAGCGCGTCCATGGCCTGCTCGAGCTGGGAGTCCATGTCCCACGCGTTGGCGTGGTCCAGCTCCTCCTGCAGGGTGCCCATCTCGGCCATGAGGGCGTCGAAGTCGGCGTCGGGGTCCTCGAACAGGCCCGTGATCTCGTTGTAGCGGTCCATCTTCGTCTTCAGCTCGCCCAGGCCGTCCTGGACGTTCTGCAGGACCGTCTTGGACTCGTCCAGCGGCGGCTCCTGCATGAGCATGCCGACGCTGTAGCCGGGCGAGAGGCGGGCCTCGCCGTTGGACGGCTGGTCCAGCCCCGCCATGATCTTCAGGACGCTCGACTTCCCCGCGCCGTTGGGTCCGACGACCCCGATCTTGGCCCCCGGGTAGAAGGAGATCGAGACGTCGTCGAGGATGACCTTGTCCCCGTGCGCCTTGCGCGCCTTCTGCATCTGGTAGATGAATTCCGCCACGACCCCAGGCTAGTCGCAGGCGCGGGGGCGCCCACCACCCGTCGGGTCGCTACGCTGACGACCAGCTGCACCAGCCGGTCCGCCGGCCCTGCGCTCGTAGCTCAACGGACAGAGCGACCGGCTTCTACCCGGTTGGTTGGGGGTTCGAATCCCTCCGAGCGCGCCACCCCGCCCTGCGCGTCCCCGGCGGGCCGGGGACAGTGGCCCGGTGGACTCCTTCACCCGCACCGGTCTGCACCTGCGCGTCGGCGACCACGGCCCCGCCGAGGGGGACGTGGTCGTGTGCCTGCACGGTTTCCCGCAGGGGCCGGAAGCCTGGGACGACGTGGTGCCTCGCCTGACCGCGGCGGGTCTGCGGGTGCTGGTGCCCGAGCAGCGCGGGTACGGCGCGCGCGCCCGGCCCGCGCGGCGGCGGGACTACGCGCTGGCCGAGCTCGTCGCCGACGTCGACGCGCTCCTCGACGCCGCGCAGGGCCCCGCGCGCGCACCCGTGCACCTCGTCGGCCACGACTGGGGCGGGGTCGTGGCCTGGGCGTTCGCCGCGGCCCACCCCGACCGGCTGGCCTCGCTCACCGTGCTGTCCCAGGCCCACCCGGCCGCCTACCGCGCCGCGGTGACGTCCTCCTCGCAGGCGTGGCGCTCGGCCTACGTCGGGTTCTTCCAGCTGCCGGTGCTGCCCGAGCGGCTGCTGACGGCCGGGGGCGGGCGGGTGCTCGCGGCGTCGTTGCGGCGCAGCGGGTTGCCCGCCGACCTGGCCGCCGGGTACGCCCGCCGGCACAGCGCGCCGGGGAGCCTGCGCGCCGCGCTCGGCTGGTACCGGGCGCTGCCGTTCGCCACCGGGGTGGGCCCGGTCCACGTCCCGACGACGTACCTGCACGGCCGCCGGGACCCGTTCTACGCCGCGGCGGCCGTCGAGGGGACCGCCGGTCACGTGCGCGCCCCGTTCCGCCGCGTCGAGCTCGACACCGGCCACTGGATCCCCGAGCTCGCCCCCGGCGCGGTGGCCGAGGCGGTCCTCGCCGCTGCGCGCGGGTCGCAGCGGACGTAGCGTCGCGCAGGTGAGCGACTCCCCCGCGACCACCGACGTCCGCACCGCGGTCTCGACCGGTGGGGGCACGCTGCCCCTGCCCCTCGTCGGGCTCGGCACCTACGGCCTGCGCGGCGAGGCGGGCTACCGCTCCCTGCGCGACGCCCTCGACGTCGGCTACCGGCTGCTGGACACCGCGACGATGTACGAGAACGAGGACGAGGTGGGCCGCGCCGTCGCCGACGCGGGGCTGCCCGACGTGCGGATCACCACGAAGCTGCACCACGAGCACGCCGGCCGGGAGGAGGAGTTCTGCGACCGGAGCCGGCGGCTGCTGCGCGTCGACGTGCTGGACCTGTGGCTGATCCACTGGCCGCCCGGCGGGCAGGCCCGGCCCGACGTGTGGGAGCGGATGGTCGCCGCCCGTGAGGCCGGGCGGGTGCGCGCGGTGGGCGTCTCGAACTACTCGGTGGCCCAGATCGACGAGCTGACGGCCGCCACCGGCGTCGCCCCGGCGGTCAACCAGGTCAAGTGGGGACCGGCGCTGCACGACGCGGACCTGCTCGCCGCCCACCGCGAGCGCGGGGTCGTCCTGGAGGGCTACTCCCCCTTCAAGGCCACCGACCGCACGGCCGCCCCGCTGCGGGAGGCCGCCGAGCGGCACGGGGTGAGCGTGGAGCAGGTCGTCGTGCGCTGGCACGTCCAGCACAACGTCGTCGTCATCCCCAAGTCCGGGGACCGGGACCGGCAGGCCCGCAACCGGGACGTCGAGGGGTTCGCCCTGAGCGGGGAGGAGGTCGCGGCGATCGACGCCCTGGGCCGCTGAGGGCCGCGGGCGTCAGTCCGTCACGCGCACGGCCCAGGTGCCCCCGCCCAGCCCGACGACGTCCCCGTCGGTGAGCTGGCGGCCGCGCCGGTCCTCGGCCTCACCGTTGACGGTGACGTCCCCGGCCAGCAGGGCCTCGCGGGCCTGCCCGCCGGTGTCGACGGCCCCGGCCAGCTTGAGGAACTGCCCCAGCCGCACGACGCCGGTGACCTCGACCTCCTCGGTACCGCTCACTCGTCGACGGCCAGGGCGCCGAGCACCGTGGCGATGCGCTCGGCCTCGGCGCGGGTGAGGCGCTCGGGGACGAGCACCTCCACGCGGGTGCCGTCGGGCAGCGGGATGGTGTGCATGAGCATCTCGCGGCCGGTCGTGACGACCTCGGCGTCCTGCACCTGCTCCGCCTCCGGGGTCGCGGCCGTCCCCGGGGCCGGGCCGCTGCCGAGGAAGGACCGCAGCCGGTCGATGCCCTGCTCGGCCAGCCGCTCGGCCGTCGGGTCGAGCCTGCCCTGCTTCAGCAGTCCGCGCAGGACCGCGTCGAGGGACTCGCCCTGCCGCCTGTTCTCGTTCCGTGGGTCCGACATGGCCACAGCCTCGCACCCGGCCGGCCGCGGCGCGTCCCCCGCCGGTCGCGGGCGCGGCCGCCCCGGGTCCACCTCTGGACCGAGCCGGGACCGAGCCGGGGCCGGGGGCACACGGTCTACCCTCGACCAGCCCCTGCGAGCCCACCGGAAGCGGCCTGCGTGACCCCTCCCGACGTCCCTCCCGCCGGCCCCCGGCCGACCGCCCGACCGGTCACCCGGCCCGCCGAGCTGCCCGGCCCCGTCCTCGCGGCCGCGGCCGTGGCGTGGCTGGCCGCCTACGCGCTGCCGATCCTGGTCACCGACCTGCCCGCCCCCGCGCGCCACGCCTGCACGGCGGTCACGGCCGGGGTCTGGGTCCTGTTCGGCGTCGACTACCTGCGCCGGCTGGCGCAGGCGCACGACCGGGTGCGGTTCGTCGTGACCCACCCCCTGGACCTGGCCCTGCTCGTCCTGCCGGCCCTGGGGCCGCTGCGGCTGCTGCGCGTCCTGACCGTCCTGCGGATCCTGAACCGCAACAGCGGGTCCTCCCTGCGGGGGCGGGTCGGTCTCTACGTCGTCAGCGCCACGACCGTGGTCGGCTTCTGCGCGGCGCTGGCCGTCCTGGAGGCCGAGCGCACCGACCCGGCGGCCGTCATCACCACGTTCCCCGACGCCTGCTGGTGGGTGGCGACCACCATCACCACGGTCGGGTACGGCGACCTGTACCCCGTGACCGGGACCGGGCGCCTCGTCGCCGTCGGGCTCATGCTGGCCGGCATCGCGCTGCTGGGGGTGGTGACCGCGTCCCTGGCCTCGTGGCTGATCGACCGCGTCAGCGACGAGCAGGAGGAGTCCGCCGCCGCGACCCGTGCCGACGTCCAGGCCCTGGCCCGGGAGGTGCGGCAGCTGCGGGCGGAACTGCGGGCGGAGCGGGGCGGGCCGGACCCGCGCCCCGGCGGCTGAACCACGCCCCCGGGCCGGGGTCCGGCCCTCGCTCAGGCGGCGGTGGCCAGGAAGGAGTCCCACCGCGGGTCGGGCTGGTCGGCCCCGCGCACCGCCCAGGACGCCCCGCGCGGCGGGCCGGGCCGGAACGGCAGGTGCCAGCCCATCTCCTCCGGGGTCCGGTCGCCCTTGGCGTTGTTGCAGCGCACGCAGCAGGCCACGAGGTTCTCCCAGCTGTCCGGGCCGCGCCGGCTGCGGGGCAGCACGTGGTCCACGGTCGTGGCGTGCCCGCGGCAGTAGGCGCACCGCTGGTGGTCCCGGCGCAGGATCCCGCGCCGGCTGACCGGGACGACCTGGCCCCGCGGCACCCGCACGTAGCGGGTCAGGAGGATGACGGACGGGCGTTCCAGGCTCACCGTAGCCCCGACGACGGGATCGGCGTCGGCGAGGACGACCGAGGCCTTCCCCGCCAGGACCAGGACCAGGGCCCGCCGGAAGGACACGACCGCGAGCGGTTCGTAGCCGGCGTTCAGCACGAGCGTGCGCACATCCACCTCCTGAGACGACAAGAGGCGCCTTCCCCGTCGGGGGAGGCGCCTCTGAGAACGACGACGGCCGCATGGTGGTGGTGCACACGGTGGTGCCCCACGACGTGCTGCCCGGCGGGCCCGTGCGGTATGTGCGATCCGGCTCCGGCGCGGCGGCCGGGGACGCCGGCACGACGTGTGGTCATCGGCCCCCCCTGAGTCGGTGCTGCGAGTCGGTGCTGCCCGTCGTCGATGACGGCAGAGTACGTCGCGGTGGTGGCGGAGTCAGCACCTTTCCCGTGAACGCGCCCGGACGGGTCGCCGGGCCGCCACGCACGGGGGGGGGGCCCCCGCGGGGGGGGGCCCGCCCCCTGGTGGGCGGATCGGTCTCAGACCGTGGGGGCCAGCCGGCCGAAGGTGACCGAGCTGCTCCAGATCGCGCGGAGCTGGACGGGCTTCCCGGCGCGGGGGGCGTCCCACATCATGTTGTCGCCGGCGTAGATGCCGACGTGGTAGGCGCGACCGCCGGAGTTGGAGAAGAACACCAGGTCGCCCGGCACGGCGTCGCCGCGCGAGATGCCCGCGGCGGCCTGCTTCTGCGCGTTCGCGGTGCGGGGGATGTCCACCCCGATCTGGCGGTAGACGTAGCTGGTGTAGCCCGAGCAGTCGAAGCCCGACGGCGTGGTGCCGCCGTAGACGTAGGGCACACCGGCGTAGTCGTCGGCGACGGACAGGATCTGCTGACCCAGCGGGACCGGCGCGGGAGCCGGGGCCGGGGCGGGGGCCGGCGCGGCGGCCTCGACGGCGGCGGGCTGGGCCACCGCGACGGCGCTCTCGGCGACGCTGGAGGCGATGACCGGGGCGGCGTCGCCGCTGCGGGTCGCGCGCTCGATGACGGGGGCCACGACCACGGGGGCGGGGGCCGGGGCCGCCGCGAACGTGGCGGCGGTGGTGGCCAGCGTCGCCGCGGTGGCGGGGGCGGACACGACGCCGGGGGCGGTGGCGCCGAAGGCCGCCGGGACGGTGCTGGCGACCGAGGTGTCGACCGCGGTCGGCGCGGCGGCCGGGGCCGCGGTGGCGGGCAGGGCGACCGCGGCGAGCAGACCACCGGCAGCGGCGGCGACGGCGCCGGTGCGGGCGACCCCTCCGGCGGTGCGGGCGACGCTGTCCGACAGGTCGGTCAGGGGCGTGAGGGGGCGGACGGCAGCGCGGTGGCGCGCCTGGACGCGAGTCGTCAAGGTGAGGGCCTCTCCGACGCCTGCGAGGTGAGCTGTCGGGTTCGGGCGGGAGTATCGCCCGGCCGGTTCGCACCGGCTTCACCCCAAGGACTCCGCGGACCTGACGGTCGCGCATCGCCCGGGAAACGTGGTTCCCCCACCCCTGCCATGTGATGTCTCGGGGACCTCGTCGCGGTGGCAGGGCTCGGCGTCCGCGGGAGGGCATCCACGTGCGTGGTCGTGGTTGCGGGTGGACCATAACCCGTTGACGACCGGCATGTCACGGCCCGGTGACGAACAGGTGCCGAGCTGGTGACGTGCCGTCGATCATACCCTTACTCTGAGTAACATCCCACCACGGACGGCTGACCTGCGTGAACGTGGGACGAGCGAGGGCCCCCGGTGGGGCGTCACGGCTTGCGCCGCAACGCCCCCGCGCGGGGGCCGTCGGGGTGGTCCCCGGTGGCGGGGACCCCGGGAGCGTGGTGGCGGGACCGGCCGCCGGGGGGGCGGGCGCTCAGCCCACGGCGACGAAGATGTGCCCCGCCTCGGCAGGTGTGAGATCCACCACGGTCTCCCCCACGGTGACCTCCACCCCCGCGCCGGAGGAGGTGGCCACGACCTCGGCCCCGGGCACGAGCCCGGCGGTGTGGAACTTCGCCAGCAGCGGGACGTCGGTCTGCAACGGCTCGCCGAGACGGCGCACGACGACGGTCCGGCCCTCCACCTCGGGGGCCGTCAACGGCTTCACACCGGACCGGAAGGTCTCGGCCGCCTCGCCCTCGCCCAGCTCCTGCAGCCCCGGGATGGGGTTGCCGTAGGGGTCGAAGTGCGGGTGGTCCAGGATCGCGACGAGGCGCTTCTCGACCTCCTCGGACACCACGTGCTCCCAGCGGCAGGCCTCCTCGTGGACCAGGCTCCACTCCAGGCCGATGACGTCGGTGAGCAGCCGCTCGGTCAGCCGGTGCTTGCGCATGACGCGCATGGCCTTGGTGGTGCCGGCCTCGGTGAGCTGCAGGCGGCGGTCGGTGCCGACGTGCAGCAACCCGTCGCGCTCCATGCGGGCCACGGTCTGGGACACGGTGGGTCCGGAGTGGTGCAGCCGCTCGGCGATGCGAGCGCGCATCGGCACGATGCCTTCCTCTTCCAGTTCGAAGACCGTCTTGAGGTACATCTCGGTGGTGTCGATGAGATCGCTCACCCGGTCATCATCCGGCATCGGCGCCGGTGGTCGCACCCCTGTCCCCACCGTCCGTCACCGCCCGCGGCGCGGGGCAGCTGCGAACGCCTCCCGATAGCGGGCCCGCCCCGCCGCGGCTAGCGTCGGCGCCCGTGACGGCCGCACGCAGCACCAGTGGGAGCACCCGGGACGGCACCGCCGTCCTGTGGTTCCGGCGCGACCTGCGCCTGCACGACCACCCCGCCCTGCTGGCCGCGGCCCGCGACGGCGAGGTGCTGCCGCTGTTCGTGGTCGACCCGGCGCTGTGGGGCCCCTCCGGCGACGTCCGCCGCGCCTACCTGCTGCGCTCGCTGCGCGCCCTGGACGCCGACCTCGGGGGCCGGCTCGTCGTGGAGCACGGGGAACCGGCCGAGGTCGTGCGCCGCCTCGCGCAGCGGGTCGGTGCCCGCCGCGTCCACGTCAGCGCCGACGCCGGGCCCTACGGCCGCCGCCGCGACGACGCCGTCGCCACCGCGTTGGCCGAGGACCGGCGCGAACTCGTCCGCACCGGCACCCCGTACGCCATCGGGCCGGGCACGATCCTCAACGGCTCGGGCAGGCCGTTCCAGGTGTTCACGCCCTTCTCCCGCGCCTGGTCCGAGCACGGCTGGCCCGCCCCCGCCGACCCGCCCGGCGACGTCCGCTGGCTCGGCGAGGGCGAGGGCGTCGACGGCCGGCACTGGCCCGCCGAACCCGACCTCGGCGACCTCACGCTGCCCGAGGCCGGCGAGGAGGCCGCCCACGACCGCTGGCAGGAGTTCCTCGAGCACGGCCTGGCCGACTACGGCGAGGAGCGCGACCGCCCCGACCACGACGGCACCTCCCAGCTCTCGCACGCCCTGAAGTGGGGTGAGCTGCACCCGCGCACGCTGCTGGCGGACCTGCGCCGCCAGCGGTCGGACGGGGCGCGGACGTACCGGACCGAACTGTGCTGGCGCGACTTCTACGCCGACGTCCTGTGGAACCGCCCCGACAGCGCGCGGGAGTACTACAAGCCCCAGCTCGCCGGCCTGCGCTACGCCGACCCCGGGGAGGCGTTCACCGCGTGGGCGCAGGGGCGGACGGGGTACCCGGTCGTGGACGCCGGGATGCGGCAGCTGCGGTCGGTCGGCTGGGTGCACAACCGCGTCCGGATGATCGTGGCGAGCTTCCTCGTCAAGGACCTGCACGTCGAGTGGCGGCACGGGGCCCGGGAGTTCATGCACCGGCTGCGCGACGGCGACCTCGCCAGCAACAACCACGGCTGGCAGTGGGTCGCCGGGTCCGGCACCGACGCCTCGCCGTTCTTCCGCGTGTTCAACCCCGTGACCCAGGGCCAGAGGTTCGACCCGCAGGGCGACTACGTCCGCCGGTACGTCCCGGAACTGCGGCACGTGCCGGGCAGGGCCGTGCACACGCCGTGGGACGTGGCGGACGGGTACGCCCACGGCTACCCCGAACGCATCGTCGACCACGCCCACGAGCGGCGGGTCGCCCTCGACGACTACGCGCGGGTCAAGGGCTGAGCCGCGGGGGACGGTCTCCACCGTCCCCCGACGTCGCCGCGCGGTACCGCCGCAGCAGCACGTGCCCGTCCGGTCCCCGCACCACGGGGACCGAGCCGCCGACCACCTCCGCCGGCGCCTCCCGCGCGGTGCCGGGTCCGACGTCGGCCCCGACCTGCCGCAGCACGACGGCCTCCACGGCGCCGGGGTGCTCGCGGGCGAAGTCGCCGTAGACCACCGGGTCGGCCTCCCCGTCGTCACCGACCAGCACCCAGCGGACCGCGGGGAACTGCGCCCGCAACCGCTGCAGGCTGCGGCGCTTGTGGGTCCGGCCGTCGCGGAAGAACCCCTCCGGCGACGGGCCCCAGTCCGTCAGCAGCAGCGGACCGGGCGGGAAGCCGTGGCGGTCCAGGAACCGCGTCAACGGCTCGGCGAAGTTCCACGGCCCGTTGCTCAGGTAGACGACCGGCGCGTGCTCGCCGTGCGCGCCGTGCACGGCGGCGAGCAGGTCCGCCACCCCCTCCACGGGAGCGCGCTGCGCGAAGGCGCGCGTGAGCGTCCGCCAGGCGGCGCTCAGCGGGTGCTTCAGGCCGGTGAGCAGGGCGGTGTCGTCGATGTCGCAGACGATCCCGGCCCCGGCCCCCGGGTCGGCGACGTGGACCGTCGCCCCCACCTCCGGGCGGTCGCCGACGCGGAACCGGACGGGGTGCGTCCCCGGCGGCAGGGACCAGGGCAGGACGGCGTCGACCAGACCGCCCGGGCCGCTGCGCACCGTCGAGGTGGTCTGCCCGCCGTCCGTGCCGACCTCGACGTCGACGCGGGAGCGCTGCAGGGTCACCAGGCGCCGCCAGGCCGCGACACCGCGGACGTCGCTCGGTTCCCGGCCCGGGGCGGCCAGCACGACGCGGGCCAGCACCCGCACCTGTCCCGGCGTCCCGTACCCGGGGTACGGCAGGACGGCGAAGCTCCACCCGCGCCGGCGCAGGAACGCCGCCAGGACGTCGCGGCGGGCCCGCCCGAGGCGGAAGAGGGCGGCGCCCAGCCGGGACACCGGGGCCGGGTCCACCGCCCCGCCGGTCTCGCGCGGGTCCCGGTGCTCGGTGCTGCTCACCCGGGGAGTCTGCCGGTCGCGCCCGGGCGTCACGGCGCGGGGTGACGCGCGTCGTAGCGCCAGAACCCCCGCTGGGCGCTCGCGAGCGCCAGGACGGCGACGACGCAGGCCACCCCGCCCCCGAGCGCCGCGGTCCCCTCCCCCACCCCGGTCGCGGCGGACCCGAGGACGAGGTCGCCCAGGCGCGGGCCGCCGGCGACGACGACGACGAACACCCCCTGCAGCCGGCCGCGCAGCGCGTCGGGGGTCGCGACCTGCAGGATGGTGCCGCGGAAGACGGAGCTGACGGCGTCGGCCGCCCCCGACACGGCGAGCAGCCCGACGCAGGTCCAGAGCTTGCCGCCGGTCCCGTCGGGTGCGAGGACGAGCACGAGGCCGAACGCGGCGATCGAGGCGCCGTAGACGGCGACGCAACCGACGACGACGGCCCCCTGCCGGCGGACGCCGCCGAGGGGGCCGGACAGCAGCCCGGCCAGGACGGAGCCGACCGCGAACCCGGCGCCGAGCAGGCCGACGGTGCGCGCTCCCCCGCCGAGCTCGGCCGCGCCGAGGGCGGGGTAGAGCACGCGGGGCATCGCCAGGACCATCGCGCACAGGTCGGCGAGGAAGGTGGCCCGCAGGTTGGGGCGGGTGGCCAGGAACCGGACGCCCTCCAGGACCGAGCGCAGCCCGGGGCGGTGGCTGCCCGGGAGCACCTCCGGGCGCATGGGCGGCAGCCGGTGCACGCCGACGAGCGCGGCGACGAAGGTCACGGCGTCGACGGTGTAGGCGGCCTGGAACCCCCACGTCGACACGAGGACACCGGCCAGCAGCGGCCCGGTGGTGAGGGCGACGGCGTTCGTGGTGCCGGACAGGGCGTTGGCGGCGGGCAGCAGCTCGCGCGGCACGATCCCGGGCACGATGGCCGAGCGGGCGGGGTTGTTCACGGCGAAGGCGGCGCTCTGCAGCCCGACCAGCAGGTAGAGCAGCCCGACGGAGTCCACGTGCCACCAGGCCTGGGCGGCGATGGCGAGGGACAGGACCCACAGCACGGCCGAGGCGAGCAGCGCGACGCGGCGCCGGTCGTGCGCGTCGACGAGCGCGCCGCCGTACAGGCCGAGTCCGACGAGGGGGACGAGGGCGACGAGGCCCACGAGGCCGACGAGGCCGACGAGGCCGACGAGGCCGACGGCGAGGGTGGAGGAGGTGAGGGCGAAGACCTGCAGGCCGACGGTGACGACGGTGAGCTGGGTGCCGATCCCGGCCAGGGACTGCCCGATCCAGAGCCACCGGAAGGCGGGGACCTCGCGCAGCGGGGTGGTGTCGGCCAGCAGGCGCCACCGCGGGGCGGCGGGTGGAGGGCTCACCGCCCGAGGATAGGTGGTTGTCCGGGACAACCTCCCTGCGCGACCTGCTGCGACCGCGCAGGAGCAGGAGAAAGCCCCCGGGCGCTTCCACCGCCGCGGTCGGGAGACCGTCGCGGTGGGCCGGTGGACGACCCGGCGCCCGGGGACCCGGTGACTGCCATGGATTCGCCGCGCTGCGCGGGGCGACCAGAGCGGTCCGCGTCCTGCACGCAGCTGCTAGCGGGCAGCCACCTCACGCGTCCGATGAGAAACCATGTGTTCGGACCACCTCCTTCCCGTGTACCTCGACGGTACGACCGCTCCCCGGGAGTTGTCACCCCGTATTCCCGGCGGCGTTCCCAGCGGCGTTCCCGGGGGCGTTCCCGGTGGCTGTCCGGTGCTCCCGGCCGCGCGCCCGGGCCGGCGGCTTGTCGACGGGGGACGCGGGGGCCTACAGTGCTGACCGCAGCAGTTGATGTCAGAACCACCCTTACTGATCCGGGGTCCGACCTCCTCATGAGCACGTCCCAGCAGGCGATCCTCGTCGCGGTCTCGACGGTGATCTTCGCCCTGCTGCCCGACCGCCGCGGCGACGTGCGCGTGCACCTGCCGCTGGTGCGCCGCACGCGCGACCCGTACGGCGACCAGTGGGCCCTGCCGGGCGGGTGGGTGCGGCAGGAGGAGAGCCTGAGCGACGCCGGCCGGCGGACGCTGGCCGAGACCACGGGCCTGCGGCCCAGCTACCTGGAACAGCTCTACACGTTCGGGCGGCCCGACCGCTCCCCCGGTCAGCGCGTCGTGTCCGTCGTCTACTCCGCCCTCGTGCGCAACCACGAGGCGGCGGCCGCGGTGGAGGGGGAGAACGTCCGCTGGACGTCGGCCGACGACTGCACGGGTCTGGCCTTCGACCACGACGAGATCGTCCAGTACGCGCTGTGGCGGTTGCGCACCAAGGTGCAGTTCGCGCACGTCGCCCAGCACTTCCTCGACGAGCGGTTCTCCCTCGCGCAGTTGCGCGGGGTGCACGAGGCGGTGCTCCAGCGCTCGCTGGACCCCGCGAACTTCCGGCGCCAGGTGGAGGCGTCGGGCACCGTCGTCGAGACCGGCGAACGGCAGACCGGCGGGCGGCACCGCCCGCCCAAGCTCTACCGGGCCGTCGTCCCCGACGGGTCGGCCGGTCCGCTGCGGACCGCCGGCCCCCTGGCCTGACCCGAACCCCCACGAAACCCCGTGCACCCCCGCGCGGGAACTCCGAGAGAAGGCAGCACGATGGCGTCCGTCCCCACGCAGATCGCCCTGCTCACCCGCACCCCGGACGGCGCGGACAGCACCTGCGACCCCGACCTGCCCACCGGGCCCTGGCAGTTCGACGCGGTTCCCGGCCGGCCCCTGCCGACGCCGACGTACGGCGCCGGGGCCTCCCGGCAGGACCCGGCCCCGGCCGACTCCCCCGTGCAGCAGCAGATCCCGGCGCAGTACCGGTTGCTGCCCGCCGACGAGCTGGACCGGCGCATCCGCGCGGCCAAGGAGACGCTGGGGTCGCGGGTGACGATCCTCGGGCACGCCTACCAGCGCGACGAGATCGTGCAGCACGCCGACTTCGTGGGCGACTCCTTCCAGCTCGCCCAGCAGTCGCTGAAGCACCCCGAGGCCGAGTTCGTCGTGTTCTGCGGCGTGCACTTCATGGCCGAGACGGCCGACCTGCTGACCACCGACGACCAGCCGGTGATCCTGCCGAACCTCGCCGCCGGGTGCTCGATGGCGGACATGGCCGACATCGACGCGGTGCAGGCGTGCTGGGACCAGCTCGCCGCGCTGTACGGCACCGAACCCGACGCCGACGGCAAGGTGCCCGTCGTCCCCGTCACGTACATGAACTCCGCCGCCTCCCTGAAGGGTTTCTGCGGCGCCCACGGCGGGATCGTCTGCACCAGTTCCAACGCCCGCGAGGTGCTGGAGTGGGCGTTCGAGCGGGGGCAGCGCGTCCTGTTCTTCCCCGACCAGCACCTGGGCCGGAACACCGCCAAGGCGATGGGCGTCGCGGTCGAGGACATGCCGCTGTGGGACCCGCGCAAACCCCGCGGCGGGAACTCCGAGCAGGACCTCCTCGACGCCCGCGTCGTGCTGTGGCGGGGCTGGTGCTCGGTGCACCAGCGGTTCACCGTCGACCAGATCGCCCAGGCCCGGGCGAAGAACCCCGACGTCCGCGTCGTCGTGCACCCCGAGTGCCCGGTGGAGGTCGTCGACGCCGCCGACGAGGCGGGGTCGACGCGCTACATCCAGCTCGCCGTCGACGCCGCCCCGGCCGGGACGGCGTTCGCGATCGGCACCGAGATCAACATGGTGCGCCGGCTGGCCGACACCCGCCCGGACCTGACGATCGAGTGCCTGGACCCCGTCGTCTGCCCGTGCTCGACGATGTACCGGATCCACCCGGCCTACCTGGCGTGGGTGCTGGAGTCCCTCGTCGAGGGCCGGGTCGTGAACCAGGTCAGCGTCGAGGCGCAGGTCGCGGCCCACGCGCGCACGGCGGTGGAGCGGATGCTGGCGGTCGGCGCGTGACACCGGCCGCCCCGGGCACGGACGTGCGCACCGACGTCCTCGTGGTCGGCGCGGGCGTCGCCGGGCTGACGGCGGCGCTCGAGGCGGCCCGCCACGGCCGCGTGGTGCTGGCGACCAAGACGGCGCTGGGCGAGGGCAGCACGGCCTGGGCCCAGGGCGGGATCGCCGCCGCGACCGGGCCGGACGACGTCACCGCCCACGTCGCCGACACCCTCGCCGCCGGGGCCGGGTTGTCCTCCCCCGCCGCGGCGCGGGCGCTGTGCGCGGCCGGACCGGCCGCGGTGCGGGTCCTGGCCGAACGCGGGGTCGCCTTCGACCGCAGCGGCACGACCGGCTGGGCGCTGGGCCTGGAGGCCGCGCACTCGCGCCCGCGCATCCTGCACGCCGGCGGCGACCGCACCGGCGCGGCGGTCTCGCGGGCGCTGGCCGGGGCGGTGCGCCGCAGCGACGTCGACGTCCGCGAGGACGCGTTCCTGCTGGGACTGCTGACGTCGCACGGCCGGGTCACGGGTGCGCAGTTCGCGCTCGGCCCGGCCGCCGGGGGCCCCCGCACCCTGCTGCGCGTGCACGCCGGTGCCGTGGTGCTGGCCACGGGCGGGGCGGGACAGCTGTTCAGCCGCACCACGAACCCCGCCGTCGCGACGGGCGACGGGCTCGCGGCGGCCTTCCGCGCGGGCGCGCTCGTGGCCGACCTGGAGTTCTTCCAGTTCCACCCCACGGTCGCCGCCGTCGGCGAACCGTTCCTCGTCTCCGAGGCCGTCCGCGGCGAGGGCGCCGTGCTGCGCGACGGCACCGGCCGCCGGTTCGCCCTCGACGCCGACCCGCGCGGGGAACTGGCCCCGCGCGACGTCGTGGCCCGGGCCATCGCCACCGCGATGGCGGGTCAGGGCGGCACCCCGGTCCTGCTCGACGCCACCGGGGTCCGCGCCGCCCTGGGACGCCCGTTCGCCGACCGGTTCCCCGGCATCGCGGCCCTCGCCGCGCGGGCGGGGCTGGACCCCGAGCGCGACCCGCTGCCGGTCACCCCGGCCGCGCACTACTGGATGGGCGGCGTGCGCACCGACGCCGCCGGGCGCACCTCCCTGCCGGGGTTGTGGGCCGCCGGCGAGGTCGCGTGCACCGGGGTGCACGGGGCGAACCGGCTCGCCTCGAACTCCCTGTTGGAGGCCCTCGTCGTGGGCGGTGCCGTCGTCGCCGACATCGCGACCGGCCCCGGCCCCGCCCGGTTCGGCGACGACACGACCGAGGGGGAGGTCGCGGAGGAGGCCGAGGAGCAGGTGGGCGAGGTCCCCGCCCCGGCCCGCCCCGTCGCCGCGCACGTCGGCCGGCGCGACGTGCAGGCCGCGCTGTGGGAGCACGCCGGCCTGGTCCGCGACGCCGCCGGGCTCGCCGTCGCCACCAAGCTGCTCACCCCCCAGGAGGCGCCCGTCGAGCTCGACGCGGGGGCCCTGGACGTCCCGCGCGCGACGTGGGAGGACGCCAACCTGCTCCTGGCCGGTCAGCTGCTCGTCGCCGCCGCCACCGCGCGCGAGGAGAGCCTGGGCGCCCACTTCCGCGCCGACCACCCCACCACCCCCGCCCGGCCCCGCCGCCGCAGCCTCCGGAGGACCCCGTGAACCCCACCCCCGCGCACACCCCTGCGGGCGTCGTCGCGCTCGCCCTGGCCGAGGACGCCCCCTGGGGCGACGTGACGAGCGAGTCGCTGCTGCCGGCCGAGGCCGTGGCCGACGCCCAGCTCGTCGCCCGCGAGCCCGGTGTCCTCGCCGGGACCGCCGCGGCCCGTGAGGCGTTCACCCAGGCCGCGGCCCTGACCGGCGGGAGGCTGGACACCCTGGACCTGGCCCCCGACGGCACCCGGTTCGCGCCCGGCGACGTCCTGGGCCGCGTCCGCGGCACCGCCCGCGGGGTCCTGCGCGCCGAGCGGATCGCCCTGAACCTGCTGCAGCACCTGTCGGGCGTGGCGACCCTCACCGCCGCGTTCGTCGACGCGGTGGCCGGCACCGGCGCGCGCGTCGTCGACACCCGCAAGACGACCCCGGGGCTGCGGGCCCTGGAACGCGCCGCGGTCCGGGCCGGCGGCGGGCACAACCACCGCTGGTCCCTCTCGGACGCCGTCCTCGTCAAGGACAACCACCTCGCGGTGCTGCTGGCGAGCGGGCTCGACGTCACGACGGCCTTGAAGTCGGTGCGGGAGAACATCTCCCACACCACGACGATCGAGGTGGAGGTGGACCGGCTCGACCAGCTCGAGGCCGTGCTGGCCGCCGACGTCGACGTCGTCCTGCTCGACAACTTCTCCCTCGCCGACCTCGCCGCGGGCGTCGCCCTCGTCCGGTCCCGCTCCCGCGCCCTCGTCGAGGCCAGCGGCGGCGTCACCCTGGAGACGGTGCGGGGCATCGCCGAGCAGGGCGTGGACCTGGTCTCGGTGGGGGCGCTGACCCAGAACGCCCGCACGCTGGACCTCGGGCTCGACACGACCGTCGCGGGGGCCTGACGTGGAGACCCCTGTGGCGTACCTGGACCACGCCGCGACGTCCCCACCGCGGCGGGAGGTGCTCGAAGCCGTCTGGCCCTACCTCACGTCCGTGACGGGCAACCCCTCCAGCGCGCACGCGGTGGGCCGGGCGGCCAAGGCCGGCCTGGACGCCGCCCGCGCCGCGATCGCCGACGTCCTCGGCGCCCGGCCCGGGGAGGTCGTCTTCACCGCCGGGGGGACTGAGGCGGACAACCTCGCCGTCACCGGCATCGCCACCGCGAACCCCCGGGGCCGGCACGTCGTGGTGTCCGCGATCGAGCACCCGGCCGTCCTGGAGACCGCGTTCGCGCTGCGCGACAGCGGGTTCACCGTCGACGTGGTCCGGGTCGACGCCGAGGGTCGGGTCGACCTCGACGCGCTGGAGGCGGTGCTGCGCCCGGACACCACGCTCGTGTCGGTGATGTACGCGAACAACGAGATCGGCACCGTCCAGCCGCTCGCGGACGTCTCCGCCCGCTGCCGCCGGTTCGGGATCCCTCTGCACACCGACGCCGTCCAGGCCGCCGGGCACCTCGACCTCGACGTCGACCGCCTCGGCGTGGACGCCCTGTCGGCCTCGGCCCACAAGTTCGGCGGGCTGCGGGGGGCGGGGTTCTGCTGGGTCCGGGGGTCGGTCCCCCTGGCCCCCGTCCTGCACGGCGGCGGGCAGGAGCTCGGCCGGCGCTCGGGCACGAGCGACGTCGCCTCGGCCGTCGGGACCGCCGTCGCCCTGCACCTGGCGGCGACCGCCCGCGACGCCGAGGTCCCCCGGCTGCAGGCGCTGCGCGACCGCCTCGTCGACGGGGTGCTCACCACGGTCCCCGGTGCCCGGCTCACGGGTTCGCGCACGCACCGGCTGCCCGGGCACGCCTCGTTCTGCTTCGAGGGCGTCGGCGGGGAGACCGTGCTCGCCGAGCTGGAGGCCGCCGGGATCGTCTGCTCCAGCGGGTCGGCCTGCGCCGCGGGCTCCGACGACGCCTCGCACGTGCTGCTGGCCACGGGCCTGTCCGCCGACCTGGCGCGCACGGCCGTGCGGTTCACGCTGGGGAGCGGCTCGACCGGTGCGGACGTCGACCGGGTGCTGGCCGCGCTCCCCTCGGCCGTGGCCGCGGCGGGGGCGCTGCGCACCTGATCCCGTCGGACGGGCGGCGGGTGGACGGACGCCGCGATCCGCCACCCGAGGTGGCCCGGCTCTCCGCGCTCCGCAGAGGTGGTGACGGGGCAGGTTCGAGGGCTCGCGGACCACCGGGTTCAGGAGCCGGAGGACGGTGCTCGCGGCGCCTTCTCGATGGCACCACGCACGACCGCTAGATGTCGACCAGGATCCCGACCCGCCGCCGACGTTCGACGAACTGCTCTTCAGGCACCCGCGTGTTGTCCAAGGAGAAGTACTTCGCCAGGGAATCCAGATCGGCCACCGCCAGGCGTTCTCGCAACTCGTTCTTGCGCGAGAGGGCGAGGGCGTTCCCCATGTCCCTCGCGAGAACGCTGACGGCCGCATCTCCCGGGTCGTAGTCGAAGCGGGCCAAGATCTCAGCGCCCTCGTCGGTCCCGTAGAGCTCGTCCGTCAGATCGTTGCGATTCTCGTACCACCGAGCGACGACAGCGAGATCGCTCGCGTCTTTGGTGATGTGCTGGGGAGACCGGTCGAGCCAGGCCGCCAGCTTGAGGACCCCGTACCCCGGCGCTGTCGGAACCTTGATGGCACCGCCAGTCGGCAACTGCAGATCAGTCGCTCCCGCGTAGACGTCGTGGAACCCGAAGACGCTGACGCCTTCCCCCCGCCCGGGCGGGTCGATGTTCCTTCCGGGTCTTCGACGTCCCCGAAGGGGATGATGTCGACGGGGAGACCAGCGATGATGTAGCGGATTCCGCTGGCGCCGGTACGCGGGAAGCTCGCGTCGATCGTGCGCTGGACACCCCAGTCGTCGATCGCCACGCCGAGATCAGCGTCACTCGTCGTCCGCACGGGGAAGGGGGAACCGTGCTGGTGGTGCAGCAGGTCGCGGCAGAACGCCCCGACGAGCATGAGCGAGCCCGATGACACGTCTGCACACGTGGTGATCTCTCGCACGACGGCATCCAGGGTCGAGAAGTACCCGGCGTGAGGTTCAGAAGGCATGGATCTGCCGGTACTGGTGTGCCGCTTCGGCTTGCCTGCCTTCGCTCGCCATCAGGAGGTCTGCGTAGATCAGGAGAGGAGGCGCGGTCCGCGGGTGGGGCGCCTCGGACCGCGGCACCTCCTCACTCCAGAACTTGTGACGGATGTGGATGTTGGGTCGCGGGCCGGGACGCCAACGGTGGGACGCCACCATGCGCGGCCGCAGCTCCTCCACGTAGATGATGACGCTTCTCCCTTTGATGAGTTCGGGGACCGCGTACTCACCGCTGACGACGCAGCCCGCATCGAGGTGGAGGGGAACCGCAGGGTCGCCTTCGAGGTCCCTGAGCCGAGTACTGCGCCCGAGACCGGTGGGGTAGGCGAGGAGCCACCCCTCCAGGAGTTCTTCTCGCCGGAGGAAGCCCGGAGAGGCGCGCTTGTCACGGTAGCCGAGCTCCTCCAGGAGGGAGTAGGTCTCCGAAGCCTTCCCCAAGGAGACACCGGCGACTCGTGCAACCGTGCGCATGGGCGCTTCGTGCAGCTCGGGCCAGGCGAGGAGGGTGAAGATGATCTGGGCTCGCTTGGCACTGAACAGGTTCGACCTCGTCAACGGGCCGTTGGCCGACGCGACGCTCTTCGACCGGATCTCCCCCCCAAAGCCCTTGCGACCCCGGATGTCGATGAGGATTCCCTCGAGCTGGACGTGCGCGTTTCCCTGCTCATCGACGTAGTTGATGCGCTTGCGCCTGAAGGCATCGGCCGCGCGCTCGCTGACGGCGGGACCGAGCACGATCAACGGGAGCCCCTGGGTGCGCTCCGTGAGCGGGAGCACCTCGGTGAGAGTCATCGTCGGGCTCGAGACGACCGCGACCCGGTGCTGCCTGCTTGCGCCGCTGAGCGTCGCCACGACCGGGCCACCACCGGCCAAGCCCGCCGACGACAGACCCTCCAGAGACACCCCCACGTCGTGGAGACGCATCAACGCCCGAGAAGGATTGACGCTTGACACGTCGTTCAGTCCTTGCACGTGTTCAGCATAGATGAACGCAGGTGGGAACTGAACGCGATGGGGGCTCGATGTACCACGGTTCGTCGGTGCCACGACGTGATCACGCCGCGGCGACGCCGCGACCGAGATGACCGGGGCGGAGAGGGCGAGGTGGCGAACGGGACCGGCTCGGTCTCGGACGGGGGTCCAGCGTGGCTGGCACCCGTGCCCTCCGAGGGCCGGGAGGGCGACCGGCTCGCACGGACTCAGCGCGGGCCGAAGGAGAAGCCCTCCACCCGGTCCCACGGGCCACCGGCGTAGCGGTGCACCGCCAGTCCCGTGACGGTGAACTCCCACGGGGTCAGCTCCGCCGAGAGCGCCGCCACGGTGGCGCGCGCCACGGCCGGGTCGACGAAGTTCTGCACGGTGACGTGCGGGGAGAACCCGTGCGCGTCCTGCCGGGTCAGCCGCCCGGTGAAGTCACCGGCGACGGCGGCGCGTGCGGCCTTCAGCCCCGGGCTCGCCACGACGAGGGCCGCCCCGCGGCCCAGCGAGCGCACCCCCGTGACCTCCGCGGTCGGTGCGGGTCGCGCGCAAGCCCGCCGCACCGCGTCGAGGACGTCACCGAGCGCATCGCCCGGCAGGGCGTGGAACAGCGTGAGGTGCGCGGCCAGCCGGTTCCGCTCGGGCGGGAAGTGCGTGCGCCGCAGCCGGTCGAACGCGTCCTGGGTCGACTCCTCGACCTCGGCGGCGACGATGAACGGGTTCACGCGAAGGCCACGGCCGTCGCCGCCACGCCCACGACGACGCACACGACGGCCAGGGCGAGGGCGGCGGTCCACCAGCCCCGGTCGGGGTGCCCGCTGCGCAGGGCCCGCACGCCGAAACCGACGACGACCAGGCCCATGACGATCGACAGCGGGGCGATGACGAGGGAGACGACCAGCCCGGCGACGGAGGCGACGACCCCTGCGATGGCCCCGGTGTTCGTGGGCTGCGCGGGCTGAGTCCCCCGGGGAGTCCCTGGCTGCTGCACCCGGCCACTGTGCCACGCCCCCTGCGCGGGGGCCGACCGTGCCCGGACGCGGCACGGCCCGGCCACCTCCGCGAGGTGACCGGGCCGTGGTCCGGGGATCGTGCCGGGTCCTCACCCGACGGCGAGGACCGTCCGCTGGCCGGTGTCGCCGTAGGTGATCGTCCCGAGGTAGCGCCGGGCCGGGTCCAGCCCCCGCCACGACGCCGTGAGGGTCGCCGGGCGCCCCTGCTCCAGCAGCAGGGGGTCCGGGGCGACCCGGAAGGTCCCGGTGCCGGGGCCGGCGCCGAGGACGAACGACGTCAGCGCGTACCCCGCGTCGGGGCCGCCGTCGGCGCCGGCGTACCCGGAGACCTGCAGCACGTACCGCCCGGGCTCGACGAACCCGTCGATCCGCTCGTCCGCGGTCACCGCCGCGGACTGCCCGACGAGCGTGCCGCCTTCGGTGTACAGGTACAGGTCGAGGTCGGAACCGGGCTGCCCCACGAGGTCGAACCGGGTGAAGGTCGTCCCCTCGGGGATCGTGACGGGGAACTCGCGGACGTCGCCCTGGTCCACCCGGCCGCGGCGGGTCTCACCGGCCACCAGCCCGGCGGTGGTGAGGTCCAGCGGGCCGGAGGTGCCGGGCAGCACGGTCGCGCGGACCGACCCGGACCTGGACGCCGGCGCGGTCAGCTCGGCCGGCACCCCGCCGAGCGTGAGCGGCTTGAGCGCGACGGGCGAGCGGACGGTGAGACGGTCCCCGCCGGTCCACGTCAGCCACCCCGAGGACCACTGGTCGACCGGGGCGGTGGTCCGGGTGAGGGTCACGCGGAACCGCCCGGTCTGGCCCGGCTGCAGGTTCAGCACGCTCGGCTGGACCTGCACGTCGAACCCGGGCACGTCCGCCTGCGCGTAGTAGAACCCGCCCGTGACGGCCGTGACCGACCGGGTCACGGTGCGCGAGCCGACGAGGTCCCCGACGGCGATCGAGGGCTGGTTCAGGTCGCTGGGGTCGACGGCCTCCAGACCCGTCCCGGTGTCGACCCCGGAACCCTCCAGCCAGCGCAGCCAGTCCAGGGGGGTGGAGTCGTAGACGAGGCCGGGGGTCAGCATCGCGGCCGGGTCCACGAAACCGGCCCCGGCGGACAGGACCCGGCGCACGGGCCGCCCGGAGGCGGAGACGACGTCGCGCGCGGTGGTCATGAGGGCCGACTTGACCATCATGGGCGTGAACTCCGGGTGCGCCGCGAGGTGCAGGGCGGCCAGGCCGGTGACGTGCGGGGCCGACATCGAGGTGCCGGACTCCGGGGCGAACAGGTCCTCGCCGTCGGCCGAGGCCACGGGCGAGTACCCGGCGACGATCCCGGACCCGGGGGCGGTGACGTCGGGTTTGAGGACGTCCCCGTCGTCGACGAGGGCCGGGCCGCGGGAGGAGAACGCCGAGACCTGGGGGGTGGCGGTGGGCCGCCCGCTCGTGTTCCCGGCCTGGAAGGAGGCGGTGGGACGGCGGTGCCCGCGGACGTAGGCCACGAGCCGTTCCCCCTCCCGGGTGTCCAGGTGGACCGTGGGCACGGTGTGCGCGTCGGGTTCCAGGGAGTTCGGGACGGGGTTGTAGAGGACCATCCCGGCCCCGCCGACGCGGGCGACCTCGGCGGACTTGGCGACGCGGGCGGTGATGGCCCGCTCGCACACGACGATCTTCCCCTTCGCCTTCGCCGGGTCCAGCGAGCCGTCGAGGCACTTGTCGGCGTCATCGGCCGGGGCCTGCCGGATCCGCACGGCCGACCCCAGCACGAGGGGCGCCGACGGCAACGGCTCGCGCTGCAACCGGGCTCCGACGAGCTTGGTGCCGTCGCCGAGGACGACGGTGCCCTCGCGCAGGACGGAGGTGGCCGCCGCGACGGTGGTCACCCAGGGGCTCTGGTGGTCGACGGTGGAGGCCCCCGGACCGGAGTTCCCGGCCGAGGCCGACACGAAGATCCCGGCCGAGGCCGCGACGAGGAACGCCGTCTCGACCGGGTCGGCCGGGTCCGGCGAGGGGTCGGACCCGATGGAGTAGTTGATGACGTCGACGTTGTCGGCGACGGCCTGGTCGATCGCGGCGACGAGGTCGGAGGTCTGGCACCCGTTGTCGCCCTCCTCGCTGGTCCAGCACACCTTGTAGACGGCGAGGGCGGCGGCGGGGGCGATGCCGGTGACGTCGCCGTACCCCTCGCCCCGGATCGTGGCGGGAACCCCGGTGCGCCCGACCGCGGTCGTGCCCGTGTGGGTCCCGTGCCCGTCGCTGTCGCGGGCGGAGTCGAACTCCTCCCCGCCCAGGGCGTGGGCCTGGCGGAAACCGTCGCTGAAGCTGCGGGCGCCGACGACCTTGGTCGAGCAGTTCGACGCCGACCAGCGTTCCCCGGTCTGGCAGACGCCGGTGTAGGTGCCGCCGTCCGCCTTGGTCATGCGGATCGTCGAACCGCTGCGGTAGGGCCCGTGGGGGTCGTCCGCGGGGGCCCTAGTCGGCAGCTTCGCGCCCGCGACCGAGGGGTGCTCGGGCCACAGGCCGGTGTCGAGGTCGGCCACGACGACCCCGCGGCCGGCCTGCCCGGGCCCGCCGAGGCGGTCCCAGACGCCGCCGGGGCCGGTCAGGCCCAGGTAGTCGGCCGTGGTGCGGGCGCCGCGGGCCGGGGCCTTGAGGGTGCTCGCGCTGCGGTCGGTGGCCTGGTCGGTACCGGACCGGGTCTCGGACGCGGAATCGGTACCCGACTCGGTGCCGGACTCGGTGCCGGTCTCGGTGCCGGTCTCCGGGCTGCTCCCGGCGCCGGCCTCGGCGGGGTCGGCGAGGTGCCGGGTCACGTCGGGGGCGACCGAGACCACCCCGGCCGTGGCGGCCAGCTCCTTGGCCTGCGCGCCGGTGAGGCGGGCGCTGAACCCGTTGAGCGCCACGGTGTACCGCTGCTGCGGGACGGCGCCGACGACGTCGGCGACCTTCGTCTGGGCCGACAGCAGCAGGTCCCGGTAGCGGCGGGTCGTGGGCCGGGCCAGGTCGAGGTCCCCGCCGGCGGACTTCAGCCGCGGGATGCCCGGCAGGGAGCCGTCGTAGCCGGCGATGGGGTCCTGGGCGAGGGTCACGACGTAGTCGCCGTCGGTGAAGGTGCGGTCGGCGGCCTGGGACGAGGGCGGCGCGGTGGCCGGGGGTGGGGCGGCCGTCGCGGGGAGCGCGGGCGCGACGGTCAGCAGGAGCCCCACCCCCATCGCGAGCGCCGAAGTGGTGAGCGGACGACGGGCGACCACGGTGGCCTCCAGCAGGGGCACGAAGAGAGGATTACTAGAAGTGTGCAGCAAGTGACAGTCGGTGAAGACGTGACGCGGGGCAGCCAATCGGGTGACGGGCGAACCGTCAAGACCGACACGGCCCCGGCCCGGGGCGGACCTCCCGCCGTCTCCGACGCTCCGTAGTCTTGGCGCGTGTCGACCACCGCCGCCCCCCGCTCCGCCACCCCCGACCCGGCCCGCGCCGGCGCGCGCCGGGTGCCGCTGGCGCTGGCCGCGGGGTTCCTCGCCCTCGCCGGCGGGGTGGCCACCGCCGGACCGGCCGCGGCCCACGACCGGCTGGAGTCCACCGACCCCACCGACGGCGCCACCGTCGCCACCGCCCCCGACGCCGTCGTCCTGACCATGTCGTCCACGCCGCTGGCGCTGGGCACCCTCGTGCGCGTCACCGGCCCCGACGGCACCGTCGTGTCCGGGGGGGACCCGCAGATCGTCGACACCGACGTCAGCGAACCCCTCACCGGGGCCCGGCCCGCGGGGACCTACCAGGTCGAGTGGCGCATCACGTCCTCCGACGGGCACCCCGTCTCCGGCAGCTTCTCCTTCACCGCGACCGCGGCCGCCGGCGGCTCGCAGGCCCCCGCCTCACCGGCCCCCACGGACGCGGCGTCCCCGAGCGAGGGGGCCGGTGCGACCGCCTCGAGCCCGGCCGCGGTGGACCCGTCGGACCCGGTGGCCTCCGACGGCGACCGCTGGCTCATCGCCGCCGGGATCGGCGCCGTCGTCGTGGTCGGCGCCGTCGGTGGGGTCATCGGCTACCGGCGCCGGCGGCGCTGAGCGTCCGGCCCGCCCGTTCCAGGCGCAGGTCCAGCAGCCACACGAGGACGACGAGGACCCCGAACCCGGCCCCCACGACGCTGACGAGGGACCAGCCCCCCGCGCCCCACGCCGCCGACCCGGCGGCCGACCCCAGCGCACCCCCGGCGAAGTACGTCGTCATGTAGACCGAGTTCAGCCGGGCCCGGGCGTCCGGGCGCAGCGGGTAGACGACGTTCTGGTTCGAGACGTGGACGGCCTGCAGGAACATGTCCGCCAGGCCGAACCCGAGGACGAACAGCAGCAGCGAGGTCAGCCACACCGAGCTGGACAGCCCCAGCAGACCCCAGGTGGCGACGAGACCGACGGCGCCGATGCCGGTGGCCCACTGCCCGCGGCCGGCGTCGGCCATCCGTCCGGCGTAGGAGGCCATCGCCGCCCCCGCCACCCCCGCGAGCCCGACGAGTCCGATCTGCAGCTCGGACAACCCGAAACCCGGACCGGCGAGCAGGAACGTCATCGTCGCGAACAGGACGGAGACGCCGGCGAAACCCAGCCCCCCGAGCAGGGCGCGGGTGCGCAACCGCGGGAGTTCGGCGACCAGGCGCGCGGCCGAGGCCAGCGTGGCCAGGTACCCGCCGGTGCCTCCCGGCACGCTGCGGGGCAGCTCGCGGCGCAACAGGACCGCGATGACGAGCAGCCCCACCGCGACCAGCGCGTAGGGCGTGTGCCAGTCCCCCACCTCCGCCAGCGCCCCGGACACGCTGCGCGCCAGCAGGGCCCCGATGAGCAACCCGCTCATCACCGTGCCGACGGCCCGCCCCTCCCGGCCGGGTTCGGCCAGTTCGGCCGCGAACGGGACGAGGACCTGGGCCGCGACCGAGAACACCCCTGCCACGGCGGTGCCGACGGCGAGCACGGCGTAGGACGGCGCGAGCGCGCAGACCGCGTGCCCGGCCGCGGCCAGCAGGGCCAGGACGACCAGGAGCCGGCGTCGTTCCAGCAGGTCGCCCAGGGGGACGACGAGCAGCAGCCCGAGGCCGTAGGAGACCTGCGAGACGGTCACGAGGGCGGCCGCGCGGGCGTCGTCGACGCCGACGTCGGAGGCGATGGTGTCCAGGAGCGGTTGGTTGACGTAGTTGCCGCCGACGGTCAGACCGGTCGTGACGGCCATGAGCAGCAGCAGCGGGCGGGTGAGCACGGGCCTCATCGTGCGCCCGCGCCCTCGTGGTGTCCAAGCGATCGACCCCCGGTCACCGATCGCGTTCCACGATCGACACGGGTGCGGCCCCGGCGCGAGACTGGCGGGCGTGACCCCCGCGCAGCTGCAGTGCGTCCTGGCCGTGGCCGCCGACCTGCACTTCACGCGCGCCGCCGCGCAGCTCGGGATGGCCCAGTCCGCCCTGAGCCACCAGGTCGCCACCCTGGAGGCCGAGCTCGGGACCCGGCTGTTCGAGCGGACCAGCCGCCGGGTGCGGCTGACGGCCGCCGGGGCCGCCCTGCTGCCCCGCGCCCGCACCGTGCTCGCCGAGCTGGACCGGTTGCGCACCGACGTCGTCGCGGCCGGTGGCGCGGTCGCCGGCCGGCTGCGCATCGGGACCGTCCCCACGCTGCCGGAGGTCCGCCTGGCCGACGTCCTGGCCGACCTGCTCCGGCACCACCCCGCGGTCCGCGCCCACGTCGCGGTCCAGGGCAGCGACACCACCCTGGCCGGGGTCGCCGACGGCTCCCTGGACGTGGGTTTCGTCGGGCTGGCGATGGCCGAACCGCCCGCCGGGGTCGAGCGGCGCCTCCTGGCGGTCGAGCGCCACGTCGCGGTCGTGGCGGCCGGGGACCCCTGGCGCGGGCGGCGCCGCGTGCGGTTGCGCGACGTCGCGGCCCGGCCCTGCGTCGACTTCCCCGCCGGCACCGGCGGCCGGCGCCAGACCGACGCCGCGTTCGCGGCCGCCAGCCTCGTGCGCGACGTCGTGGTGGAGTCCGACGACGTCGGTCTCGTGCTGGACCTGGTGCGCCGCGGGACCGGGACGGCGCTGCTGCCGGCCTCGGCCGTGCTCGACCGCGCCGGGCTGCACACGGTCGCGGTCGTCGACGGGCCCGCGCGCCGCAGCTCGGTCCTGCACGCCGGCGACGGGGCCTCGGCCGCCACCCGCGCCTTCCTCGCCGTGCTCGACCGGCACCTGCCCGCCGGCCCGGGGCCGGCGGCGCGGGACTGACCCCCGGCCCCACACCCGGTCCCCCGCCCGTCCCCACGTCGGTGCAGCCGTGGGTGCAGCCGCGGGACCGGCCCGGTACCGCTCCCGCCGCAGACCCGGCGCCCACCCCACCGCGGACGCAACGAGGGGCGGGACCCGGCCGGGTCCCGCCCCTCGCTCACCGCCGACCGGCGGCCGTCGTCGTCAGGGGACGATGAGGCCGTTGGTCTGGGTGCGGGCGCGGTCGAAGCGCGCCTGGGCGTCGGCCCAGTTCACGACGTTCCACCAGGCCTTGACGTAGTCGGGCTTGACGTTCTTGTAGTCCAGGTAGAACGCGTGCTCCCACATGTCCAGCACGACGATCGGGACCAGGCCCAGGGCCAGGTTGCCCTGCTGGTCGTAGAGCTGGACGTTGATGAGCTTCTGGCCGATGGAGTCCCAGGCCAGGATCGACCAGCCCGAGCCCTGGATGCCCAGGGCGGTGGCGGCGAAGTGCTTCTGGAAACCGTCGAAGGAGCCGAAGTCGGCGTCGATGGCGGCGGCCAGCTCACCGGTCGGCTTGTCGCCGCCGTCCGGGGACAGGTTGGGCCAGAACACGGAGTGGTTGACGTGGCCGCCGAGGTTGAAGGCCAGGTTCTTCTCGTGCAGGTTGACCGTGGCCAGGTCGTCCTTGGAGCGGGCCTCGGCCAGCTTCTCCAGGGCGGTGTTGGCACCGGTCACGTAGGTGGCGTGGTGCTTGTCGTGGTGCAGCTCCATGATCGCCCCGGAGATGTGGGGCTCGAGCGCGGAGTAGTCGTAGGGCAGATCCGGAAGGGTGTAGTCAGCCATGCCTTCTCCTCGTCAGCGGTGCTCGGCGCGGGGCGGATCGCGACCGCTGGCGACCGCCTCGCACCCGTGACCTTCGCGCAGCTCCCAGGGGTGCGCAACCGGCGTCGGCAGCCTCTCACCGCGTGATCACGCCTCCGCGCTCGGGGTCGGGACCGTGCGGGCGCCACGTAGGGTCGCCCCATGACGTCCGCGCCGGCCTGCCCGCCCGAGCCCCGCACCGACGCCCCACCCGCCGCCGACGCCGCGGCAGCGGGGGGCCGGTCCCCGCGGGTGCCGGTGGTCGGCTTCGACCTCGACATGACCCTCGTGGACTCCCGCGACGGCATCGCCGCCACGTTGGGGGCGGTCCTGGCCGAGGTGGGGGTGACGGTGACCGTCGCCGACACCTGGCCCTACGCGGGGCTGCCGCTGGACCTCATCCTGGCCGGGCTGGCCCCCGGCACGCCGCCGGAGGAGCTGGAGGTGCTGCAGGCGCGCTACCGCGCCCTGTACCCCTCCCTGGGCATCGAGTCCGTGCGCGCCTACCCCGGGGCGGCCACCGCCCTGGCGGCCCCGGCGGCCCACGGCGGGCGCAGCGTCGTCGTCAGCGCCAAGCACACCCCGAACGTGCACCGGGTGCTGGCGGTGGCGGGACTGGCCGGCGCGGTCCGGGAGGCCGACGTCGCGGGCGACCTGTTCGCCGAGGACAAGGGCGCGCGGCTGGCCCAGCTCGGCGCGACCGCCTACGTCGGGGACCACCCCGGGGACGTGCGGGCCGCCGCCGTGGCCGGGGCCGTGGCCGTGGGGGTGCCGACCGGCGCCCACGACACCGCCGCCCTCCTCGACGCCGGCGCCGACGTCGTCCTGCCCCGCCTGGAGGACTTCCCCGACTGGCTGGCCACGCACGTGCAGGACCTGCGCGCGGGCGGCGCCCGGGGCGAGGGGGAGCGGGCGGCACCGCTGCCCGGTTAACCTGGACCGACGGCCACGGAGCGCCGGCCTCACGGCCGGCCGGACGCCGGGGCCGCTCAGACACTGGACGCACCCGCCGGTGCGCGCGGACCCCCGCGGCGCCCGGCA
Organism: Kineococcus halophytocola; assembly: GCF_041276425.1. Taxonomy (NCBI): domain Bacteria; kingdom Bacillati; phylum Actinomycetota; class Actinomycetes; order Kineosporiales; family Kineosporiaceae; genus Kineococcus; species Kineococcus halophytocola. The sequence goes on along the minus strand of NZ_JBGFTU010000014.1, from coordinate 96,358 downwards.
CCGCAGGCTGGAGAAGTTCGTGCCGACTGGCAAGGTCAAGTGGTTCGACGCCGACAAGGGGTTCGGCTTCCTCGCCGCCGAGGGCGGTGAGGAGGTGTTCGTGCACGCCTCGGCGCTGCCCGCGGGCTCCGCGACGCTCGCGAAGGGCACGCGCGTGGAGTTCGGCGTCGTGCAGGGCAAGAACGGCAACCAGGCGCTGTCGGTCCGCGTCCTGGACCCGGTGCACTCGGTGAGCCGCGCCACGCGCAAGAAGCCCGAGGACATGGTCCCGATCGTGGAGGACCTCATCAAGCTGCTCGACGGCGTCTCGGGCTCCCTGCGCCGGGGCCGGTACCCCGACGCCTCCGGGGCGCGCAAGACCGCCGCCGTGCTGCGGGCCGTCGCCGACGACCTCGAGGCGTGAGCGTGAGCGAGGACGCCGTCGAGGAGGGGACCGTCACCGCGCCGGCCAAGCGGGCGCGGCGGCCCCGCAAGCCCACGCTGGACGCCGCGGCCGCCGGGGCCGTGGACCTGGCCCGCGCCGCGGCCGAGGAGGTCGCCGAGGACGGCACCGTCGGGGAGCACCTCGGCGCCGCGCCCGAGGGCGACCGCGTCGTCGGGCACACCTTCGCCTGCCTGCTGCCGGGCTACCGCGGCTGGCGCTGGACGGTCACCGTCACCCGCGCCTCGCGCGCCCGCAACGTCACCGTCAGCGAGGTCTGCCTCCTGCCCGGTGAGGACGCGCTGCAGCCCCCCGTCTGGCTGCCGTGGGCGCAGCGGCTCGCCCCCGGCGACGTCGGCCCGCAGGACACCCTGCCGCGCACGGCCGACGACCCGCTGCTCATGCAGGGCTTCGAGGAGACCGGCGAGGAGGACGTCGACCGGGTCGCCTTCGAGGAGCTCGGGCTCGGCCGCGAGCGCGTGCTGTCCCCGCTGGGCCGCGACGAGGCCGCCAGGCGCTGGTACGAGGGCGACCGCGGCCCGCGCACCGAGATCGCCGAGAACGCCAAGGGGCAGTGCTCCACGTGCGGGTTCTTCCTGGCGCTGCCGGGGTCGCTGCGGCAGGTCTTCGGGGTCTGCGCGAGCGAGTGGTCGCCCGAGGACGGCCGCGTCGTCAGCGCCGACCACGGGTGCGGCGCGCACAGCGAGACCGACGTCGAGGTGACCCCCGACGAGCCGTCCACGCCGGTCGTGGACGACCTGTCCCCCGACGCCCTCGACCTCGTCGAGACCGCTGCGACCACCGAGACCACCGCGACCGGCTCCGGCACGGCGGAGGCACCGGAACCGGCTGCACCGCAGGCGGAGGGGTCCGGGTCGGGCGAGGACGTGACCGGGGCGAGGAGCTGACCGCGCCCGACCCCTTCGGGACCGCCGCCCGCCGCGAGCGCGTCCTCGCCGCCTGGAACGCCTCCCCGGCCCGGCTGCGCGAGGACGCGAACGCCGAGGAGGACGCCGCCCTCGGCGCCTACCGCGACCGGCTCGTCGTGGAGCTGGCCCAGAACGCCGCCGACGCCGCGACCGCGGCCGCCGTCCCCGGCCGCCTCCTGCTGCGCCTGCTCGACGACCCCGGCGGCGGTCCCGGGACGCTCCTGGCCGCGAACACCGGCGCCCCGCTGACCGCGGCCGGCGTCGAGGGGCTGTCCACCCTGCGGGCGAGCGCCAAGGCGGGCGCGGACCGGGACGGGAGCGGGTCGGTGGGCCGCTTCGGCGTCGGGTTCGCCGCCGTCCTGGCCGTCACCGACTCCCCCGCGCTGCGCTCGGGTCAGGGGTCGGTCCGCTTCTCCCGCGGCGACTCCGCCGACCTCGTGCGGCGGTCGGGCAGTCCCGGGGCGGTGGCCGAGCTCACCGCCCGCGACGGTCACGTGGCCGCGCTGCGGCTGCCCTTCCCCGCCCCCGACGCCGCGGCCGTCCCGACCGGCCACGACACGGTCGTGGAGCTGCCGCTGCGCGACGGCGCCGCGCGGGCCCTCGTGGAGTCCCAGCTCGACGAGCTCGCCGGCGGGGGCGGCGACGTGCTGCTGCTCGCGCTGCCGGGGCTGGCCGAGGTCGTCGTGGAACGGCCCGGGACGGCACCCGTGCGCGTCGCCGACGTCACCGACCGCTGGCGGGTGCTGCGGCGGGCCGGGCGGTTCGACCCCGCCGACGTCGCCGGTCGCGGGGTGGAGGACCGGCGTCGCCTGGGCTGGCAGCTCGCGTGGGCGCTGCCGGTGGACGAGGGCGCCCGGTCCCCGGGGGTGCTGTGCGCGCCCACCCCCACCGACGAGGACCTGCCGTGGCGGGCCCTGCTCGTCGGCACGTTCCCCCTCGGCCCGGACCGGCGGCGCCCGGCCCCGGGCCGGGCCACCGACGTCCTCCTGGACGCCGCCGCGGACGCCTACGGCGAGCTGCTCGCGCAGGTCGCCGCCGAGAGCGGCGACGCGCTGGCGCTGGTCCCGTACGGGGCCGCCGCGGGCCGGGTCGACGCCGAGCTGCGCCGGCGGGTCCTGGAGCGCGCCCGCGACGTCCCGCTGCTGCTGTGCGTCGAGCGCGTCGACGGCGCCCCGCTGCCGGTGCGGCCGTCCTCGGCCGTCGCGCTGACCGGCCCGGGCGCCGACGACCCGGCACTCCTCGCCGCCCTGGCCCCGGCGCTCGCCGGTCTCGTCGCCGCGCCGCGCGGGGCGGACCGGGTGCTGACCGAGCTCGGCGTCGTGCGGATGGGCCTGGCCGAGGTGCTGGACGTCCTGCCCGGTCAGGACCGCGCCGGCAGCCTGGCCCTGTTCACCGCGCTGGCCCCGCTGGCCGCGGCCGACCCCGTGGCCCGGGAGGCCATGAGCGGTCTGGCCGTGCCGCTGCTCGACGGCCGCCGGGTCCACGGTGCGCGAGGGCTCGTGCTCCTCGACGTCGCGCCCGACGGGGCGGACCCCCTCGACCCGGTCACCGCAGAGGTGCTGGCTCAGCACGGGCTGCGGGTCGTCGACCCCGCTGTCACCGACGGTCCCGCCCGCGACCTGCTCGTGCGGCTCGGCGCCCGCGAGGGCGGTCCGTGGGCCCTGCTCACCGACCCCGCCGTCCGCGCGGCGGTCGCGGCCTCCCCCGACGCCGAGGACCCCGACGCGGTGGCCGAGGCGGTGCTGGCCGTCGTGGAGGCCGTCGTGGGCCCCGGTGCTCCGGACCCGGCGACCGCCGACCGGGTGGCGCGGGACCTGCCGTGGCTGGCCGACCTCGCACTGCCGGACGACGCCGACGACCTGGCCCCGGCGGGGTCGCTCGTCGTCCCCGGCACCCTCGCCGCGCGGGCCTACAACCCGGCCGAGGTCGCTCCGGTGCACCCGGACCTGCTGCAGGAGTGGGGGTCCGACGTCCTGCGAGCGGTCGGTGTGCTGAGCGGGCCGGCGCTCGTCGCCCTGCCCGCGCTGGACCTGGCCGACCCCGCCGCCCTCGAGGAGGCCGCCGAGCGCGGGCTCGCGGACATCGCGGAGTACGTCGAGGAGGTCTGGGCGGACGTCGTCCACGAGGCCCCGGAGGGGACGACCGTCGAGGGGGTCGTCGCCGTCCGCGACCTCGACCTCGTCGCGGACGCGTGGCCCGACGTGCTCGCCGCGCTGGCCGAGGAACCGGAGGGGTCGCGGGCCCTCACCGCGGACTGGGTCCTCGGCCGGCACCGCCGTCCCGGGCTCACCGCGTGGTGGCTGCGCCGGCACGGACCGTGCGCCGACGTGGTCCGCGATGCGGCGGGCTCGGCCCCCGCCTGGTTGCCGCCCGGCCCCGACTGGCTGACCGTGCTGCCCGGCCCCGTCCGCCGCGCCCTCGGCGTGCTGGACGACCTCGCCACCGCCGGCACCGCCGACCTGGCCAGCCTGCTCCGCCGATCGGCCCAGGAGGCCGGCAGACCCGGCGGTCCCACGGCCGCCGACCTGCTCAGCCTGTGGAGCGCCCTCGCCCGCGCCGTCGACGAGGCCGCGGAGCTCGACGTCGCGCGACTGGCCGCCCTCGATGCGGACGGTGTTCCCGTCCCCGTGGACACCGCCGACGTCGTCGTCCCCGACGACGCGGTGTGGGCGCAGCGGACCGACCTCGGCCCGCGCCTGCTCGTCCCCGCGGCGCACGCCGTCCGGGTCGCCGACCTGCTCGACCTCGACCTCGCCTCGGACCGGGCGGACGGCGACCTCGCCCACCCCGCCGGCGTCGAGAGGGGCGTCCCCGCCGCCGCCCACGCCCTCGTGCCCGGGCTGGCGCGGACGTGGACCGAGGTGGGCGAGCTGACGTGTGACGGCGTCCCCGTGGCGTTCTGGGTGCGGGACGGCGAGGTCCTGGCGACGTCGGTCGCCGGTGCGGCCGCGGGACTCGCGGCGTCAGCGGGCGTCTGGTGGGCGCGGGCGGCGCTGGTCGGGCTCCTCGGGGACGACGCCGGCCTCGCCGCACGAGTGCTGGCGGAGGAGCTGCCGGGGCTGAGGTGACCGTGCCGCGGCCAGCAGGCGCGCAGGGTGGACCGGGACCGGTCAGGGCGTGCAAGAACGCTGCACCCCTCGAGCGACCCGCCCGGGGACGAGGCTCAATCCTCGGCGTGTCGTCCGATGGGTGCAGCGTTCCTGCACGCCTGGCACCTCGTGGGCCACCGAGAATCAGCCTGCGGCGGGCCGGACCAGACGGCGTGGGGCGGTGCCCGTCAGCGTGAGCGCCGCTCGCGGCGGTGCACGTGCGCGAGACCGATGAGCCCGAGCACGATCCCCGCGATGCACGAGCCGAGCCAGCGGCCCTCCCCCGTCGAGCGCACCTCCGGCACGACGAGGGCGACGACGAGGAGCAGCGCCCAGACGCCCAGCCCCACGAGGACGGCGCGGCGGTCGTCGGTCGTCAGCGGCGGCGGGGGCGGTTTCGCCTTCGACGGGGGCAGGAACAGCGGCACCCGGCCAGTGTCCCCCAGTCGATCGCCCGGCGGTGGACCTGGGCCGGGGAGTGGCCGGGGTCACCGCACGACCGGCACGAGGAGGGCGAGGACCTGACCCCCTCCCAGGAACACGAGGCACTGCCGGACCACCGGCCACACGCCGGGTCGCGGCTCGCCCCCGGCGTCGACGGGGCCGTCGTTCCCGCCACGACTCCACTGCCCCAGCGCACGGACCAGTCGCCGCTTCGGCGGGTCCCCCAGGAGCGAGGCCAGCAGCGACCCCGAGAAGGCGAAGACGTCCACCTCTCGCCCGACCACGTCGAGGGTGAGCCCACCTCCGTCCTCGTGGACCCCCACGTAGTGGCTCTGCTCCACGACCACCACCGCCCAGGGCTGGACGACCACGACCCGGCTCCCGCGGATCCTCACCCGCGGCGCGACGGCGGCCCGGAAGACGCCGAAGAGGAGGGCGGAGGCGACACCCAGCACTTCGTCGGGGTCCGTGGGGTCGTCGACCACCGCGTAGGCGAACAACCCGACGATGAACAGCGCCACCAAGACCCCGAACAGCCTCGTCCCCAGCCGGTAGTGGGTCTCCCGCGGGCCCCGCCGCTTCCGCCGCCGGGGTCGCACCCGGTGCCCTTGACTCACCCGGGGGACTGCGCCAGCCCCGAGGCCCCGCCGGCACGCACGCCCACCCGGCAGACGGCGGTCCCGGCGCGCCGACCCCCGACCCGGTCTGGTGGGATGACGACATGGCCTCCTCCCAGCCCTTCCCGCCGCACACCGAGAACGCCCCCGGCCGCACGGCCCTGGTCACCGGGGCGAGCAGCGGCATCGGGGCCGCCACGGTGCGGGCCCTGGCCGCCGCCGGGTTCTCGACGATCGCGGCGGCGCGGCGGGTGGACCGGTTGCAGGCGCTGGCGCAGGAGGTGGGCGGCACGGCCGTCGCGCTCGACGTGACGGACCCGGAGTCGGTGGCCGCGATGGCGGCGCAGGTCGGGGACGTCGACGTCGTCGTGCACTCCGCGGGCGGCGCGCTGGGCACCGATCCCGTCGAGAACGGTGACCCCGAGGGCTGGAAGACGATGTACGACACGAACGTCGTCGGCGTCCTGCGGGTGCACCAGGCCCTGCTGCCGGGGATGCGCCGCGGGGGCAACGCGCACGTCGTCGTCCTCGGCTCCATCGCCGGGTTCGAGGTGTATCCCGGCGGCGGCGGGTACACGGCCGTCAAGCACGGCGTGAACGCCCTCGTCCGCACGCTGCGTCAGGAACTGCTCGGCGAACCCGTCCGCGTCACCGAGATCGCCCCGGGCCTGGTGGAGACGGAGTTCTCCCTCGTCCGGCTCGGCTCGCAGGAGGCGGCGGACGAGGTCTACGACGGGCTGACCCCGCTGAGCGCGGAGGACGTCGCGGACGTCATCGCGTTCGCGGTGACGCGCCCACCGCACGTCGACCTCGACAAGGTCGTGCTCCGGCCCCTCGCCCAGGCCGACGCCGCGCACGTGCACCGCGTCTGAACCCCGCCCCGGGCGGGCGCAGGATCGCGGGCAGCGTTCCGCACCCCGGTCGCGTCCCACCGTCCCCCGCCTGTCCGTAGGTCCGTCCCTCCCCCGTCCGCGACCGAGGGCGACCCGCGGCTGCAGGACCCGGTGGCGGACCAACTGACGCGGCGCGGCCTACCGACCGCCCCGGACGACCTGCACGTCACGACGGGTTCCAGCGGGCGCCGACTATCCTCACGACGGCCCTGCCCTCCCCCGGCTCGGTCGTCGCGGCGGAGGAGCCCAGCTACCTCACCGCGCTGCAGTCGTTCGCGCTCGCCGGTGCGGAACTCACGGGCGTCGGGAGCGACGACGGCGCGCTGTCCGAGGCCGTCGAGGACGGATCCGTGCGGGGAACTGCGCCACGCGGGCACGCCGGAGCCGCCGCTGGCCGCGCGACCGGCTGCACTGCAGCACGTCCTGCACCCGGGCAGCTTCTCGAAGATCGGCGCGTAGAGATCTCCCGGGTGGGCCGCGCGCTAGGGACGTGAGGCGGTGACCGGTCCGGTGGGCAGCCGGCCGGCCTCCACCGGGCGGCCGAACAACCACCCCTGGGCCCGGTCGCACCCCATGTCCCGCAGCATCCTCGCCTGCAGCTCGGTCTCCACGCCCTCGGCGGTGACGACCATGCCGTGGGCGTGGGCGAGGCTGATGAGGGCCCGGACGACGGCCTCGGCGCGGTCGGAGGAACCCAGCGGGCGGACGAAGCTCATGTCGATCTTGAGGAAGCTCAGGGGGAACCGGTCGAGGTAGGACAACGAGGAGTACCCCGTCCCGAAGTCGTCGAGACCGACGCGGGCGCCGATGCTGCGCAGTTCCCCCAGGCTGGCGCGCGTGGAGGTCGACAGGTCGATGAGGGTGCGTTCGGTGACCTCGGCCAGCAGCGAACTGCCCGAGGCGCCGGTCGACTCCACGCTGTGGGCGAGGCGGTGCGCGAACGCGGGGTGCTCCAGCGTCTTGCCCGAGACGTTGAAGGACACCTGCAGGCCGACGCCGTCGCGGCGCCACTCCCGCAGTTGCCGCAGGACCTCCTGCAGGACCCAGGTGTCGACGTCGACGATGAGCCCGGTGTCCTCGGCGGTGTCGACGAAGTGCTTGGGTTCCAGGATCCCCTCGACGGGGTCCTCGAGCCGGACGAGGGCCTCGGCGGCCACGAGCTCGGACGTGCGCAGGTCCACGATGGGCTGCCACACGACGCGCAACCCGTCGGTGCGCAGCGCCCGCCGGACGCGGTGCTCGGCGACGTGCCGGGCCTGGGCCTCCTCGCGCATGGCCGAGTCGTAGACGGCGACGCGGTCCCGGCCACCGTCCTTGGCCCGGTACAGGGCCATGTCGGCGCTGCGGAACAGGTCGTCGGCGGTGCCGTCGTGGCCGAGGGCGATGCCGGCGCTGGAGGTGCAGACGAAGGGTTCGGGCAGGCCGGGCAGCAGCATCGGGGCGCGCAGCCGGCGCAGGACGTCGCGGGCCATGAGGGAGGCGGCCTCGACGCGGCCGACCCCGGGCACCATGACGACGAACTCGTCCCCGCCGAGGCGGGCCAGGACGGCCCCGGGCGGGGCGGCGTCCTGCAGCCGGACGGCGACCTGGCGCAGCAGCGCGTCGCCGATCTGGTGCCCGAGGGTGTCGTTGACGAGCTTGAACCGGTCCAGGTCGAGCAGCACGAGCGCGACGGCGTCCTGCGCGGTGGCGCGTTCCAGGGCCTCGGCGAGGCGGACGTCGAGCACGGACCGGTTGGCCAGCCCGGTGAGGGAGTCGCACTGGGCCAGGCGGACGAGTTCGCCGGTCGACTTCTCCTCGGCCGAGACGTCGAGGACGAGGCCCTGCACGACGCTGGAGCTCCTCGTCGCCAGCGGCACGCTCATCCCGAGGAAGGTGTGCTCGCGCCCGTCGGGGGAGGTCACGCGGAACGGGTAGGGGGCGGAGGTCCCGGCGTGGGCGGCGGGGTCCTCGACCCCGGTGAACGGTCCGCGGTCGTCGGGGTGGATGCGCGCGCGCCAGGTCTCCAGGTCGGGGTCGGGGTCGGTGGCGGACAGGCCCAGCACCTCCCGCAACCGGTCGTCGAGGGTCACGACCCCGCTGGCGGGGTCCCAGGACCAGGACCCCAGGCCCGCCAGGCGCAGCGCCCCGGACAGCACCAGCCGTGCCCCGGCCGCCTCGCGGTCGGCCCGGGCCGCGTCGGCGGTGGCGACCAGGGCGCGCCAGGCCGCCCCGGCGGACCCGGCGAGCAGTTCCAGCCGGGTGGCGCCGGCGGCCGCGGCCCCACCGGGCCCCCAGGCCGCCAGGCGCGGGGCGCGGGGGTGGCCGGGGACGAGTTCGACGACGGCCACGGGCGACATCCGCGTCAGGTCGGCGCCCGTGATCCGCTGGCCCGGGACGAGCATGAGGTCACCACCGGCGGCGAGCACCTCCAGCTCGCGGTGCCGGGAGCGGGCCACGGTCTCCAGGAGGAGGACCCGCGCGTACCCGGCCGCGCACACCTCCTCGACGAGCTCCCCGGCCAGGGCCGCGACGTCGGTGCAGTCGGTGAAGCGGCGCTGGGCGCGCAGGAGCACGCCGGCGAGGTCGGGCGAGGCGGGTGCGGGTCCCGACAGGTCGATGCGGTCGTGCTGGTCGCCGCCGAACCCGGTGTCCCCCGGGGTGTCCCGGGCGACGGCCGCGGCCGCCCGCTGCAGGGCCCGTCGCGCCCGCAGGGTGGCCGACGTCGCCGACGATCCGCTCACGTCCCGGCCCACCCTCCACCACGCGGACCCGGAGTCCGCAGGATTATTACGCAACGTGACTGATACTAACGCCGAGTGCACCACGGGGGAACCTGTTCGGGAGTCGCGCCCGGTCTTTCGCGGTGGTAATTAGCAAAGGCAAGGACTATGGTGTCCCCATGCCACCACCCACCTCCCCCGAGTCCCCGGGTGCGGGCACCGTGCACACCCCCTCCCGCCCGGCCCCCGAGGACGTCGCGCTGGACCGCCTCGCCGTCGACCTGCGCATCTCGCTGCTGCGCACCGCCCGGCGGCTGCGGGCCCAGAAGAGCCTCGACGACCTCACCGACGGGCAGTTCTCCGTCCTGGCCCACCTCGTCAACGGCGGGCCCCGCACGCCCGGTGAGCTCGCCGAGGCCGAGCACGTCCGGCCCCCCTCGATGACGCGGACCATCACCTCCCTCGTCGAGGCCGGGCTCGTCTCGCGCACCGACCACCCCGACGACGGCCGGCAGGTGCTCGTGGCCGTCACCGACGCCGGCCGGCAGGTCGTCCTGCAGACCCGGGCCCGCCGGGCGGAGTGGCTGAGCCGGCGCCTGGAGGACCTCAGCCCCGCCGAACGGGCCACCCTGGCCGAGGCCGCCGCCCTCCTGACGCGGGTGGTCAGCGAGTGAACCAGACCTTCCGCTCCCTGCGGCACCGCGACTACCGGCTCTGGATCAGCGGCTCCCTGGTGTCCAACGTCGGCACGTGGATGCAGCGCGTGGCCCAGGACTGGCTCGTCATCCAGGTCCTGACCCACGGCTCCGGCACCGCCGGCGGCATCACGACCGGCCTGCAGTTCGGGCCGATCCTCCTGCTCGCCCCCCTGGCCGGGACCATCGCCGACCGCTTCGACCAGCGCCGCACGCTCATGGTGACCCAGGCCGTCATGGGGTTCCTCGGGCTCGTCCTGGGCGTCCTGGTGATGAGCGGGGCCGCGCAGCTGTGGCACGTCTACGTGCTCGCCGTCCTGCTGGGGTGCGCCTCGGCGATCGACGGCCCGGTCCGCCAGACCTTCGTGGGGCAGCTCGTCCCCCGTGAGGACCTGCCCAACGCCATCGGCCTGAACTCGGCCTCGTTCAACTCCGCCCGGCTCATCGGCCCCGCCCTGGCGGGGGTCCTCATCGCCTGGATCGGCACCGGGCCGGTGTTCGTGCTGAACGCGGCCTCGTTCCTGGCCCCCCTCCTCATGCTCCACCTCATGCGGCCCGCCGAGCCCGCGCCGCGGGCCAGACCGGCCCGGGGCACCGGGGGCATGCGCGAGGGCCTGGCCTACGTGCGTGCCCGGCCGGACCTGCTGGCGATGTTCGCCCTCGTCGGCGTCGTCGGGACGTTCGGGCTGAACTTCCAGCTCACCAGCGCGCTCATGACGAGCGTGAAGTTCGGGACGGACTCGGCCGGGTACGGGCTGGCGGGCACGGTGCTCGCGGTCGGTTCCCTCGCCGGGGCTCTGGTCGCCGCCCGCCGCGAACGCCCCCGGCACCGCCTGGTGATCGGCGCCGCCCTCGCCTTCGGGGTCCTGGCCTCGCTCGCGGCCCTCATGCCGTCGTACGCGCTGTACCTGCTCGTCCTGCCGTTCATGGGGCTGGCCTCCCTGACGCTGCTGACGGCTGCCAACGCGACCGTCCAGCTGGGCACCGAACCCGCCATGCGCGGGAGGGTCATGGCGATCTACATGTCGCTCATGCAGGGCGGCACCGTCGTCGGTGGGCCCTTCGTGGGGTGGATGGGCACCCGGTTCGGCCCCGAGTGGTCGATCCTCGTCGGCTCGATCCCCTCGGTCGTGGTGGCCGTCGGCGCCGGGGTGTTCCTGCTGCGCCGGGCCCGGGTGCGGGTGCGGTACTCCTGGAAGGGGTCCCCGCACGTGCGGCTGGTCCCGCTGCGCGACGGCGGACGGGACGGCGGACGGGACGACGAGCGGGACGACGAGCGGGACGGCGAGCGGAACACGGCCGCGGCGTAGTCCGCGGCCGTCGGGCGGGCGGACAATGGGAGGCGTGCCCACCGACCTGACCTCCGCCCTGGCCGACGTCCGGACCCTGCTGCTGGACGCTCCGCACCTGGCCCGGGCCGTCGCGGCCGGGCGGCGCAAGGGCACCGAACCACCGGCCGCCGAACGGGTCGAGGTGCGCCCGGTGCTGCTCAAGGCCGGTCCGCACCTGCAGTTCACCGCCCGCACCGGCCCCGTCGTCTCCACCCGCAACGTGCCGGTGGACGCGGCCGGCGAAGCGGTCGACGACCTGCTGGCCGAGCCCTACGGCAACCTGCACGTCGAGACGGCGACCGAGGTCGTGCAGGTCCGCGTGACCAAGAAGGGCGAGGCGCAGGTCCACCGCGCCGCCGCCCGGCACCAGGCGGGTCCGGCCGGGCACGACAAGGCGAAGAACCGGCTCGTCGACCCCGACGACCCGTTGTTCCGCGTCCTGGGGGCCGGCGGCGACAAGCGGCGGCAGGTGGAGGCGTTCGTCCGCCAGCTCGCCCCGCTGGCCCCGGCCGTGCTGTCCCGGCCCGGTGAGCGGGTGCGGGCCGTGGACCTCGGCTGCGGCAACGCCTACCTCACGTTCGCGGCGCACCGCTGGCTCGGGGACGCGGCGGCGGCCGAGGGCAAGGTCCTGACCACCGTCGGCGTCGACGTGCGCGAGGACGTCGTGGCGACCGGCCGTCGCGCGGCGGCGGAGGCGGGGCTGCCCGGGCTGGAGTTCGCCGTCGGCTCGATCGCGGGCGCGGAACCCTACGGGGGCCCGGACGCGCCGGACGTGGTGATGGCGCTGCACGCGTGCGACACCGCGACCGACGAGGCCCTCGCGCGGGCGGTCCGCTGGGGGGCGCCGCTGGTCCTGGCCGCCCCGTGCTGCCACCGCGACGTGCAGCGGCAGTTGCACGGCAACCGCACCCCGCTGGTGCGGCACGCGATCCTGCGCGAACGGTTCGCCGACGTCCTCACCGACACCCTGCGCTCGCTCGTGCTGCAACTGCTCGGGTACCGCGTCGAGGTCGTGGAGTTCATCGACTCCGCGCACACCCCGCGCAACGCGCTGATCCGCGCCGTCCGGAACGGCTCGGCTCCCCGCGCCGCCGCCCGGGCCGACCTGCTGGCCGAGTTCGACGAGCTCACGCGGACGTGGGGCGTCTCACCGGCCCTGGCCCGGATGCTGGAACCCGAACTCGCCGCGGTGCGGACCGCGGCCGGGGCTCAGGCAGCGCTGTAGGTCAGGCACTCCGTCCCGCCGGAGGCCGACGCCCCCACCTCGACGCTCGCGGCGGTGCACGTGAGGTCGGAGTTGTGCGAGCAGTCGGCGAGCTGACACGCGCCCACGTGCCCGTCCCGCGTCGGGGAGTGCTTGGTCGGGATGCCCAGGAAGGTGGCGCAGTGGTTCGCGCCGTGGTCGCCCACGGTGATCGCCGGGGCGTGGCACGACGTCGAGGCGTTGAAGGTGCAGCCCTCGGCGGAGCACTGGTGGATCGGGGTCAGGTCCAGGTTCACGGTCGCCATGGATCGAAACTAGCCAGGGAAATGCGTCACCGCTAGCCAGGAACGCCTTTCCTGAACACCACCGAGAATGCAGGTCAGGCTTTCCTCAGTCGTTCCACCACGTGGTCCACGCACGCCGTCAGCGCCCGCACGTCCGCGGGGTCCACGGCCGGGAACAGCCCGATCCGCACCTGGTTCCGGCCCAGGCTGCGGTACGGGAAGACGTCGAGGATCCCGTTGTCCCGCAACACGTCCTGCACCGCACCGGCGTCGATCGAGGGGTCGAGGTCGATCGTGGCGACGACCTGCGAGCGCGCCGCGGGTTCGGCGACGAAGGGGCTGGCCCACTCCCGCCGCTGCGCCCAGTCGTAGACGTGCGCGGAACTCTCGGCCGTCCGCGCGGTGGCCCAGTCCAGTCCGCCCCGGGCGAGCATCCACTCGACCTGCTCGGCGAGCAGCACCAGCGTCGCCACGGCCGGGGTGTTGTACGTCTGGTCCTTGCGCGAGTTCTCCACCGCGATCGACAGGTCCAGCGAGGCGGGCGTCCAGCGGCCGCTCGCGCCGATCTCGTGGACGCGCTCCAGGGCGGCCGGCGACAGCACCGCGATCCACAGGCCCCCGTCGGAGGCGAACGCCTTCTGCGGGGCGAAGTAGTAGGCGTCGGTCTGGGCGAGGTCGACCGGCAGGCCCCCGGCCCCCGACGTCGCGTCCACGACGACCAGCGGCCCGCCCCGCTCCGGCGCCGGGCCGGCGGGCCGTTCGACGGGGGCCATCACCCCGGTGGAGGTCTCGTTGTGCGGCCAGGCCACGACGTCGACCCCGTCCGCGACGTCGCCGAGGCGGGGCAGCGTCCCGGGTTCGCCCCGCACCACGACGGGATCGGCGAGGAAGGGCGCGGCGGTCGTGGCGGCGGCGAACTTGGCCGAGAACTCCCCCAGGACCAGGTGCTGGGCGCGCTCGCGGACCAGGCCGAGCGTCGCCACGTCCCAGAACGCGGTGCTGCCGCCGTTGCCGAGGACGACCTCGTACCCCGGCGGCAGGGAGAACAGGTCCGCGATCCCGGCCCGGACGCGCCCGACGAGGGACTTCACGGGCGCCTGCCGGTGGGAGGTCCCCAGCACCGTGCGCCCGGCGGCCGTGAGCGCGGCGAGCTGCTCGGGACGGACCTTGGAGGGCCCGGACCCGAACCGGCCGTCGGCGGGCAGCAGGTCGGCCGGGATGCGCAGACCGGTGGCGTCAGCAGTCACGGGTGGCATCCTGCCGCACCGCAGCGACCCTCCCGTCCCTCTGGCCCCGGCACGTCCGCGCGAGGAGGATGACGCGGTGAGCGCTGACCTCGAACGCTTCGTGACCGCCTCCGACGGGACGCACGGGCGCGCCCTGGCCGAGCTGCGGGCGGGCCGCAAGACGTCGCACTGGATGTGGTGGGAGTTCCCCCAGCTCCTGCTCGGCAGCTCCCCCACCTCGGTCGCCTACGCCCTGGCCGGCCTCGACGAGGCCCGCGCCTACCTCGACCACCCCGCCCTCGGCGAGCGCTGGCGGGAGAACTGCGAGGCGTTGCTGGGCCAGCCCTCGCGGGAGGCCGCCGCGGTGTTCGGCGGGGTGGACGCGCTCAAGCTGCGCAGTTCGGCGACGCTGTTCGCCGCGGCGGGGAACGGGCTCGCCCGGCGGGTGCTGGAGGAGTTCTTCGACGGCGCGGCCGATCCCGCGACGACGGACCTGCTGCGGCCCGGGCGGTCCACCTGATCCCCGGCGGGCTCATCCCCGGCGGGCTCATCCCCGGTGGGCCGGCGCACGGAGGGCTCCGGTGACGCTCAGCGCCGCCGGCCGGGTCGGCCTGGCGGGCGCGGCGGTGGTCGGGGTCGCCTTCGGGATGGCCCGCTACGCCTACGGGCTCACCCTGCCCGCCGTCCGGCAGGACCTGGGCCTGTCCGAGGTGGTGCTCGGCCTGGTCGCCAGCGCCACGTTCGCCGGGTACCTCGCCGGCCTGCTGCTGGCCGGGCCCCTGGCCGCCCGGCGGGGGCCGCGGGCCTGCACCAGCGTGGGCGGGGGGTGCGGGGCGCTGGGGGCGGTCGTCGTCGCGGCCGCTCCCTCCCCCGGGTGGCTCGCCGCCGGAGCCGTGCTGGCCGGCAGTGCGGGCGGGTGGGCCTGGGCGCCCTACTCCGACATCGTGACGCGCACGGTGCCCGTGCCCCGGCGGTCCCGGGCGCTGGCCCTGGTCACCACCGGCACCAGCGGCGGGCTGGTCCTGCTGGGCGCCCTGGCGGTCCTGGCGCTGTCGGGGTCCTGGCGGCTGGTCTGGGCCGGGGTCGCGGTGGCCGCGGTGGGCGCGGCGGTCGTGAACCTGCTCCTCGTGCCGCCGCTCGCGCCGCCGGCCCGCTCCCCGCGGCGGACCGCCGGACCGGGGGCCACGACCGGGCTGGTCGGGCGGTTGCGGGTCCCGCTGGCCTACTCCCTGGTCTACTTCGCCGTCGTCGTCGTCTACTTCACCTACGCCGCGGACCTCCTGGCCGGTGGGGACGTCCCCGCCGCCGTCCCGGCGCTCTACGCCGCGGTGGGGCTGAGCGGGGTGGTCGCCCTGGCCACCGGGACGTTCGCGCGGCGGCTGGGCAGCGCACGGGTCGCGGCCCTGTCCCTGGTGACGGTCGGCCTCGCGCTGACGCTGCTCGCCCTGGCCGGGACCTCGCTGACGGCGACGGTCGTCTCGGCCGGCACGTTCGGGGTGGGGTACATGACCGGCTCGGCGGTGCTCGCGGTGTGGACCGCCGAGGTGGTGCCCGCGCGGGCGGGGGCGGCGTTCACCGTCTGCCTGGTCGTCGGCGCCCTGACCTCGGTCGCGGCCCCGGCCCTGGCCGGGGCGCTGATCCCCACCCTCGGGCTCGGGCCGCTGCTGCTCGGGACGGCGGGCGTCTCGCTGCTGGGCGGTGCCGCGCTGCTGGTGCCGCGCAGGTCCCGGGCCGCCCCCGGCCCGCCGGTCGGGTGAGCGCGGGGTGAGCGCCGGGTGAGCGTGGCCGACCGGCCCCCGCGGCGCGGGCCCGTGGGGCGCGGGGGCTGCGGGGGGCTCGACGGCCGCGGCCGGGACGGACGGGGTGGGGTCAGACGCACTCCTCGAACCGCTTGCGCACCAGGCGCGCGACGTCGTCGGGGTCCTCGGCCCACCAGCGCTGGGACAGGATCTCCACCTCGACCGGGCCGGTGAAACCGGCGTCGGCGACCAGGCCGGACAGGTGGGGCAGGTCGATCAGGCCGTCGCCCATCATCCCGCGGTCCAGCAGCAGGTCGGAGGTCTGCGGCAGCCAGTCCGAGACGTGGTACCCGGCGACGCGGGTCCCGGCGCGGGCGATCTGCGCGGCCAGCTCCGGGTCCCACCACACGTGGTAGGCGTCGACGATCACGCCCACGTCCTCCCCGGGGTCCCCCCCGAGCTCGTCGGACAGGTCGAGGGCCTGACCGAGCGTGCTGATCACCGACCGGACGCCGATCATCATGGGGTGCAACGGTTCCACCGCCAGCCGCACGCCGGCGGCACGGGCGTGCGGGAGGAGGGCGGCGATGCCGTCGCGCACCCGGGCGCGGGCCCCGGGCAGGTCCCGGTCCAGCAGGGGCCCGCAGACGAGGACGAGCGCGTCCGCCTCCAGGGCCGCGGCCTCCTCGACGGCGCGGCGGTTGTCGTCCAGGACGGCGGCGGGGTCGGCGGCGGGGTCGGTGAACATGCCCCCGCGGCAGACGGAGCTCACGTGGAGCCCGGCCGAGCGCACGAGGTCCACGGCGCGCTCGAGGCCGACCGCGGCGATCCTGTCCCGCCACACGGCGATCGAGCCGATCTCGTGCCGTTCGCAGGCGGCGACCGCTGCGGGCAGGTCGAGGGAGTTCAGGGTGATCTGGTTCAGGCTCAGCCGCGCGGTGTCCATGTCCACTCCGTCGTCATCGCTGGAATGCGCTTTCCCGCACCTTGGCACACCCGCCCGTCCCGGTCAACGCCGCCCCTGCCCCGGTGCGGTCCCGGTCCCCCACCGGGCCCCCCGACCCGCGCGCCGGCGGCGGGGCGCACGCTGAGACCGTGCCCCGCGTGCTCCCCCGCCCCGCCCCGGCCCTCACCGCGCTCGTCCCCGGCCTGCTCGTCGTCGCCCTCGCGACCGTGCTGGCCCTGGGCCTGGAGCGGCTGACCCACGTCCTGACTGCTTCGACCGTGGCCGTGGCGCTGGGCGCGCTCGTCCGCTCCACCGGGGCGTTCCGGGCCTCGTGGAAACCGGCGACCGGGTTCGCGTCCAAGCGCCTGCTGCGCATCGCCGTGGTCCTGCTGGGTCTGCAACTGCCGCTGTCGCAGGTCCGCGACCTCGGCTGGGGCGGGGTCGTGCTCGTCGTCGGCGTCGTCGCGGTGACGTTCGGCGGCACCCAGCTCCTGGGCCGGGCCCTGGGCCTGGGGCGGGCGCGGTCGCTGCTCGTGGCGACCGGGTTCTCCATCTGCGGGGCCTCGGCCATCGCCGCCGTGCGACCGGCGACCGACGCCGACGACGAGGACGTCGCCACCTCCATCGCCCTGGTCACCCTGTGCGGCTCGCTCGCCATCGTGCTGCTGCCCCTGCTGCGCGTCCCGCTGGGGCTGGACGTGCACGCCTTCGGCGTCTGGGCCGGGGCGAGCGTCCACGACGTCGGGCAGGTGGTCGCGACCGGCGACCGGGTCCCGGGGGCCCTGGAGACGGCCGTCGTGGTCAAGCTGTCCCGCGTCCTGCTGCTGGCCCCGCTCGTGGCCCTGGTCGTGCTGCACCGCCGCCGGGCCGCCCCGGCGACCGGGTCCACCGCACGCCCGCCCGTGCTGCCGTTCTTCGTCGCCGCGTTCGTCGTCGCCGTCCTCGTCCGCGCCACCGGTCTCGTGCCCACCGCCGCCCTCGACGGGGTGCAGCACGTGCAGTCGGTCCTGCTCGTGGCCGCGCTGTTCGCGCTCGGGACCGGCATCGACGTGCCGCACCTGCTGCGCACGGGCGGCCGGTCCCTGGTCCTGGGCCTGAGCTCCTGGGTGCTGGTGGCGGGGGTGTCCCTGGCCGGGGTGCACCTGCTGCACGTGGGGGGCTGAGCGTCCCCGCACCCCCACCCGCACCGGCCCCCGGCTGCACCCACGGCTGCACCCACGGCTGCACCCACGGCCGGTGGGGATGGGACCGGGGGTGGGACCGGCGTGCACGGTGCCCCCACGACCGCCCCGCCGGTCCCACAGCGGCCCCCACGGGTGCACCCGCGAGTCCCGGCCGTGAGAACACCCGTGGGTGTCCGGCCGAGGTCACCGGGGCGACGCGACCGGGACACCCACGGCTCGCTCCACGTCGGTGCAGCCGTGGGTGCAGCCGTGGGTGTCCCCGTGGGTGCACCTCGCGCGACGGACCGGGCGCCGGACCGGGCGGCGCTCAGCCGCCGACCCCGACGACCCCGTCCACGCGGCACCGCAGCAGCTCACCGACGATCTCGGCCTCCCGCACCCGGTCGCGGTCGCCGAGGGCGTCCCGCCCGGTGCACAGCAGGAGGACGACGTGCCCCGCCGCGGCCCGCGAGTCCACGCGGGTCGAGAGGCGGGTCGGCACGGGTCAGCGCAGCGGGCGGGTCCACCGGTCCAGGCGGCCGATCCGGCGCAGCGCGGTCGCGACCCCGGCCGGCGGGTCGGACACGAAGGTGTCGCGGCGGCGCAGCGCGGCGAAGTCCACCTGCGCGCCGCGGGGGAACTCGACCCCGGCGCCGGCGAGGACCGTGGCGAACTCCTGGGCGACCAGGCCGTACCCGCAGGTCGTGGGGTGCAGGCCGTCCAGGCCGATCAGGCCGCCCGCCAGCAACCGGCCGGTGTCGTCGGTGAGCGGGAAACGGGTGTCCAGGTCGCCCAGCGCGGCCGGCAGCGGGTAGGGCGCGAACTCCGGGGGCCGGGCACCGAGTTCCTCGTTGCGGCGCACGGCGAGGCGGTCGAGCATCGCCCCCAGGTCCACGACCCGCCAGTCCCGCCCCCGCTCCCGGGCGGCGGTCACCACATCGAGCAGGGCCCGGTTGTACCCGTCGACGGCCTGGTCCACCGCCCAGACGTCCAGGCCCGTGAGGTGGCGGTCGCGGCCGGGGTCGAACGTCCCCTCCTCGGCCCACGGGCGGGCGTACCAGCGGAAGTACCGGCCGCACCCGGGCAGCGCGCCGCCCAGGCCGCGGGCGATCGGGGGGATCGTCACGTGCGGGACGGTCCCCCACAGGACGCGGTCGGCGCCGACGGCCGCGACCTCGCCGGCCACCTCGGCGAGCTCGGCCGTGAAGTCCGGGACGGTCCACACCGTGTAGGCGTCCTTGGCGTCCAGGTCGCGCAGCCGGGGCCCGCTGGGCACCACCTGCAACTGCACGACGCTGCGCAGGACGTTGTTCGACCCCAGCCACACGCACAGGTTCTCGACGCCGCCGGCGAGGGCGCGCGCCGCCCGCAGCGAGGTCAGCGCCGTCCCGCCCGGGGTGCGGGACCCGTCGAGCACCTCGACCGCGGACCGCGCGTTCGGCGCCTGGACCCGGGGGTCCAGGCGGGTCAGCGGGCCGGACCGCAGCCGGGCGCGTTCGGTGTCCGCGGTGCGCGCGAGGTGGTCGCGCAGGTCCCAGCCCCACGTCGCCAGGGCCTCGTGGCGCAGGCCTCCCCGCGGACCCGGCGGGCGTTCGTAGGCCCGCTGCACCTGCAGCGCGTACCGCACCCCCGCGACCAGCCCCGGCAGCAGCGGGCGGGTGAGGGTGCGCCGGGCCGCGAACTCCAGGTTCAGCGGGTACCCCCCGGGGCCGCGGTCGTGCGGGCGGGCGAAGGGGACCCCGAGCAGGTCGGCCACGAGCGCGGGCCAGGACAGGGCCCGGTCGTGCACCGCGTAGTGCTTGAACCCCTGGGTCAGGGAGTCCCCCACCGCGACCAGCCGGTGCGCCCGCGACCGGTCCGGCGCGGCCGGGACGTCGATGCCCAGGGTGGGGTCCTCGACGGGCGGGCGGACCGCGGTGGTCAGGGTCAGGCCCAGGTCGGACGCGGCGCTCGGCACGGGCCGCAGTGTGCCCTCCCGGGCGCGGACCCGCGTGCCCGCCCCGACCCACCCCGGCGGCGGCCCACCTCGGCGGGTGGTTCCACCCCGGGGACCGCCAGCCGGACCGTTAGGCTGGGGCCGTGGAGGATCCGGCGGGACGACGGGTGGACTACGGCCAGCGGCACCTGGTGGAGGCGGACCTCGCGCCGACCCCCCTGGCGCAGTTCCAGCGGTGGTACTCCGAGGCCGTGGACGCGGGCACGGCCACGGTTCCCGAACCCAACGCCATGACGCTGTCCACGGTCGAGGAGGACGGCGTCTCGGCGCGCACCGTGCTGCTCAAGGGGGTCGACGCGCGGGGTTTCGTCCTCTACACGAACCTGCGCTCGCGCAAGGCCCGCGGCGTCGCGCACGACCCGCGGGTCTCCCTCGTCTTCGGCTGGTTCGGGATGCAGCGCCAGGTGTGCGTGCGCGGGCGGGCCGAGCAGGTGCCGCGCGAGGAGACCGAGGCGTACTTCACCTCCCGCCCCTACGGTTCGCGGATCGGGGCCTGGGCCAGCGAGCAGTCCGCCCCGGTCGAGTCGGCCTCGACGCTCGACGAGCGGGCCGCGGGGTTGCGCGAGCGCTGGCCGGACACAGGGTCCCCCGCCGACGTGCCGACCCCGCCGCACTGGGGAGGGCTGCTCGTGCGGGCCCACGAGGTCGAGTTCTGGCAGGGCCGGACCTCGCGGTTGCACGACCGGCTGGTGTTCACCGCGTCGGGGGCCGGCACCGACCTCGACGTCGCGGGGAACTGGTCGGTCGGACGCCGTCAACCCTGAACCCCGCGGGGCCGAGGCGGGTACCGTCGGGACATGGAACGGACCCTGCACACCCGGTTGCACGCCGACGCCTGCGAGGCCTACGACGCGCTGCACGCGCAGGTCCCGGCCGACCTGCTCCAGGCCCTCGCTGACGCCGGGGTGCGGGACTGGCGGATCTGGCGCGACGGGCGGGACGTGTTCCACTGGCTCGACGTCGAGGACTACCGGGCGATGCGCGAGCACCTGCGCGACCACCCCGCGAACATCGCCTGGCAGGCCCGCGTGACCCCGCTGCAGTCGACCCCGGACGACTACTCCGGCGACGACGACGGTCTGCCCGCCGTCTGGAGCTTCCGGCGTCAACGCGCTGCCGCGCAGGGGGACTGAGCACCGTGGCGGTCACCGACGACGCGATCGAGCGCATCAAGGGGATGATCCTGGGCGGGGAACTGCGCCCCGGTGACCGCCTGCCCCGCGAGGCGGAGCTGTCCGCCGCGCTGGGGTTGTCGCGCAACTCCCTGCGCGAGGCCGTGCGCGCCCTGGCCCTCATCAACGTCCTGGACGTGCGCCAGGGCGACGGGACCTACGTCTCCAGCCTGGAACCGGGCGTGATGCTCGACGCGATGACGTTCGTCGTCGACGTCCAGCGCGACGACTCCCTGCTGGAGTTCCTGGAGGTCCGGCGGCTGCTGGAACCCCCGGCGACGTCGATGGCGACGTTGCGGATGGGCGAGGCGGAGATCGCGGGCCTGGCCGACCTGCTCGACGAGCTGGGCCCGGACCCCAGCGTCGAGGACCTCGTCGCGAACGACCAGGAGTTCCACCGCCGGATCGCGCTGGGGGCGGGCAACTCCGTCCTGGCCTCGCTCATCGAGAGCTTCTCCGGCCCGCTGCACCGGGCGCGCGTGTGGCGCGGGCTGACCCAGGAGGCCGCGACGACGCGGACCCTGGCCGAGCACCGCGCCATCCAGCAGGCCATGGCCGCCCGCCAGCACGACGTGGCCCACGCCTGGGCGCAGGTCCACGTCGCGGGCGTGGAGCAGTGGCTGCGCTCGGTCAGCGCGGCCCGTCGCGCCGGGTCGGGAGCGTCTGCTCCCGGGACGTGACCGGGCGGTCGTCCGCGCCGACCGGACGGGTCACCCCTGACCCCGCCGGGTCACGTCGAGGTCGACCACCGTGGGGCCGGGCACGGTGGGGGCCGGGACGTCGACGACGACGCGCCCGTCCTGCGCACGGGCGGGCACCGGTGTCCCGTCGAGCAGCCGCGCGGAGCCGGGATCGGCACCCGGCAGGTCCAGCGCCACCTCCCCCGCTACGTCGACGACGGCGTGCACGACGTTCCCGGTCCGGGTGAACCGCACCCAGGGCGCGTCGGAGGGGACCGCGCCCTCGACCGGAGTCGTCCCGTGCACGGCGGAGGAGTTCACGGCCATCCAGTCGGCCACACCCTCCAGGCAACGCCGCTGCAGCTCGGGGATGCGCCCGGCCTCGTCGGGGCCCACGTTGAGCAGGAAGTTCCCGCCCCGGGACACGACGTCGAGCAGGTGCCGGACGGCCCCGGGGCCGTCGAGGTACTGGGTGGCGTCCTCGACCTGGTTGTAGCCGAAGGACAGGCCCACCCCCCGGCAGTTCTCCCACATCCCGGACCCCTCGGACTCCTTGCCGGCCTGGTACTCGCTGGTGCGGAAGTCCCAGTGGGTCAGGCCCCACCGGTCGTTGACGACCCCGTCGGGGACGGCCGCGTAGTAGCGCTCCAGGATGCGCGCGAACGACCTCGGCCCGTCCGGTTTGCCGGCGTCGGGCCACTCGATGTCACCCCACAGCACGTCGGGGCGGTACCGGTCGACGAGGTCGACGACGTGGGCGAAGGCGTACTCGTTGTACGCCGCGTCGACGGGGCGGTTCTCCTCCAGGGGGTCGCCGGTGTGGGGGCCGGAGTCGGCGACGTGCCAGTCCAGCCCACCGGAGTAGTAGGTGCCGAAGCGCAACCCGGCCCGGCGGGTGGCGGCGGCCAGGTCGGCCACCAGGTCCCGCTTCGGCCCGCGGTGGACGGTGTTGCGCTCCCCCGTGCCGGGTGCGTCCCACAGGGCGATGCCGTCGTGGTGCTTGGTGGTGGGGACGACGTACCCCGCACCGGCCCGCCGGAACAGGTCGACCAGGTCGTCGGGGTCGAACGCGGCCGCCGTCCAACGGTCCAGGAACTCGTCGTAGGGCGCTCCGTCGTGGACGGTGCGGTGGTGCTCCTGGGCGGGGCTGCCGTCGATGCGGATGGTGTTGTAGTACCACTCGGCGTAGGGGTTGTGCTTCATCCACTCCCGTCGCTCGACGGTGCCGAGTTCACCGGTGGGTTCGGCCCAGGCGGGCACGGAGTAGGCGCCCCAGTGGATGAAGATGCCGAACTTGGCGTCCCGGTACCACTGCGGCACCTCGCGCTCGAACGCCCGGTACAGCTCGGGCCGCTGGGGGGTGTCGGTGAACATGGCCACGGTGGTTCCTCCTGGGGTCTGGGACTCGCGGGTGCGGCGGGGTCAGAGCCGGTACGTGCGCACGGCGTTGCCGGCCAGGACGGCGGTGCGTTCGTCCGCCGAGAAGGGGTCGAGCAGGGACCTCGTGCGCGCCACCACGGCCTGGTAGTCGAGCGCGAGCGTGCTGACGGGCCAGTCCGTCCCGAACACGAGGCGGTCCGGCCCGAACACCGAGAACAGGTGGTCCACGGCCGGTTCGAGGAGTTCGGGGTGGTCGAGGGTGAACAACCCGGACAGCTTGCAGACGACGTTCTCCCGCCGGGCCAGCTCGGCGGTACCGGTGCGCCACGCCGCGTACCCCTCGGTGCCGAGCGGGGGTTTGGCGCCGTGGTCCAGCACGAACTCACCGTCCGGGACGGCGTCGAGGAGGTCCGCCGCCGCGGGCAGCTGGTCGGGGCGCACGAGCAGGTCCACGACGAGACCGCGCGCGGAGCGGACCGCGGCGACCACCTCGGGCCGGCGCAGCCAGTCCGGGTCGGGTTCGTCCTCGACCTGGTGCCGCACGCCCCGCAGGAACTGCGCGTGCGCCAGCCCGTCGAGCTGGGAGGGGACGTCGCGGGTGTGGTCCACCCACCCCACGACCCCGGCGATCAGCCCGTCGGAGGCCGCCGCCGTGGCGCAGAACTCCGCGGTCTCCGCGGCCGAGGAGACGGTCTGGACGAGCACCGTGCGGTCCACCCCGGCCGCCGCCGTCTGCCGCCGCAGGTCCCCGGTCGTGAAGGGTCGTGCCAGTTCCGGCGGCATCCACGGGTGCTCGCGGGTCGCCGGGTCCCACAGGTGGTGGTGGGCGTCGACGATCACGACGGCCCCTCCCCCGGCGCGAGGAGACCCGCGGGCAGCAGGTCCGCGCTCCGCAGCGCCGCCCAGACCGTCCCCGGCACCTCCTGCGCGAGCAGGGCCGCGTTGTGCCGCACCTCCTGCGGGGACCGCATCCCCAGCAGCACCGAGGCGACGGCCGGGTGCGCCCGCGCGGCGTGGACGGCCAGGGCGGGCAGCGTCGTGCCGTGCTCGCGGGCGAGGGCCGCGGTGCGCCGGGCCCGGTCCAGGAGGTCCGGCGGCGTCTGCGCGTACCGGTACGTCGCGTCCGCCGGCGGCTCGGCGTGGGCCAGCAACCCCGAGGCGAACACCCCGCCGAGGACGACGGCCGTGCCGGCCCGCTGCGCCGCCGGGAACAACCCGTCGGCCGCGGAGGCGTCGAGCAGGTGGTAGCGGCCGGCGACGAGGACGACGTCGAGGTCGAACTCCTCGACGAACCCGATCAGGGGGGCCGTCTCGTTCATCCCCGCCCCGACGGCCCGCACGAGACCCTCCTCGCGCATCCGCAGCAGTTCCGGGAAGGCCCCGGCCCGCGCGTCGTCGAGGTGGTCGTCGGGGTCGTGGACGAGGGCGACGTCGACCCGGTCCAGTCCCAGCCGCTGCAGGCTCTCCTCCACCGACCGGCGCACCCCCGTGGCGGAGAAGTCCCACACCCGCACGCGGCGGTCCGGGACGTCGAAACCCTCGGTGTCCCGGCCCGTGCCCGGCCCGGGGACGAGGAGCCGGCCGACCTTGGTCTGCAGGACGAACTCCCCGCGCGGCCGTTCGCGCAGGGCGGCTCCGACCCGTTCCTCGCTCAGGCCCACGCCGTAGTGGGGAGCCGTGTCGACGTAGCGGACACCCGCCTCCCAGCAGGCGTCGACGGTCGCGCGGGCCGTCTCGTCGGGGACGGAGCTGAAGAGGTTGCCCAGGGCGGCGGCCCCCAGACCCCAGGCGGGCAGGTCGATCACGACGAGGTCCCCTCCCCCGGCGGCCGGGCCGGCACCCGCAACCCGTGCATGCCGCCGTCGACGGCCAGGACGGTCCCCGTGGTGGCCCCGGAGCGCGGATCGGCCAGGTGGACGATCGCGTGCGCCACCTCCTCGGCGCTGACGAGCCTGCCGGTGGGCTGCCGGGCCTGCAGCGCGGCGCGTTCGGCCGCCGGGTCGGCGCTCGCGTCGAGCAGGCGCTGCACCCAGGGGGTGTCGGCCGTGCCGGGGTTCACGCAGTTGACGCGGATCCCGTCGGCGAGGTGGTCGGCGGCCATCGCCAGGGTCAGGGCCTGCACGGCGCCCTTGGTCGCGGAGTACAGCGCCCGCTGCGGCAACCCGGTCCAGGCGGCGATGGAGCACGTGTTGACGACCGCCGCGCTCCCCCGCTCGGCCGCGGCCCGCCGCAGGTGGGGCAGGGCCGCCCGGGTGGTGCGGACGAGACCGACCACGTTGACGTCGTAGACGCGGTGCCACTCCTCATCGTCGTTGGCGCCGACGTCCCCGACGGCACCCACGCCCGCGTTGTTCACGAGGACGTCCAGGGCCCCGAGGTGCCCGACCGCGGTCTCGACGGCCGCCCGGACGGAGGCGTCGTCGGACAGGTCGGCCCGGACGGTGCGGTGGTCGGCAGCGGTGTCGCGGTCCAGGACGACGACGCGCGCGCCCTCGGCGGCGAACCGGTCCGCCGTGGCGGCCCCGATGCCCGAGGCACCCCCGGTGACCAGGACGGCCAGCCCGGCCAGCGGTCCGGTGCTCATGCGCTGACCTCCCGCGCGGGCAGGTGGACGGGGTCCTCGGTGGGGACGGGGCGCCACTCGGCCCCGTCGGGGAAGGCGAAGTGCCGCAACGTCTGCGGCCTGATCTCGGCGCTGAACCCGGGGGTCGTCGGAGCCCGGTAGGCGCCGCCGGTGACGACGACGGGGTCGAGGAAGTGCTCGTGGAGGTGGTCGACGAACTCGATGACCCGGTCCTGCGTCGTGCCGGCCACGGCGACGACGTCGAACATCGACAGGTGCTGCACGAGTTCGCACAGCCCCACCCCGCCGGCGTGCGGGCAGACGGGGACCCCGAACTTCGCGGCCAGCAGCAGGATCGCGACGTTCTCGTTGACACCGCCGACGCGGGCCGCGTCGATCTGCAGGACGTCCAGGGCCTGCGCCTGGAGCAGCTGCTTGAAGACGATGCGGTTCTGCACGTGCTCACCCGTCGCGACCTTCACGGGGCTCACCCCGCGCCGGATCGCCGCGTGCCCCAGGACGTCGTCGGGGCTGGTGGGTTCCTCGATCCACCACGGGTCGTACGGGGCGAGCCGGGCGATCCAGTCGATGGCGACACCGACGTCCCAGCGCTGGTTGGCGTCGACCGCGATCCGGACGTCCGGGCCGACGGCCTCGCGGGCCAGCCGCAGCCGCCGCTCGTCCTCGGCCACGTCCGCGCCGACCTTGAGCTTGATCTGGGTGAACCCGTCAGCGACGGCCTCGCGGGCCAGCCGGACGAGCTTGTCGTCGGAGTACCCCAGCCAGCCCGGGGTCGTCGTGTACGCGGGGAAACCCTCCGCCAGCAGTTCCTCCCGCCGCCCGGCCCGGCCCGGTTCGGCCCGGCGCAGGATCTCCAGCGCCTCCTCGCGGGTCAGGGCGTCGGTGAGGTAGCGGAAGTCCACGAGGTCGACGAGGTCCTCCGGGCTCATCCGGGACAGCAGGTCCCACAGCGGCAGCCCGGCGCGCTTGGCCTTCAGGTCCCACAGGGCGTTGACGACGGTGGAGATGGCCATGTGCATGACGCCCTTCTCCGGCCCCAGCCAGCGCAGCTGGGAGTCGTCGACGAAGGACCGCGAGGTGGCGCCCATGTCGGCCAGGACGGTCTCGACGTCGCGGCCGAGGAGGTGGCCGGCGAGGGCGTCGACGGCGGCCACCTGCACGTCGTTGCCGCGGCCGATGGTGAACGCGAACCCGTGCCCCTCCAGCCCGTCGGGAGCGTCGGTGCCGATGACGAGGTAGGCCGCGGAGTAGTCGGGGTCGGGGTTCATGGCGTCGGACCCGTCGAGGTCGCGGGAGGTGGGGAACCGCACGTCGTGGGTGGTGAACCCGGTGAACCTGCTCATCACGCCTGCCCCATCCGCTGGCGCATCCGCCCCAGCCCCTCGATCTCGCACTCCACGACCTGCCCGGCCCGCAGGTAGGGCTTGGGGTCGGGCCGCCCCAGCGCGACCCCCGCCGGGGTTCCGGTGTTGATGACGTCCCCGGCCTCCAGGACCATGAAGCGGCTCAGGTAGTGCACGAGCTCACCGACGCCGAACACCATGTCCGCGGTCGTGCCGTCCTGACGCAGCTCGCCGTCGACCCAGCACCGCAGCGTCAGCGACGTCGGGTCGGGCACCTCCTCGGCCGTGACGAACCAGGGCCCCAGGGGGTTGAACGTCTCGCAGTTCTTGCCCTTGTCCCACGTCCCGCCGCGCTCGATCTGGAACTCGCGCTCGGACACGTCGTGGGAGACGACGTACCCGGCCACGGCGTCCAGCCCCTCCTGCGCGGACTCCAGGTACCGCACCCGCCGCCCCAGGACGACGCCCAGCTCGACCTCGTAGTCGGTCTTGCCCGACCCGCGCGGGACGAGGACGTCGTCGAAGGGCCCGACGACGGTCGAGGGCAGCTTGAGGAACAGGACCGGTTCGGAGGGCACCTGCGCGTTCGTCTCGGCCGCGTGGTCGCGGTAGTTCAGCCCGATGCACACCACGGCGCCCGGGCGGGGCAGCGGGCTGCCGACCCGTTCGTCCCCCACGTCCACCGCCGGTGCGCCGGCGAGGGCGGTGCGGGCCCGCTCCAGGTCCTCGAACCCCCAGGCGGTCGTCGGGTCCAGGACACCGGACAGGTCGGCGTGGGTGCCGTCCTCGCGCAGCGCCACGGGACGCTCGGCGCCTGCGGGGCCGATGCGCATGAGTTTCACGATCTCTCCTGGTGGGTCGGTGGTTCAACGGCCGCCGAGGCCGGACAGGGCGATCCCCCGCACGAGGTACTTCTGCAGGACCAGCACGAGAAGGATGGTCGGCGCCATCGAGATCGTCGCAGCCGCCATCAGCAGCTGCCACTCCTGTGCGTTCTGCCCGAGGAACAGGTTCAGCCCCAGCGGCACCGTGGTCGTCGAGGTGTCGTTGGTGATGATGAGCGGCCACAGGAAGCTGTTCCAGTAGGTGATGAACGTGAAGACGGCCAGGACGGCGAACGCGGGCGCGGCGATGGGGGCGATCACGCGGGTGAGGATGCGCCAGTGCCCTGCCCCGTCGATCTTGGCCGCCTCCTCCAGCTCCGTCGGGACGGTCAGGAAGAACTGGCGCAGCAGGAACGTGCCGAAGGCGGTGAAGGCCCACGGCAGGATGAGCGCCTGGAACGAGTTGACCCAGCCGAGCTCCTTCATGATCAGGAACATCGGCACGACGACGACCTCCTGCGGCACCATGAGGGTTCCGAGGTACAGCAGGAAGACCGCCTCGCGGAAGCGGAACCGCAGCCGCGCGAAGGCGTAGGCCGACATCGCCGAGGTCACGAGGGTGATGAGGGTCCCGGCGACGGCGACGAACAGGGTGTTGAGCATGAACCGCCCGAAGGGCAGGTAGTCAGTGGCCTCGGCGTAGTTGGAGAAGAGCAGCTGGTCGCCCAGCAGCTTCGGAGGGGTGGAGAAGATCTCCCCACCGGACTTCAGCGAGCTGGCCACCATCCACACCAGCGGCATGGCGAAGCCGATGCCGACGAGAGTCAGGAGCACCTGGGATGCGGTGCGGCGCATACGGTGCCGACCGCGCGGTCCGGTGGCCTCGCGGCCAGGGCGGTGTCCGACCGCCGGGCGTGCCGCCGGGGTGGTGCCGGTCGAGGTGTCACTGGTCATAGTGGACCCACCGCTTCTGGCCGATGAACTGGACCGCCGTGACGACCATGATGAAGACGAACAAGACCCAGGCGACGGCGGAGGCGAACCCGAGCCGGAAGAACTGGAAGCCGCTCTGGTACAGGTACATGACCAAGGTCGTCGTACTGTTCCCCGGACCGCCACCGGTGAGGACGTAGGATTGGGTGAAAACCTGGAAGGAGGAGATGAGGGTCAGCACCGTCGCGAAGAAGATGCTCGGCGACAGCAGCGGCAACACGACGTGGAAGAACCGGCGGAACGCACCGGCGCCGTCGATCTCGGCCGCCTCGACCAGGTGCGGGGGCACCGCGTCGAGCGCGGCGGAGAAGACGAGGAGGTTGTAGCCGAACCCCTGCCACACCGACAGCAGCACGACGGCCGGTATGGCCCACGTCGAGGACCCGAGGAAGTTCGGCGCCCCGACCCCGAACAGCGACGTCATGGTCGAGTCGACCAGTCCGTTCGGGGTCAGCAGCAACGTGAAGACGACCGCGTTGCCGACCATCGGCGTCACGGCGGGGATGAAGAAGAGCACCCGGTAGTACCGCCGCCCCTTGATGCGCGGGGAGATCCACACAGCCAGCCCCATCGACACCACGATGTTGACTGGCACGTAGAGCACGACGAACAGCAGGGTGTTCAGGACGGCCGTGCGGAAGGTGTCGTCGGTCGTGAACAGCTCGACGTAGTTGCCCAACCCCGTAAACGTGGGTGACCCCAGGACCGGCCAGTCGAAGAAGCTCATGACGAGCGAGGCGAGGACGGGGAAGAGGGTGAACGCGAGGAACCCCAGGGCCCCCGGCGTCAGGAAGCCCAGGGCCGCCTTCCCGTCCCCGCGCCTGACCTCTTCCGGCGTCCGCCGCCGCCCCGGTCCGGGGACGACCGGCGCTGTCGCTGCAGCCACGTCGCCCCCTAGCTCCCGGCCTGGGCCTGGACCCGGCTCAGGAGTTCGTCGACCGAGGCGTCGCCGTTGAAGGCCGGCACCGCGTAGCGGGTGTACGTGTCGTTCACCTGGGTCCACGAGGCCGTGGTCCGGTAGGGGACGGAGTTCTCGATGGAGTAGTCCATGACGGTCCTGGCGTCTCCCAGGTCGTTCCCGTCGTACCAGGACTGCTGCTGCGCCACCCGGGCCGGGAAGGCCCGACCCTGCTCCCCGAGGTACGCCTCGGCGTCGGCGCCGGTGAGCACCGCCACGGCCCGGGCGGCCAGGTCAGGGTCAGGGGCGGACCTGGACACCCCGAAGCCCGACCCGGCCGTCCACGTCGTCGATCCCGACGAGCCGGCCGGCACCGGCGCGATGCCGACCTCGAAGTCGGCCGTGGCCTTGGCGTTGATGAGGCTCCACGGCCCGTCGAGCGACATGGCGGCGTTCCCGGCGAGGAACTGGTTCGTGGCCGCTGCAGACGACCCTCCGCTCGGCAGCGGCGCGGCGACCCCCTCGCGGGTGATGAGGCCTGCGTACCACTCCAACGTCGACCGCCACGCGTCGTTCTCGACGTCGAGCTCCCCGCCCTCGTCGACCGCGGCCCGCCCCGTCTCCGAGAGCACGAACGGCAGCGCCCCGTCGATGGTGTTGTTGGCGAAGAACCCGTACCGACCACTGGTCGTCAGGGCGCGGGCCGCGGTGACGAAGTCGTCGGTGGTCCACCCCTCGACCGGCAGGGGCAGACCCGCCTCCTGAAAGGCGGTCTTGTTGTAGAACACGATGTACGGCCCGAAGTCGTAGGGCAGGGCCAACAGCTTCCCGTCCACCTTCAGCCCGTCGAAGATGCTCGACTCGAAGGTGTCGGAGGAGATGCCGAGCGCTTCGAGCTTGTCGTCGAGGGGGACGAACAGCTCGGCGAACTGCGGTGCCCGCAGGGACTGCATGCTCAGCAGGTCCGCCGACGCGCCGCTCGCGGCCTGGGAGGTGAGCTTGGTCCAGTAATCGTTCCACGCCGCCGTCTGGAAGGTCACCGTCGTCCCGGGTTCGGCGTCGGTGACCATCTGCGCGACGTGCTTCCACGCGTCGACCTCCTCGGTCGAGGCCGACCACATGAACCAGGTCAGGTCGGTGTCGGAGCCGGAGGAGCCGCCCGAGTCCCCTCCGCAGGCGGTCAGGGCGGCCAGGGCACCCGCTCCCCCGGCGCACGACAGCAGGGACCGGCGGGACAGGGCGGCCCGGTGGGGGGCGAGCGTGAGGGAGCGGACCATCGGGGATGCCTCCATGACGTCGATGTCACCGCGGCGGCACCGTTTGGACCACCACGCGAAGCGCCGAGTAGACCTCGGATGTTTAGAGCGTGGACTGCTCTCAGGTGCCTGTCAAGACCCTCAAACCGGCTATGACATCCGATGAATGCGGAGCGCTCGCAGCCCGATAGACCTCACCAGGTCGTAGCCGGCGGTCTCGGCCTTCCAGCCCCACCGCTCCCCGAACCGGTAGTCGGCGGCCGGCACGAGCCGGTCGGCCAGGTCCGGGCGCAGGCGGGCGAGGTAGCGCCGGGCCCGCAGCGCGTGCACCGGCGAGGACGCCAGCGCCACGTGCCGGGCGCCCTCCAGGTCGGACAGGGTGCGCACGACGTTCTCCCACGTCGTGGTCGCCGTCTCCTCCGTCCGCAGCCGGGAGGGGGCCACGCCGAGCACGTCGCGCGCGTGGGAGGCCATGACGGCGGCCTCGCTGCGCGCGCCGGGCCGGGCGTAACCGGAGAACACCAGCACCGGGTCCCCCGGGGTGCGGGCGGCGATCTCGGTGCGCCATCGCTGCATCCCGCTCACCGTCCCGTCGGCGCGCGGCGGGCAGCCCAGCACCACGACGACGTCGGGGGCGAGGGTGCGGCGACCGGCCGGGAACCCCCGCCGCGCGGCGAGGGCGTGGACGGCCTCGACCGCCGCCCACCCCGCGGCGCCCGCGAGGAGCCCCCACCGCAGGACCCTGCACGTCACGAGCCACGTCGTGGGGCACGTCACGGGGCCCGGCCGGGGCTGGCAGGGCGTCCGCACGCCCTCACCCTGTCCGCGGGCCCGCGGGGCGGCAACCGGGTAGCGCTACCGCGCGACACTCCGGAGCGCCCCCTCCTCGCCCCTGCACCCGCCGGCGGCGTCCTCGCGTGCCAAGCTGGACGGCGACCCTGCACACCCCCGGAGAAGGCCGGTCGATGAACCTCGAGCAGTCGGACAAACTCGCGAACGTCCTCTACGACGTGCGCGGCCCCGCCTTGCGACGCGCGCAGCAGCTCGAGGAGGCCGGTCACCGCATCCTCAAGCTGAACATCGGCAACCCCGCGCCGTTCGGTTTCGAGGCCCCCGACGAACTGCTCCAGGACATGGTCGCCAACCTGCCCGTGGCCCAGGGGTACAGCGACAGCAAGGGCATCCCCTCGGCCCGCCGCGCCGTCGTGCAGTCCAGCCAGCTCAAGGGCGTCCCCGACGTCGACGTCGCGGACGTCTACATGGGCAACGGCGTCAGCGAACTGATCGTCATGGCCATGCAGGCCCTGCTCAACGACGGTGACGAGGTGCTGGTCCCCGCCCCGGACTACCCGCTGTGGACGGCGGCCGTGAGCCTGGCCGGGGGGCGGGCGGTGCACTACCTGTGCGACGAGTCCCAGGACTGGGAGCCGGACCTGGAGCACCTGCGCGCGCAGGTCTCCCCGCGCACCAAGGCGATGGTCGTCATCAACCCGAACAACCCCACGGGCGCGGTGTACGGGACGCGGGTCCTGGAGGGGATGCTCCAGGTCGCGCGCGAGCACGGCCTGCTGGTCCTGTCCGACGAGATCTACGACAAGATCCTCTACGACGACGCGGTCCACGTCTCCACGGCCTCCCTGGCCCCGGACCTGCTGTGCATCACCTTCAACGGGTTGTCCAAGGCCTACCGCGTGGCGGGGTTCCGCTCGGGCTGGATGTACCTGTCCGGGCCCAAGACCCACGCCACGGGTTTCGTCGAGGGGCTGGACCTGCTCGCCAACATGCGCCTGTGCGCGAACGTGCCGGCCCAGCACGTCGTGCAGGCGGCCCTGTCCGGGCACCAGTCGATCAACGACCTCGTCCTGCCCGGGGGCCGGCTCGCCGAGCAGTCGCACCGCACGTGGGAACTGCTCAACGCCATCCCCGGGGTCAGCTGCGTCAAACCCCGCGGCGCCCTGTACTGCTTCCCGCGCCTGGACCCCGAGGTCCACGCCGTGCAGGACGACTACCAGCTCATCGTGGACCTGCTGGAGGACCAGCACGTCCTGGTCGTGCAGGGCACGGGCTTCAACTGGCCCACGCCGGACCACTTCCGGATCGTGACGCTGCCCCGCGTCGAGGACCTGGAGAACGCCGTCGGCCGCATCGGGACCTTCCTCGGGGCCCGCGCCCGCGGCTGACCCACCCGGTCAGCCCCGCCCCGGCGAGGAAGACCGGCCGGGCCCGGACCGCGCCCACGAGGGGCACCGGTCCCGGTCACCGCGGGTCGGCGACGATCGGGTCGGGCACGCCCCGGTCCTGCTCACCGGCCCACCCCCCGTCACCGGGTCCTCGAGCGCGGTCAGCGGACGGCGGTGAGGAAGTCGGTCAGCTCGCGGGGCTGGACGTGCACGACGACCCGGCGCAGGAGCCCGTCGACGTCGAAGGCCACGGCGACGTCGGGCACGTGGACGCCGTAGAGCTGCAGGTCCAGGGCCAGGGCCTCGCTGAGGAAGTCGCCCGCCTCCACCTCGAGGACGTCACGGCGCCCGAGGGGGTCGAGGCTGCCCCACCAGCGTTCGAGGAGTTCGCGTTGCGTCACGAACGATTCATCGCTGCGTGACGGCACACGTTTCACCCGGTCCCCCGTCCGGAGCAGGCGACCCCGGGTGCGGGCTCCGGCCCGGCGGCGCAGGGTGGGCGCATGGACGCCAAGGACCTCCTGCTGGACCTGTACAGCCGCATCCCCGACGCCGGGCGCGCCGCCGTCGACGGCCTCGACGAGGAGACGCTCACCGCCCGGCTCGACCCGCGGGCCAACACCATCGCCTGGCTCGTGTGGCACCTGGCCCGGGTGCAGGACGACCACGTCAGCGACGTCGCCGGCCACGAGCAGACGTGGACGGCCGACGGCTGGGCCGCCCGCTTCGGCCTGCCCTTCGACGACGGCGAGACGGGCTACGGCTTCGACGCCGACCAGGTCGGGCAGGTGCGGGCGGGGGCGGAGCTGCTGACGGGCTACCTCGACGCCGTGCACGCCCGCACGACCACCTACCTGCAGGGCCTGTCGGACGCGGACCTGGACCGGGTCGTGGACGAGCAGTGGGACCCGCCGGTGACGCTGGGGGTGCGCCTGGTCAGCGTCGCCGACGACGACCTGGAGCACGCGGCGCAGGCGGCGTTCCTGCGCGGGGTGCTGGAACGGCGGTAGACGCAGAACGACCCCCGTCCCTGCCGGGACGGGGGTCGTTCAGGCGTTCGTCAGAGACGGACGACGTTGGCGGCCTGGGGGCCCTTGGCGCCCTGGGTCACCTCGAACTCGACGGTGTCGTTCTCCTCGAGGTTGCGGTAGCCGCTACCGGAGATCGCGGAGTAGTGGACGAAGACGTCCGGACCGCCGTCGGTGGGGGCGATGAAGCCGAAGCCCTTCTCGCCGTTGAACCACTTGACAGTTCCCTGAGCCATGAGGCCTCCTCGGGTCTTGCGCCCCACACGTGTGGAGCTCGCCGCCGAGGGTGCTGACCGGGTGGTGAGCGTACTGGGCCCTCGGTGATTCCCCGGGGCGCTGCGAGCACGTCGAAGAACTGCGACTAGCCCACAACGTAGCACGCCCACCCCGGGGCGGGTCACCCCTCAGCCGGCGCGCAGGTGCGCCACGAGCGGACAGCGGAACGGGTCGCGCGCGGCGAGCCCGACCTCGTTGAGGTAGCGGGTGATGTCGGCGACGGCGCGCGGCAGCGACGTCTCGGTGTAGGCGATGCCGTGCTCGGCGCAGAACCGCTGCACGAAGGGCCGGGCCGCGCGCAGGTTGGGCCGCGGCATGCTCGGGAAGAGGTGGTGCTCGACCTGGTGGTTGAGACCGCCCATGACGAGGTCGACGAGCCAGCCGCCGGAGATGTTGCGGCTCGTCAGCACCTGGCGGCGGATGTAGTCGACCTTGGTCTCGCGCGCCACGACCGGCATGCCGACGTGGTTGGGCGCGAAGGCCCCGCCCATCGCCAGGCCGAAGGCGGCCAGGTGGACACCGAGGAACGCCGCGCCCCGGCCCGGCCCGAGCAGCAGCACGAGCGCGGCGCCGTAGACGGCCCAGTGCACGACGATGAACGAGGTGTCGATCCAGCGGCGCCGGCCGGCGCGGCCGCGGACCATCGTCCGCACCGAGTCCGCGTGCAGGTTCAGGCCCGCCAGCAGCAGCAGCGGCCAGAACCACCAGCCCTGCCCGGCCGTGGCCCACCGCAGCGGCCCCCGCCGGCCGGCCGCGGCCTCGGGGTGGAAGGAGACGACGTCGGACTCGATGTCGGTGTCGGTGCCGCGCTTGTTCGGGGCCTGGTGGTGGCGGGTGTGCTTGCCCATCCACCAGCCGTAGGACAGCCCCGTGAGCAGGGCGGCGAAGATCCGCGCGGCCCACTCGTTGCCGCGGTGGGTGGCGAAGATCTGCCGGTGGGCCCCGTCGTGGCCGAGGAAGGCGAACTGGGTCAGGACCAGGGCCAGCGGGGCGGCGGTGAGCAGGACCAGCCAGGAGCCGCGCAGCAGGACCGTCCCGGTGACCACGGCGGCGAAGGCGAGCGTCGTGGCGGCGATGCGCACCCAGTAGCGACCGGTGCGCCGGCGCATCAGGCCGGCCTCCTGGACGGCGGCGGTCAACGCCGCGTAGGGCGTCGTCCTGCGCGCAGGGCGGGCCGGCGGGGACGCGGGGGCGGGCAGGGTCGTCACGGGACTCCTCACGGGGCGGGTGGAGGACGACCCGGCGGGGCCGTCCTGCGCGGTGCCCGGGAGGTGGACCCGTGGGAGGACACAGCGGTGCGGTCGTGCACTGCGACCTCGCGCAGCGTTGCTCTCCACGGGGGAACGTACCGGTCCCCCCGTTCGTGCCCCGGCGCCCGCGTCTACTCTTCTTCGGTGCCGTTCGCGGCGCGCCCGTGCCGTCCCGCCCGAGGAGAGCCGCCCGAGTGAGCCAGTCGACGCAGTCGGACACGGACGTCACGGCGCGCGAGGTCGCCCACGAGGACGCCCACGTCGGCACCCTCTACGCCCGCCTGGACCAGTTGCGGGCCCAGGCGGCCGACCAGCTCGCCGAGGTGCGCCGCACCGAGGCCACCGGAACCCACCAGAACCGCTTCGAGCGGGACGCCTTCG
Source organism: Kineococcus halophytocola (assembly GCF_041276425.1). Taxonomy (NCBI): domain Bacteria; kingdom Bacillati; phylum Actinomycetota; class Actinomycetes; order Kineosporiales; family Kineosporiaceae; genus Kineococcus; species Kineococcus halophytocola. The sequence continues at coordinate 60,434 of NZ_JBGFTU010000014.1, read as the reverse complement.
CGACCCTGTACGAGGACCGGCTCTCGCAGCTGTGGTCGGTGGAGAACCGCCTCTGCTTCGGGCGCCTGGACCTGCGCGAGGGCACCCAGGACCCCCGCCGCTACGTGGGCCGCCTCGGCCTGGCCGACGAGCGCGGCACGCAGGTCCTCGTGGACTGGCGGGCGCCGGCGGCGCAGGACTTCTACCAGGCCACCGCCGCCTCCCCCCGCGACGTCGTGCGCCGCCGGCACCTGCTGACCTCCGGGCGGCACGTCACCGGCGTCGACGACGAGGTGCTCGTGGCCGCCGACGGCGAGCGCACCACCGGTGACGCGGCGCTGCTGGCCGCCGTCACCGCCCCCCGCACGGGTCGCATGGGCGACATCGTCGCGACCATCCAGGCCGAGCAGGACCGCGTCATCCGCGCCTCCGAGCGCGGTGTCCTCGTCGTCCAGGGCGGCCCCGGCACCGGCAAGACGGCCGTGGCCCTGCACCGCACCGCCTACCTGCTCTACACCCACCGCGACCGGCTGGCCCGCAGCGGCGTCCTGCTCCTGGGCCCCAGCCCGGTGTTCCTGCGCTACGTCGAGCAGGTGCTGCCCGCCCTCGGGGAGACGGGCGTGGTCACGCTGACGCTCGGGGAGATGTACCCCGGCGTCGTGGGCCGCGGCGAGGACACCCCCGCGGCCGCCCGGCTCAAGGGGTCGCTGCGGATGGTCGACGTCCTGGAGGCGGCCGTGGCCGCCCGCCAGCGCGTGCCCGCCCGCCCGATCCGCTTCGACCTCGACGGGACCCGCGTCCAGCTGCGCCCCGAGGCGATCGCCTCGGCCCGCACCCGGGCCCGGCGCAGCCGCAAACCCCACAACCTCGCGCGCGTGACGTTCGTGCGCGAGGTGCTGAACTCCCTGGTGAACTCCCTGGCCCGCGCCCGCGGCGTCGACCTCGGGGAGGAGCGCGACGACCTCGTCGCCGAGCTGCGCGAGAACGTCGACGTGCGCCGGGAGGTGAACCTCTGCTGGATGCCGCTGACCCCGCAGAAGGTGCTGGCCGCCCTCTACCGCAACCCGGCGCTGCTGGCCGAGGTCGCCCCCGGCCTGTCCGAGCGCGACCGCGACGCCCTGCACCGCGACGACCCGAGCGCGTGGACCGAGGCCGACGTCCCGCTGCTGGACGAGCTCGCCGAACTGCTCGGCCCCCTGGAGGAGACCGCGACCGACGCGCGCGCCGCGGCCGAGCGCGAGGAGCAGGTCGCCTACGCCCGCAAGGTCCTGGAGGACTACGAGGCCTCCGGGGTGGGCAACCCGCTCGTCTCCCCCGAACTGCTCGCCGACCGGTTCGCCACCGGCGGACCCAGCGGGACCGTCGCCGAACGCGCTGCGGTGGACCGGACCTGGGCCTACGGGCACGTCGTCGTCGACGAGGCGCAGGAACTGTCGGCGATGGCCTGGCGCCTGGTGGAACGACGCTGCCCGTCGCGGTCGATGACGCTGGTGGGCGACGTCGCGCAGACGTCGAACCCCGCCGGTGCGCGCAGCTGGGCGCAGGCGCTCAAACCCGTCGTCGACGACCGCTGGCGCCTGGAGGAACTCACCGTCAACTACCGCACCCCGGCGCGGATCTCCCGCGTGGCCGCGGACGTGCTGCGCACGGCCGGGATCGCCGCGAACCCCCCGACCCCGGTCCGCGAGGGCGAGCACGAACCCGTGGCCGTCCCGCTGGCGGGCCCGGCCTCCGTCGTGGACCTCGTGCGGTCGCGGTTCGACGCGCTGGAGGCCGGTCGCATCGCCGTGCTCACCGCCCACGAGGACGGCCCCACCGGTTCGGACGCGCTGCGGGCCGCGGTGGACGCGGCCCTGCCCGCCGGGTCGGTCGCGGCCTCCCCCGACGACCTGGACGCCACGGTGTCGGTGCTCGACGTGCACCGGGCCAAGGGCCTGGAGTTCGACGTCGTCGTCCTCGTCGAACCCGCGGCGGTGCTGCGGCGCCCGCGCGGGGCCAACGACCTCTACGTCGCCCTGACCCGGGCCACGCAGGAACTGCACGTCCTGCACGCCGAACCGCTGCCGGCGGGCCTGGACTCCCTGGCCTGAACCCTCACCGCACGACGGCGACGACGGCCCCCGCGAGCGCCAGCCCCGCGCCCGCGGTCCGCACCGCGTCCGCGCGCAGCAGCCGCCGCACCAGCTCGGGGCGGGGCCCCTCCCGGCCCAGCCGGGCGTGGGTGGGGGCGGCGACCGCGGCCGTCGCCCCGAACGCCGCGACCGTGCCCGCCGCGGCGGTGAGGAGACCGGCGCTCGCGGGCAGCGTGGCCAGGGCCCACGCCCAGGACGCCAGCAACGCGCCGTAGACGCAGGCGACGACGGGCGTGATGCGGCGCGAGTGCGCGGCGTGGACGGCGGCCCAGCGCTCGGCGGGCGTCGCGGCCAGGGCCGGGTAGGCCACGGCGGTCACGACCGCCGAGAAGCCGGCGTGGGCGGCGGTGGTGGCCAGCAGGGCGGTGGCGGCGTCGGTCACGGGAGGGGTCAGAACCGGCGGTTGCGCAGCACCGGCACGGTCTCGCGCACGGCCGGCACGCGGTCCAGGTCGAGGTCGACGACGAGCCGGCCCGGGTCCTCCCCCAGCTCGGCGACGACGACGCCGAGGGGGTCGACCACGCGGCTGCGGCCGATGCCCGTGGGGGCGTCACCGGCCGGGACGGCCGGGCGCGCCTGCCCGCAGGCCAGCACCCAGCTCGTGGAGTCCAGGGCGCGGGCGCGGGTCAGCAGGTCCCACTGCTCGGCCTTGCCGGGCCCGGCGCCCCAGGAGGCGGCGACGACGACCACCTGCGCCCCGGCGTCGGCCAGGGCGGTGGCCAGCCCCGGGAAGCGGACGTCGTAGCAGGTGCTCAGGCCCACCCCCGTCCCGTCCACGTCGAGGACGACGGGCCGGGAGCCGGCCTCGACGGTGTCGGACTCGGCGTACCCGTAGGCGTCGAACAGGTGGACCTTGTCGTAGTGGTCGTGGACCCCGGCGCCGCGGGCCAGGAGGGTGTTGCGCACGCGGCCGTCCGCGCCGGGGCTGAAGGTGCCCGCGACGACCGTCAGGCCCGCCTCGTCGGCCACCCGTCCCAGTTCCCGCGCCCAGGGGCCGTCGACGGGTTCGGCCACCGGCGCCAGCGGCACCCCGAAGCGGCAGGACGTCGCCTCGGGCAGCACGAGCAGCCGGGCGCCGGCCGCGGCGGCCGCGGCGACCTCGGCGCGGACGAGGTCGAGGTTGGCGGCCGGGTCGGTCCCGCTGGTGATCTGCGACAGGGCGATGCGCACCGGACGTGCCTACCACGCCGGGGCGGGCGGGTCAGCGGGCCAGGAACAGGCGGACGGCGAGGACCAGGCCCGCGACCGCGACGACCACGCGCAGCCAGCGGGGGTCCACCCGGCGCACCACGGGCGGTCCCAGGCGCCCGCCCACCACGCAGCCGAGGCCGAGGGCGAGCGCGGCCGGCCAGTCGACGGGCCCGAAGGCGGCGAACCCGAGGGCCGCCACCGTGTTCGCGGCGCCGGTGAGCATGTTCTTCAGGGCGTTGTTGCGGGCCAGGGACTGCGCGTGCAGGAGTTCGGTGAGGGCCAGCATGAGCACGCCCGCGGCGGCCCCGAAGTACCCGCCGTAGACCCCGACGAGGAACACCGCGGCCAGCACGAGGGGGTTGCGGGCCGACCACCGGCCCGGCTGCAGGTGCTGCACGCGCGGCTGGACCAGCAGCAGCACCGAGGCCGCGGCGACGAGGAAGGGCACGACGACCTCGAACGTCTCCGAGGGCAGCGCCAGCAGCAGCACGCACCCCAGCGCCCCGCCGGTCGCGGCGATGGGCAGCAACCGGCGCAACCGGGCGCCCTGGCCGGTCAGTTCCGGCCGCGAGCCCACCGCCGTCCCGGCCGTGACCCCCAGCAGGGCGACGGTGTTCGTGACGTTCGCGGCCAGCGGTGGGAGGCCGGACAGCAGCAGGGCCGGGTAGGACACGAGCGAGGCCAGCCCCGCGGTGCTGCCCACGAGCCCGGCCGCGACGCCGGCGAGCAGGAGCAGGGGGACCTCGGGCACGGGACCGCAGTCAACCGCCCGCCCGGGACCGGCCGCGCACGGGCCCCCGCGCAGGGCTCCCCGTGTCGGGGGTCTGTGCTGTGCTGAGCGCGTGACGACGACCGCACCGGGGACGCCCGCCCTCACGCGCGAGGAGCTCGAGCGCGAACTCACCGCGCGCCGGGTCGAGCTGCGCGGCTACTGCTACCGGATGCTGGGCTCGGCCTTCGACGCCGAGGACGCCGTGCAGGACACGATGGTGCGCGCGTGGAAGTCCGTCGAGGGGTTCCAGGGCCGCTCGGGCGTGCGCTCGTGGCTGTACCGGATCGCGACGAACGTGTGCCTGACGACGATCGAGACGCGGGGCCGGCGGGCCCGGCCGATGGACCTGTCGGCGACGGCGTGGGAGCCGGTGGAGGCGTCCCTGGTCCGCACCCGCGGGGAGGACACCTGGCTGGAGCCGATGGTCGACGGGCGCGTGCTGCCCGGGGCCGGGGACCCGGCCGAGATCGCGGTGGCCCGGGAGTCGGTGCGGCTGGCCTTCGTCGCCGCGCTGCAGCACCTGCCCCCGCGCCAGCGCGCGGTGCTCATCCTGCGGGACGTGCTGCGCTGGAAGGCCGACGAGGTCGCGGCGCTGCTGGACACGACGACGGTGTCGGTGAACAGCGCCCTGCAGCGGGCGCGCGCCACCCTCGCCGAGCGGCCCGACGTCACCCGCACCGAACCCCTCGGCGAGGGCCACCGGGCGCTGCTGGAGGAGTACGTGCGCGCCTTCGAGGCCTACGACATCGACGCCTTCGTGGCGCTGCTGGCCACCGACGTCACCCAGAACATGCCGCCGTTCGAGCTGTGGCTGGAAGGCGCGGACGACATCGCGGCGTGGATGCTCGGCCCGGGGCACCGGTGCCGCGGGTCCCGGCTCGTGCCGGTGACGATGAACGGCTCACCGGCCTTCGCGCACTACAAGCCGGTCGGCGCCCACGGCGAACTGGTGCCCTTCGCGGTGCAGGCGCTGGAACTGGCGGAGGGGAGGATCGCGCGCATCACCTCCTTCCTGGACACCCGGCTGTTCGGCCTGTTCGGGTTCCCGCAGGAACCTCCGGCCTGAGCCCGGCGGGACCTCAGCCCATCGACGTCCGCCCGTCGATCGCCTCGCGCAGCAGGTCGGCGTGCCCGGCGTGCTGGGAGACCTCGGCCAGCAGGTGCAGGAAGACGCGGCGGGCCGACCACTCCTCCTGCGCGAACCAGGGCGCCGGCGGCAGCGGGAACGCCCGGTCGAGGTCGGCGGTGCGCACCGCCTCGTCGGTGCGGGCGGCGACGACGGCGTAGTCGGCGAGGACACCGGCGACGGTCTCCCCCGGCAGCATCCGGAACGAGTCCTGCCGGGCCTGCCAGTCGACGTCCTCGACGGAGGAGAACGCCGACGTCCCCTGCTCCACGAACCGCACCCACTGGTCCTCGGTGTCGGCGACGTGCTTGACGAGGCCGCCCAGGCACAGCTCGCTGACGGTCGTGCGGGCGGCGGCCTGCTCGTCGGTGAGGTCGGTCAACGTGGCGGTGAACAGCCGGCGGTGCTTCGTCAGCGCCGCCAGGACCGCGGCGCGCTCGGCGGAGGGGGACTCCCCGGTGCCCGGGTCGGAGATCGTCACGGGCGAACGCTACGACCGGCCCGCCCCCGGGCACAGCCCTAAACTCGCTCCGATGCCCACGGCCCCAGCTCCGCGCACCCTCGCCGAGGACCTGCGTGCCCGCGCGGACGAGGACCTGCAGGTCCTGTTCGCCGCGCGGCCCGACCTCGCCGCCCCCCTGCCGACCTCCTCGACGGCCCTGGCCACGCGGGCCACGACGCGGGCCAGCACGCAGCGGGCCCTGGAACGGCTCGACACCCCCCTGCTGCAGGTCGCGGAGGTGCTGAGCGTCCTGCCGGACCCGACGAGCGTCACGGCGGTGTCGAAGGTGTGGGGGGCCAAGGCCGGCGAGGCCGTCGCCGAGCTGCGCCGGCGGGCCCTGGTGTGGGGGCCGGACCGCCGCCTGCACCTCGTCTCCGCCGTGCGCGACCTGCTCGGGCCGCACCCGGCCGGGCTGGGCCCGTCCCTGGCCGACGCGCTGGGGCGGCGCTCACCGCAGCGCCTGGCCGAGCTGCTGGAGGACCTGGGGCTGGAGGTCAGCCACGACCCGGAGGTCGCCCTGGCCCGCCTCGCCGGGCACCTGAGCGCGCCGGGGACGGTCGAGGGGCTGCTGCAGGACGCGCCCGACGGGGTGCGGGTCGTCCTCGACAAGCTCACCTGGGGTCCACCGACCGGGGCCGTCGAACGCGCCGACCGGCAGGTGCGCACGGCCTCGGCGACCGGCCCGGTGGAGTGGCTGCTCTCGCACGGGCTGCTGGCCGTGTCCGGTCCCGGGACGGTCGTGCTGCCGCGGGAGGTGGGCCTGGCCCTGCGCGGCGGGCGCGTGCACCGCACCGCCGGGCGGACGCCGCCGGAGCTGAGCACGACGGCACGGCCGCTGCCGCAGGTCCTCGCGGCCTCCGCCGAGGCCGCCACCGAGGCGTGCCGGCTGGTCGCCGAGCTCGGCCGCCGGTGGGGCACCGCCGGGCCGCCGGTGCTGCGCGCCGGGGGCCTGGGGGTGCGGGACCTGCGGCGCACGGCGAGCGCGCTGGAGGTCGACGAGGCGACGGCCGCGCTCGTCGTCGAGACGGCCTGGACCGCCGGGCTCGTCGCCGACGACCGCGAGGCCGAACCGCGCTGGCTGCCCACCCCGGCCTTCGACGCCTGGCTGGAGGAGGAACCCGGGGAGCGGTGGCTCACGCTCGTCTCGGCGTGGCTGCCCTCCACCCGCGTGCCGGCGATGGTCGGCACCCGCGACGCCAAGGACTCCCCCCGCAACACCCTGGGCGCCGACCTGGACCGCGCGTCGGCCCCGGCGGTGCGCCAGGCGGTGCTGTCCGAGCTCGCGGCGCTGCCCGAGGGCCACGCCGCCGACGCGGCCGGCCTGGCCGCCCGGCTGGGGTGGGCGGCCCCGCGCCGCGCCAGCCGGCTGCGCGAGGACCTGGTGACCTGGACGCTGCGGGACGCGGGCTGGCTCGGGGTGCTGGGCGCGGGCGCGCTCAGCCCGGCCGGGCGGGCCCTGCTGGCCGGGGACGAGGACGGGGCCCGGCGGGCGTTGGAGGCGGCGCTGCCGACCCCGGTGCGCGAGGTGCTGCTGCAGGCCGACCTGACGGCCGTGGCGCCCGGACCGCTGGACCCGGCCCTGGCCCGGCGGCTGGAGTCCCTGGCGCGGGTGGAGAGCCGGGGCGGGGCGACCGTCTACCGGTTCGACCCGGCCTCGGTGCGGCGCGGGCTGGACGAGGGCACCACGGCCGAGGAGGCGCTGGCCTTCCTGGCCGAGCTGTCCGCCACCGGCGTCCCGCAGCCGCTGGCGTACCTCCTGCGCGACGTCGCGCGCCGGCACGGCCGCGTGCGGGTCGGGCGCGCGAGCGCCTACGTGCGGGCCGAGGACCCGGCCCTGCTGGCCGAGCTGGTCGCCGACAAGCGCTGCGCGTCCCTGCGGTTGCGCTCGCTGGCCCCGACGGTGCTGGCGGCGGCGGCCGAACCGGACGAGGTGCTGGCGGTGCTGCGCGAGGTGGGCGCGGCCCCGGCCGCCGAGGGGCCCTCCGGTGAGCTCGTCGTGCGGCGGGCCGCCGCGGCCCGCACGGGCCCGACGCCGCCGCCGCGCCCGGTCACCGGTGAGCCCCCGCTGCCCGGCCCCTCGCTGGTGGCCGCGGCGGTGCGGACGCTGCGCGGCGGGGACGACGACCTCGCCGAGCTCGAGCGCCGGCGGGAGCGGTACGAGCACGCCCCCGCGCTGCCGACGATGGACCCGACGACGTCGCTGTCGGTGCTGCGCGAGGCCGTCGCCCGGCGCCGGCCCGTGTGGATCGGGTACGTGGACACCACCGGCGCCGCCGGACGTCACCTGGTCGACGCGCTGGGGATCGACGGAGGACGGATCACGGCCTTCGACCGCGCCGAACGGACGGTGCGGTCCTTCTCCGTCCACCGGATCACCGGAGTGGTCCACAGCGAGCCGTGAGGGGGAGGTGCGTGTCGGGGCCGTCGGCTAGCGTCGAGCCTGCAACGGTGAGGACCAGCGGACAGACTCGGAGTGCGGACCACGATGAACGACAACGGGCAGGGCGAGGGACAGCGCTCCTGGTGGGAGAAGCCGGACGCGGACCCGGCACCGCAGGACCCCTACCGCTCCGGTGAGCAGCCGGGCGGCGGGACCGATGCGCACGACCCGTACCGCACGGGCTCGTCGGGCTCGTCGGGCTCGTCGGGTGAGGCCCCCACCCAGGCCCGGCCCACGAGCGGGGCGGCCCCGACCGAGGGGCTGCCGCGCTACGGCGGGTCCTCCGACCAGCAGCCGTACGGGCAGCAGTCGCCGTACGGGCAGCCGCAGTACAGCCGGCCGCAGTCCTACGCCCCGCAGCAGAACGAGCAGTACCCGGCGGCGGGGTCCTACGGCGGGTACCAGCCGCAGTACGACCAGCAGTACCCCGGGTACGGCGGCCCGCGGGTGACGGGCATGGCCCACGCCGTGTGCTGGACGGCCGTCGGTGGTCTGGTCCTCATGGGCACCGGGCTGGGCTGGGTCGCGGCGATCGTCGCGCTGGCGCTCACCCCCGGGGCCCGGCGGGAGATCGTGGAGTCCGGCGGCACCAAGCGGGGTCTGGGGTACCTGCTGGCCGGCAAGATCTGCGCCTGGGTGAACATCGGGCTGACGGTCCTGGTGGTCCTGGGGCTCATCGCCGTCTTCGCCATCGGCATCGGCGGTGGCTTCGACAGCGGGTCCTCGTTCGACAGCAACACCGACACCGTGAGCGTGCTGCTCCACCGATGACCGGAAGTTCCCGAGCCCGCGCGGAGTTGACCACCAGGTGACCGACGGACCCCTCATCGTCCAGAGCGACAAGACGCTGCTCCTGGAGGTCGACCACCCGCGGGCCTCGGCCTGCCGGGCGGCGATCGCCCCGTTCGCCGAGCTCGAACGGGCCCCCGAGCACGTCCACACCTACCGGCTGACGCCGCTGGGCCTGTGGAACGCGCGCGCGGCCGGCCACGACGCCGAGCAGGTCGTGGACACGCTGCTGGAGTTCTCCCGCTACTCCGTCCCGCACGCGCTGCTCGTCGACGTGGCCGAGACGATGGCCCGCTACGGCCGGTTGCAGCTTGTCAAGGACGAGGCCGAGGGTCTGCTGCTGCGGGCCCTGGACGCCGCCGTGCTGGAGGAGGTGCTGCGCAGCAAGAAGGCCGCGCCCCTGCTCGGGGAGCGCCTGGCGCCCGACACCGTGCGCGTGCACCCCAGCGAGCGCGGCAACCTCAAGCAGGTCCTGCTCAAGCTGGGCTGGCCCGCCGAGGACCTCGCCGGCTACGTCGACGGTGAGGCCCACCCCATCGACCTCGCCCAGGACGGCTGGACGCTGCGGCCCTACCAGGACGAGGCCGTGGAGGGTTTCTGGCACGGCGGGTCCGGTGTCGTCGTCCTGCCCTGCGGGGCGGGCAAGACGATCGTCGGGGCCGGGGCGATGGCGCGGGCCCGCGCGACGACGCTCATCCTCGTGACGAACACCGTCTCGGCCCGGCAGTGGCGCGACGAGCTCGTCAAGCGCACCTCCCTCACCGAGGACGAGATCGGTGAGTACTCCGGGGCCCGCAAGGAGATCCGCCCCGTGACGATCGCGACGTACCAGGTCGTGACGACGAAGCGGAAGGGCGTCTACCCCCACCTGGAGCTGTTCGACGCCCGCGACTGGGGCCTCATCGTCTACGACGAGGTCCACCTGCTGCCCGCGCCGATCTTCCGCATGACGGCCGACCTGCAGGCCCGCCGCCGCCTGGGCCTGACCGCCACCCTCGTGCGCGAGGACGGCCGTGAGGGCGACGTGTTCTCCCTCATCGGCCCCAAGCGCTACGACGCGCCGTGGAAGGACATCGAGGCGCAGGGCTACATCGCCCCCGCCGACTGCGTCGAGGTGCGGGTCACGTTGCCGGACTCCGAACGGCTCGCCTACGCCACGGCCGAGGACGACGAGAAGTACCGGCTGTGCTCCACGTCGCCGGCGAAGTCGCGCGTGGTGGAGAAGCTCGTCGCCCAGCACCGGGGCGAGCCGACGCTGGTCATCGGCCAGTACATCGACCAGCTCGACGACCTCGGGAACCGCCTGGACGCCCCCGTCATCAAGGGCGACACGACGGTCAAGGAGCGCCAGCGGTTGTTCGAGGCGTTCCGCCACGGGGAGATCTCCACGCTGGTGGTGAGCAAGGTGGCGAACTTCTCCATCGACCTGCCCGAGGCCAAGGTCGCCATCCAGGTGTCGGGCTCGTTCGGGTCCCGCCAGGAGGAGGCCCAGCGCCTGGGCCGCGTGCTGCGCCCCAAGGGCGACCACGGCTCGGCGCGCTTCTACACGGTCGTCTCGCGCGACACCAAGGACCAGGACTTCGCCGCGCACCGGCAGCGGTTCCTGGCCGAGCAGGGGTACGCCTACCGGATCGTGGACGCCGACGACATCGAGGGCGGCGTGCCGGACGCGAACGGCGTGCTGCCGGACTGACCCCCGACGCGCAGGACGCCCCGGACCGCGCGGTCCGGGGCGTCCTCGCGTTCTTGACGCTGGGCTCAGCCGACGTCGATGAGCACCTTCCCGACGGCACCGGCCTCGACCGCGTCGTGGGCCTTCGCGGTGTCCTCGAGGGCGAAGCGCGTCAGCGGCAGCCCGCGCTCCTCCCCCACCCCGAACGCGCCGTCGGCGACGGCGGCGGTCACGTCCTCGGCGGCGGCGGCGAGGGCGTCGGCGCCCATCGTGTACATGAGGATGAACTGCCACCGGGCGTTCGTCACCATGTTCGGGCGCACGTCCAGGCGCACCTCGTCCCCGCCGTTGTTCGCGTAGACGGCGATGGACGCGCGCGGGCGGACGACCTGCGCGTCGAGCTCGGCGTTCTGGGCCGGGGCCACCTCCACGACGAGGTCCACGCCGTCGGGGGCGATCTCGCGGATGGCCGCGACCGGGTCGCCCTCGCGGTAGTTCACGACGTGCTGGGCCCCGGCGGCGCGGGCGAGTTCGGCCTTCTCCGGGCTGCTGACGGTGGTGACGACCGTGGCGCCGGCCCAGCGGGCGAGCTGGATCGCGGCGTTGCCGACGGCACCGGCGCCCCCCGCCACGAGGACCGTGCGGCCCTCCAGCGCACCGGGGGCGAGCCGGCGCGGGCCGTCCTCGGCGACGGTCAGCGCGCGGTGGGCGGTGACGGCGGGGACGCCGAGGGAGGCGCCGACGTCGAAGGAGGCGCCCTCGGGGAGCCGGTGGACGCGGTCGGCGGGCAGGACGGTGAACTCCTGCGCGGTGCCGGTGGGCCGGTCCTGGGCGGCCATGCACGTCCACACCCGGTCCCCCACGGCCAGGTCGGGAACGTCGGGGCCCACCGCGTCGACGACGCCCGCGCCGTCCTGGTTGGGCGCGGCCTCGGGGAAGGCCAGCGAGGCGGTGCCGCCGCTGCGGGACTTCCAGTCGGTCGGGTTGACCCCCGACACCGCCACGCGCAGGCGCACCTCCCCGGCGTCGGGTTCGGGCACGGGGCGCTCGGCCAGGTGCAGGACGGAGGACGGTCCGGTCTCGGAGTACACGACAGCTCTCACGTGGGGGCGAACCCTGCGACCGGCCGTCCTGTTCCAGCGTGGGCCCTCTCGACAGCGTGGTCCTCGTTGCCTCCACGGGGCCGATCATCGTCCTCGGGGAGGCAACGAGGCCCCCGGCCCGGCGCCGGATCCGGCGGCACCCCGCCCGGGAGGCCTCTCAGACCCCGGTGAGCTGCCGGCGCCGCAGCAGCGGCTCGATCCGCGCGTCCCGCCCGCGGAACTCCCGGTAGGCCGCCAGCGGGTCGACGCTGCCCCCGCGCGAGAGGACGGTCGCCCGGAACCGGTCGCCGTTCTCCCGCCGCAGGCCGCCGTTCTCGGCGAACCACTCCACGGTGTCGGCGTCCAGCACCTCGCTCCACACGTAGGAGTAGTACGCGGCCGCGTAGCCGCCGCCGAAGACGTGGTGGAAGTACGTGCTGCGGTAGCGCGGGGGCACGGTCTCCAGCGCCACCCCCGCCTCGGCCAGCGCCGCGGCCTCGAAGCGGCCGACGTCCTCGGGGCCGGCACCGTCGAAGGCCCCCGGCGCCACCCGGTGCCAGGCCAGGTCGAGCAGCGCCGCGGCGAGGTACTCCGTCGTGCCGAACCCCTGGCCGTGCGCGCGGGCGGCGCGCAGGCCCTCGGCGGCGCCCGCCGGCAGCGGTTCGCCGGTGGTGACGTGCCGGGCGTAGCGGGCCAGCACCTCGGGCTCGAACCCCCAGAACTCGTTGACCTGGGAGGGGAACTCGACGAAGTCGCGCGGGACGCTCGTCCCGGAGAACCGCGGGTAGTGCACGTCGGAGAGCAACCCGTGCAGCGTGTGCCCGAACTCGTGGAACAGCGTCTCGACCTCGTCCACCGTCAGCAGCGCCGGGTCGCCCGCGACGGGTTCGGGCACGTTGAGGCAGTTGACGACGACGGGTCGTTCCCCCAGCAGCCGGGACTGCTCCACGAACGAGCTCATCCACGCGCCCCCGCGCTTGGAGGGGCGGGCGTAGGGGTCGAACAGGTACAGCCCGAGGGAACCGGACTCGTCGGCCACCTCGAAGGCGCGCACGCCGGCGGCGTACACCGGGACGTCGGTGCGCTCGGTGAACGTCAGGCCGTACAGCGCCGTGGCGGTGGCGAACACGCCGTCGACCAGGACCCGTTCGAGCTCGAACCACGGCCGCAGGGCCTCGGTGTCGACGGCGAAGCGTTCCCGGCGCAGGCGCTCGGCGTAGTAGGCCCAGTCCCAGGGTTCCAGCGGTCCCTCGAACCCGTCGGCGTGCAGCAGCTCGGTGAGTTCGGCCTCCTCGGCCCGCGCGTTGGCCACGGCGGCCGGGGCGAGCCGGCGCAGCATCCCGGCGGCCGCCTCGACGTCACCGGCCGTCTCGTCGGCCACGACCCAGGAGGCGTGGTCGGCGTACCCGAGCAGCACCGCCCGCTGCGCCCGCAGCTCCGCGATCCGCAGCAGCGTCGCCCGCGTGTCGTGGGGGCCTCCGCGACCGCCCCGGCTCACCGACGCCTCGTGCACGCGACGCCGGGTCTGCCTGCGGTGCAACGACTCCAGCACGGGCTGGCCCGACGGCAGGACGAGCGGCAGCAGGTGGCCGCCACCCCGCCCGGCGGCGTCGGCGGCCGCCGCGGCCCGGGCGAGTTCGGCCGGGCTCAACCCCTCGAGCTCGGCCGCGTCGGTGACGTGGACGGCGAGGTCGTTGGTGTCGGCGAGCAGGTCGACGTCGAAGGCGGTGGTCAGGCGGGAGAGTTCCTCGTTGAGCTCGCGCAGCCGGGCCTGGCCCGCCGCGTCCAGCAGCGCCCCGGAGCGGGCCGCGTCGCGGTGCAGCCGGTCCAGCAGGCGCCGCTGCTCCTCGGACAGGTCCGCCGGCGGGTCCTCGTGCAGGACGCGCACCCGGTCCACCAGGCGCGGGTCGAGCCGCACCGCGTCGTGGTGGGCGGCCAGCCGGGGGCTCCACCGCGCCTGCACCGCCCGCAGGTCGTCGTCGGCGTCGGTGCCGACGAGGTTGAAGAAGACCGCCTCGGCCCGTCCGAGGAGGCGGCCGGTGGACTCCAGAGCGTCGAGGAACTCCCCCGCCGGCAGGTCCCGGGCGAACACCGCGTCGAGCTCGGCGTGGTGGGCTGCGACCCCGGCCTCGAACGCCGGGGCGAAGTGGTCGGCGCGGATCCGGTCGAAGGGGGGCACGGCGAAGGGCAGGTCGCTCGGGGCGGCGAAGGGGTTCGACTCCGGCAGGTCCATGACCCGATCCTGCCGCACGGGGAGACGCGGGAGCCCCTCACCCCGGGGCAGGTGAGGCTCACCGTGCTCGCGAGAGATCACGGTTCGTCCACCGCGCCGCCGCCGGAGCGCCCCCCCCAGTCTCCGCGCAGGCTTTGTGGCGTCCGCCGTACCGGACCTCCCCCGTGACCACGGACGCCTGCCGGCCCACGCCCACCCTGCTCCCGTACTCCCCCGCCGGGCGCCGGAGCCCGATGACGTGCCACTACCGGTGCGCCACGTCGTGCGCCACGCCCGTGCAGAACCGCTCCGGCAACGCCTGCTTCGGCGACGTGGTGCGCTCGGCCGTCTCGCGCCGCGGCGTCCTGGCCGGACTGGTCGGCCTCGGCGTCGCCGGTGCCGCCGTGGGCGGGGCCCGGCCCGCGGCCGCCGCCCCCGGCGACGGTGACGTGAACCTGCTCGCGGACCCGTTCGACCCCGGTCACGTCGTCGAGTTCGACGTCATCGCCCCCGTCCCGGCCGAGGTCGACTCCCTCGACGTCCCGGCGGGCTGGACGTGGGCGCCGCTGATCTCCCGGGGCGACCCGATCCTGCCCGGGGCCCCCGAGTTCGACGTCGAGAACCAGACCGAGGCGGCCCAGCTCGGGCAGTTCGGCTGCAACAACGACTGCACGACGATCGTCGCGCTGCAGGACCCGAACCGAGCGCTGCTGGTGTGCAACGACGAGTGCACCAACGAGGAACTGATGTTCCGCGACTGGACCGACGCGGACACCGCCACCGACGAGCAGCTGCGGATCTCGATCGCCGCGCACGGCATGTCCGTCGTGGAACTGCGCCGCGCGGACGCGAGCTCCCCCTGGGGCTACCTCCGGGGGTCGGACGTCAACCGCCGCATCACCCCGTGGACGCCGATGGAGTTCACCGGCCCGGCCGCCGGTGCGAAGGCGCTGCGTACGAGCGCGGACCCGCAGGGCCGCACCCCGGTCGGCACGTTCGGCAACTGCGCCGGCGGCACCACCCCGTGGGGCACGGTGCTGTCGGGCGAGGAGAACTTCAACGGGTACTTCTCCTCCCCCGAGACCGAGACCGGCCAGAGCGACCGCTACAGCGTCTACGGCAGCCGCGGGCGTTCCTGGGAACGCGTCGACGCGCGCTTCAGCGCCGAGCAGGAACCGAACGAGGCCAACCGCTTCGGCTGGGTCGTCGAGGTCGACCCCTCGGACCCGACGTCCACCCCGCGCAAGCACACCGCGATGGGCCGCATGAAGCACGAGGGCGCCACGGTGTCCCTGGCCGCCGACGGGATCGAGGACGAGCGCTACGACGGCCGCGGCCGGTGGGTGGCGCTGACGCGGAACGGCCGCTCGGTCGTGGCGGAGATGTCGAGCGCAACCCCGTCAACGGCCGCGTGTACGTGGCGTGCACGAACAACACCCGCCCCGGGACGCTGGGCGCGCCGGGCGTCGACGAGGCCAACCCCCGGCCGCTGAACAAGGACGGGCACGTCGTGGAGATCGTCGAGGCGCGCGACGACGCCGCGGCTACGGAGTTCTCCTGGAACCTCGTGCTCGTCTGCGGCGACCCGGAGGACCAGAGCACGTACTTCGGCGGTTTCGACCCCTCGCTGGTCTCCCCGATCTCCTGCCCCGACAACGTGGCGTTCGACACCACGGGGAACCTGTGGATCTCCACCGACGGCAACACGCTGGGCTCCAACGACGGGTTGTACGAGGTCGTCGTGGACGGTCCGGACCGCGGCCGGGTGCGGCAGTTCCTGTCGGTGCCCACCGGCGCGGAGACGTGCGGCCCGCTCATCGCCGACGACGGCCGGACGGTGTTCGTCGCCGTGCAGCACCCCGGTGAGGTGGACGGGGCGACGATCGACGAGCCGGCCTCGACGTTCCCCTACGACGGCACCGGCCAGCCCCGGCCCTCGGTCGTGCAGGTCCGCCGGGGCTGACCCACCCCCACCGCGGGCTCAGCCGCCGGGCCGGACCAGCCGCGTCAGCAGCCGGTCCAGCTCGGCGGCCGGGTCGGCGGTCAGCCCGCAGTGCACGGGTGAGGTCTGCAGGACCGTCGAGCGGGGTGCCACGAGCCAGCGGAAGCGGGCGCCGGACGCTTCCGTCGTGGCCGCCCCGGCCCGCGGGTCCCCCGCGCAGACGGCCTCGAACGCGTCCAGGTGACGGCGCAGCGCCGGCACGTCCAGGCCCGCGCCCGGGCCCCCGGCCAGGGCCCGCAGCCGGTCCTCGTCGAGGTGGGTGGCCGCCGCGAGGTGCTCGCGGGCGCGGCACCACAGCACGATCCCGGCGTTGAGGAACTCCCCGCGGTCCACCCGCGGCACCACGCGGACCACGGCGTACTCGAAGACGTCCAGGGTCGCCTCAGCCACGGGGCACCTCCCGCTGGGCGCGGTCGAGGTCGGCGCGCCACCCGGTCGCGGCGAGCCGGCCGGTGAACCAGTCCAGGTAGGCCCGGCGCACCGCGTCGCCGTCCTCGAAGCCGGGTTCGTCCTCGACCCACTCCGGGGGCAGCGCGGCGACCGCGGCGCCCAGCACGTCGGGGGTCAGCGCGGCCGCGCACCGGGCCGCGACGTCGTCCAGCGGCGCGGCCGCGGCGAGCAGCAGGTGGTCCTCCACGTGCCGCAGCGGCCGGTCCACGCTGGCCGCGGCGCGCGTCCAGTCGTGGTGGAAGTACAGCGCCGCACCGTGGTCGATGAGCCAGGGCCGACCGCCCCACCACAGCGCGTTGGGGTTGCGCCAGGACCGGTCGACGTTGAGGACGAACGCGTCCAGCCACAGCACCCGCGCCGCCCACCGCGGGTCGACGGGGTCCACCGCCGGGTCGAAGGACAGCGCACCGGGCAGGAAGTCCATCCCGAGGTTGGCCCCCGGGGAGCGCAGCAGCAGGTCCTGGACCTCCTCGTCCGGCTCCCCCCGGCCGATGACCGGGTCCACGTCGGCCACGACGAGCTCGGGCACGTCCAGCCCCAGGGCACCGGCGAGCGCCGCGACGAGCACCTCGGCCACGAGCACGCGCCGGCCCTGCCCGGCGCCGTGGAACTTCACGACGTAGGTGCCGTCGTCGTCGGCCTCGCACAGCCCCGGCATGCTCCCGCCCTCGCGCAGCGGGACGACGTAGCGGGTGGCGGTGAGGCGGCGCAGCACCGTCGCATCCTGTCACCCGGGCGCCTCACCGGCGGTCTTCGCGGTTCCCTCCCCCGCCTGCGGTGCGGTCTCCAGGACTCTCCCAGGGTGCGGGCGCAGACTGGGGCGGTGAGATCCGCTGGTGCCGCACCGGAAGCCCGTCTCCTGGTCGTCGACGACGAACCGAGCATCCGCGAGCTGCTGGCCACGAGCCTGCGCTTCGCCGGGTTCGAGGTCGCCTCGGCCGCCGACGGTGCCGAGGCCCTGAAGCTGGCCGAGGACTTCCGTCCCGACCTCGTCGTGCTGGACGTCATGCTCCCGGACCTGGACGGCTTCACGGTGACGCGCAAGCTGCGCGAACGCGGCCGGGCGGTCCCCGTGCTGTTCCTCACCGCCCGCGACGACACGGCCGACAAGGTCGCCGGGCTCACCGTCGGCGGGGACGACTACGTCACCAAGCCGTTCAGCCTGGAGGAGGTCGTGGCCCGCATCCGCGCCGTCCTGCGCCGCACGGGGGGTGCGGCCGGTCCCGACACGGGCCGTCTCGTCTTCCACGACCTGGAGCTGGAGGAGGACTCCCACGAGGTCCGCCGCGGTGGCCGGGAGGTGGAGCTGTCGCCGACGGAGTTCAAGCTGCTGCGCTACCTGATGCTCAACCCGAACCGGGTGCTGTCCAAGGCGCAGATCCTGGACCACGTCTGGGACTACGACTTCAACGGCGAGGCGGGGATCGTGGAGTCCTACATCTCCTACCTGCGGCGCAAGCTCGACACCGAGGGCCTGGACCCGCTGATCCACACCAAGCGGGGGGTCGGGTACGTGCTGCGGGTCCCCCAGTCGGCGGGATGAGGTCGGCCCGGGCGCGGTGGGGGGCGCTGCGGGGGCGGCTGCTGGCGGCCGAGGCCCGGTTGCCGCTGCAGGTGCGCCTGCTCGTCGTGGTCGTCGTGCTGCTGGTGATGGCCATGACCCTGACGAGCCTGGTGTCCTCCAGGCTGCTGCAGGACAACCTGCGCAACCAGGTCGACACCGAGCTGCTCGACCGGGGGCAGGCGACCGCCCAGCAGGCGTTCCCGACGTTCAACCAGCCGGCCGACCGCAACCTGCTGCTGTCGGACTACTACGTCGTCTACGCCGGCGTCGACGGTTCGGACGCCTACCCGGTGTGCGCCCGGCCCCACGACGGCGGGGAGTGCCCGAAGGCGCCGGCGCTGCCGACGCTGACGTCGGCGTACGTGCAGGCCCACCGGGACGAGCCGTTCACCGTCGCCGACGCCGGGGGTGGCGCCCCGTGGCGGGTGCTCGTCTTCCCGGCCCGCCTGGCCGGGACCGACCAGGGCCTGAACATCGCCGTCGCCCTGCCCCTGACCGGCGCGACCCGCACCGTCTCGGACTTCCGCACCATCGCCCTCGTGGTGTCCGCGGGCGTGCTGGTCCTGGGCGCGTTCTTCGCGGTGCTGGCCATCCGGCGCAGCCTGCGGCCCCTGGACGACATCGAGCGGACGGCCTCGGCCATCGCCGGCGGTGACCTGTCGCGCCGGGTGCCCGACGCCCCGCCGGGCACGGAGGTCGGGCGGTTGTCGCGGGCCCTGAACGTGATGCTGGCCCAGATCGAGACGTCCTTCCGCGCCCAGCAGCGCTCGGAGGAGCAGATGCGCCGGTTCGTCGCCGACGCCAGCCACGAGCTGCGGACCCCGCTGGCCGCCATCCGCGGTTTCGCCGAGCTGCACCGGCAGGGCGCGGTGCGCGAGGCCGACGACGTCGCGCACGTCATGGGCCGCATCGAGGGTGAGTCGACGCGGCTGGGTTCCCTCGTGGAGGACCTGCTGGCCCTGGCCCGCCTGGACGAGGCCCACCGCGCCCGCACCGTGCGCCGGGAGCCGGTGGACCTGGTGGTGGTGGCCTCCGACGCCGTGCACGACGCCCGGGCCCTGGCCCCGGACCGCGCGGTGCGCCTGACGGGGCTGCGCGCCGGTGAGGGGCCCTCCTCGGCCGTGGTGTCGGCCGATGAGGCGGGTCTGCGCCAGGTGCTGACCAACCTGCTGGCCAACGCGGTGCACCACACCCCCGCCGGGACGGACGTGGAGGTGGCCGTGGGGCGCGTGGCGGGGCCCTCGGGGCCGGAGTGCGTGGTGGAGGTGCGCGACCACGGCCCGGGTCTGACCCCGGACCAGGCGGAGAAGGTGTTCGAGCGCTTCTACCGGGTGGACTCCTCGCGCCGGCGCGGCACCGGCGGCGGCTCGGGGCTGGGCCTGGCCATCGTCGCGACCATCGTCGACCTGCACGGGGGCACGGTGGCGGTGCTGCCCACCGACGGCGGTGGGGCGACGTTCCGGCTGCGGTTCCGGGCCGACGGCGGGACGGACGGCGGGGCGGACGGCGGGGCGGACGAGCCCACCGACCGCATTCACAGCTAGGGTCCAGCCGCCTCCGGGCCCACCTGCAGCGCGGTGCCCGAACCTCGTGGAGTAGACGGAACACCCCAGACGCGACCGCAGAGGTGAGCAACGGATGAACGGCCCGCAGCGCCCCACCACCGACGACACCGGGCCCTGGTCCGGGGCCCTGTCCACCCGGGCCCGCGGCAGCGACGGGCCGGGTCAGGGGGCAGGTCAGGGGTACGGGCGCCCGGACGGGGCGGACGCCACCGCACCGCAGCAGGCGTGGGACTGGAACCAGGGCCCCTACCGCACCCCCACCGGTGAGGGCCGTCAGGACCCCTGGGCCACCCCCGGGGGCCCCACCCCTCCCGGTGGCGGTGGCGAGGACCACGGCGGCGGTGGGGGCGGCGGCCGCCGCGGCCCGCGCCGCTCCCCCGGCTGGCTGGGGGTCGCCGGGGTCGCGATCGCCGGTGCGCTCGTGGCCAGCGTCGTGACCGTCGGCGCCGTGGGTGCCTTCGGGCAGGACTCCGCGGGGGGCTCCGGCGGGACGACCTCCTCGGCCGGTTCGGCGAGCGCCCCGGTCCAGGGCGTCAGCGAGACGACGGTGAACTGGCAGGGCGTGGTGAGCGCCGTGGCGCCGAGCGTGGTGTCGGTGACCGTCACGGGGCAGACCGGTGAGGCCGAGGGGTCCGGCATCGTCTACGACTCCCGGGGCTCCGTCGTCACGAACAACCACGTCGTCTCGGGCCTGGGGCAGGGCGCGAAGATCACGGTGACGCTGTCCGACGGCCGGGAGTACGCGGCGACCATCAAGGGCACCGACCCCGCCACCGACCTGGCCGTCATCACGCTCACCGACCCGCCGAGCGACCTGAAGGCCGCGACGTTCGCCGACTCCGGCGACGTCGTCGCCGGGCAGGCGGTCATGGCCCTGGGCAACCCCCTGGGGCTGTCCGGCAGCGCCACGACGGGCATCGTCTCGGCGGTGGACCGGCCGGTCATCACCCAGACCGAGCAGCAGCCCTCCGCGCAGGACCCGTTCGGCCGGTTCGGCGGCGGTCAGCAGCCGCAGCAGACGACGGCCGAGACGGCCGCGACCAACGCGATCCAGACCGACGCGGCGATCAACCCGGGCAACTCCGGCGGGGCGCTGCTGGACTCCTCCGGGAAGGTCATCGGGATCAACTCCTCCATCGCCTCGCTGAGCTCGGCCTCCTCCTCGGCCCAGTCCGGCAGCATCGGCCTGGGGTTCGCGATCCCCTCCGACGAGGTCAAGATGATCGCCGACCAGCTCATCGCGACCGGGTCGGCCCAGCACGCCTGGCTGGGGGTGAGCATGTCCGAGCAGTCCGCGACGGCCACCGTGGGGGACGTCTCGCGCCAGGGCGCCCAGGTCGCCGACGTGACCGGCGGCTCGCCCGCGGAGCAGGCCGGGCTGCGGGCCGGCGACATCATCACGGCGGTGGACGGCACGTCCATCGACGGGTACGAGTCGCTCACCGCCACGATCCGCGGCAAGGCCGTGGGCAGCGCGGTGAAGATCACCGTCGTGCGGGACGGAGCCGAGCAGACGCTGTCGGCGACGCTCACGGCGCGCGACCAGGGCTGACCCGGCACCCCCCGTCCCCGTCCCTGGAACCCCGTCCCTGCTCGTCAGGGGCGGGGTTCTCGCCGCGTGGGCGCGGCGCGCTCAGGGGTCGCGCAGCAGGGGCGCCCACCAGGCCGGCGGCAGCGGCCCCTGCGGTGCGGCGAGGACGACGAGGCCGTCGTGCTCGACCCGCACGCCCCGCGACGAGCGGGACCACCGGCGCCGGAAGCCGGCGACGGCCGCGGCGTGGGCGGGGGTGAGCCCGGGCAGGACGGGCAGGTCCCCGTCCGCGGCCAGGACGAGCCGGCCGGCCTCGACGCGCACGAGGCGGTGGGTGCCGTGCGGGGCGGGCACGTGTCGGGCCCGCACGACGTCGACGCGCCGGCCGTCCACGACCCCGGTGCGCACGACCTTCTCCCCACGGCGCTTGGGCGTGCGCAGCCCGGCCGCCCGCACCCGCGCGAGCAGTTCCCGGGTGGTGACGAGCTCGGCGCCGAGGGCGAGGGCCTCGGGGACGCGGTCGGCCGGGACGTCGTAGTGGTCGCCCTCGAAGGCGCGGGGAGGGACGCCGAGCCGGCGGGCGAAGGCGTGCAGCTCGTCCGCGGAGGTGTCGCTGGCCAGGTGCGACCACCACGTCCCGTGCGCGGGGACGCGCGCTGCGTCGATGAGGACGGTCACGGAGACGTCGTCCCGGGATCCACGGGCCACCGACGGGCCCGGGAGGTCCTGCCCCTGTGGACGAGCGGCGTGCTCAGCTGCGCCACCGTCCTACGTTCGTCGGGAGCCGGGGAGCCCGGCCCAGGAGTCCGCACCGAGGGTACCGAGGTGCGAGGGAGGAGTTCGGCATGTCCCGCTTCGAGGTCGACAGCGCACGGGTGGAGCAGGCCAGCAGCGCCGTGGCCACCTCGGCCACCAACCTGGCCGCCGAGGTCGACGGCATGATGCGACACCTGCTGGACCTGGAGTCGTGCTGGAAGGGTCAGGCCGCCAGCGGGTTCCAGGCCCTGTCGGGGCAGTGGCGCGTCACCCAGGACCGGGTGCGGGCCTCGCTGGAGGAGATCCAGCGGGCGCTGGCCCAGGCCGGCCGGCAGTACGCCGACGTGGAGTCCGCCAACGCCCGGATGTTCGCCTCGTGAGCTGACCCCGGCCGAGACCGCACGCACCACGGGCCCCGCGCCGGGTGGCGCGGGGCCCGTGGTGGGTCGAGGCTGGGCCGGCGGCCGGTCGGGCCGGTGCCGGTCACCCCGCTCGGGGACCGTCCTCAGGCGGCGTGCGACAGCGGAGCGTGCGCCCCGGGGATGCTCCAGCGCATCTCCAGGTGCGGGCGGCCCGACGCGTCGCGCACCGTCACCCAGTTCATGACGGGCTTCGCCGTGGCCTGTTCCGCGGCCTTGGTCTTGATGTCGATCATGTGCCACCTCCTGTTCATCTGCAGTTCACTTTAGCCGACCTGAACCACTTCGGAGCAACTTCTGGCGCGCTTCAGCCGGTGTGACCAACACCACACGCACGACGATCCGTGCGGAAGCCCGCCGACGGCCGACCTACCCTGGGCGCGTGACGACGGTCGACCTCGGTGTCCCCCGCCTGCGGCGACCCGGTTCCGCCGGGGCCGGCGCGGGCCTGCCCACCGACCGCCCCGCGACGCCGGACCTGCTCGACCGGCACGGCCGCACCGCCCGCGACCTGCGGGTCTCCCTCACCGACCGCTGCAACCTGCGCTGCCACTACTGCATGCCCCCCGAGGGCCTGCCGTGGCTGGAGCGCGCCGAGGTCCTCACCGACGCCGAGGTCGTCCGCCTGGTCTCCCTGGCCGTGCGCGACCTCGGGGTCCGCGAGGTGCGGTTCACCGGGGGTGAACCGTTGCTGCGCAAGGGCCTGGAGGACATCGTCGCCGCCACCACGCGGCTGCGGACGGCCGACGGCAGCCCCGTGGCGACGTCCCTGACGACCAACGGCATCGGGCTGGCCCGGCGGGCCGGGGCGCTGGCCGCCGCCGGCTTGACCCGGGTCAACGTCTCCCTGGACACCCTGCGCCCGGACCGCTTCGCGGCCATCACCCGCCGCGACCGCCTCGCCGACGTCCTCGACGGTCTGCGCGGGGCCGCCGCTGCGGGCCTGGCCCCGGTGAAGGTGAACGCGGTCCTGCTGCGCGGGACGAACGACGACGAGGCCGCCGACCTGCTGCGCTGGGCCCTGGCCGCCGGGTACCGGTTGCGCTTCATCGAGCAGATGCCGCTGGACCCGCACGGCTCGTGGCAGCGCTCGCAGATGGTGACGGCCGAGGAGATCCTCGCTGCGCTGCAGCGGGAGTTCCGCCTCGTGCCGCGTCCGGGCACGGCCCGGGGGGCGGCCCCGGCCGAGACGTGGGACGTGGTGGACGACGACGGCGCGCACCTGGGCGACGTCGGCGTCATCGCCTCGGTCACCCGCCCCTTCTGCGGCGACTGCGACCGCACCCGCCTGACCGCCGACGGCCAGGTCCGCACGTGCCTGTTCTCCACCACCGAGACCGACCTGCGCGATGCCCTGCGCTCGGGGGCCGACGACGCGACGCTGGCCGACCTGTGGCGCACCGCCATGTGGGGCAAGCTGCCGGGTCACGACGTCGACGACCCGGGCTTCCTGCACCCGACCCGCCCGATGAGCGCCATCGGTGGCTGAGGGGCGGACGACGGGTGCGCGACGGGTGCGCGAGGAGTGGACGACGGAGAAGGTGAACAGCAGGTGAACGACGTGGACACGCTGGACGTGCGGTACTTCGCGGGGGCCGCGGCCGCCGCGGGCCGGGAGGAGGAGCGCGTCGCCCTGGACTCCGACCTGCGCCCGGTGGGGACCCTGGGTGACCTGGTGCGCGTCCTGGGCGCCCGCGACCCGGCGCTGGCCCGGGTCCTGGCCGCGAGCAGCTTCCTCGTCGACGGGGTGGCGGCGCGGCCGGAGGACCGGCTGCGTCCCGGCACGACCCTGGACGTCCTGCCGCCCTTCGCCGGCGGCTGAGCCCGGGCCCCGGGAGCGCGGGCTCAGCCGCCGCCGAAAGGCTCGGGGTCGAACGTGCCGTTGCGCCGGCGGAACTCCGTCGCGGTGTCCGGCCACAGCAGCGTCAGCCGCCCGCTGCGCGGGTCGACGTACCAGCTGGAGCACCCGCCGCGCAGCCACACCGAGTCCGCGGCCAGGGCGTCGACCTCGGCGGTGTACCGCCGTTGCGCGTCCAGGCTCACCTCCAGCGGGCCCGGCGCGGCCGCGAGGTGGTCCAGCGCCCCGAGCAGGTACCCGATCTGGCTCTCGATGACGTGCACGGCCGAGTTGTGCCCCAGGCTCGCGTTCGGCCCGTCGAGCACGAACAGGTTCGGGAAGCCGTGCACCACCGTGGAGGCGTGCGAGACCATCCCGCCCTCCCACGCCTGCGCCAGCGTGCGCCCGTCCCGGCCCGCGACCCGCGCCGCGTAGGGCTGGACCGCCGCGTGGAAACCCGTGGCGAGCACGAGCACGTCGAGGGCGTGCCGGCGGCCGTCGGCCGTCGTCACCGCCCCGGGCCCGGCCGAGCGCACCGCCGAGGGCACCAGCCGCACGTGGGGGCGGCCCAGCGCGGGGTAGAAGTCGTCCGAGAGCAGGACGCGCTTGCAGCCGATCTCGTAGTCCGGGGTCAGCGCCGCGCGCAGCCCCGGGTCGGGCACCTGCGCCCGCAGGTGGTCCGACGCCCTGCGGCGCAACGCCTCCAGCGCGCCGGGGTCGAGACGGCGGGCGGCCAGCCCGCGTTCCATGTCGGCGAACGTCTCCTCCCGCAACGCCCGCGCGGTCTGCGGGGCGGCCGCGAAACCGGCCCGCTCGGCCGCGCTGAACGGGCGGTCCCCGCGCGGGACGATCCACGCCGCGCTGCGCTGGAAGACGTCGACGTGCCCGGCGCGGTCGGCCAGCGGCGGCACGACCTGCACGGCCGAGGCGCCCGTCCCGACGACCCCGACGCGCCGGCCGGTGAGGTCGAGCGCGGGGTCCCACCGGGAGGTGTGCACGACGGGCCCGCCGAACTGCGCCAGCCCCGGCACGTCCGGCGTCCGGGGTTCGGTGAGCCGGCCCGCGGCCAGGACGAGGACCCGCGCCCGCACCGGGCCGGTCGTCGTCCGCACCCGCCAGTGCTCCCCCACCGGGTCCCACGACGCCTCCAGGACCTCGCACCGAAGCCGGAGGTGACCGGCCACCTCCCGGGCGCGTTCGCGCAGGTACCGCTGCACCTCCGCGCCGGGGGCGAACACCCGCGACCAGCCGGGGTCGGGGGCGAAGGAGAACGAGTACAGGTGCGAGGGCACGTCGCAGGCGACGCCGGGGTAGGTGTTGTCCCGCCAGGTGCCGCCGACCTCACCGGCGCGTTCGAGCACGACGAAGCGCTCCCGGCCCCGCCGGGCCAGCCGGATCGCCGTGCCCAGCCCGGCGAACCCGGCGCCGACGACGGCGACGTCGAGCACGTCGGCGTGGTCCGGGCCCGCCCTCACGCGGGTGCGGGCTCGCCGTAGCGGGTGGTGCGCTGGCGCAACGGCCGGCCCACCCGGTCCGCGAGCGCGCGGGCGTCCTCGCGCGTCAGCGTCGTGCCGGCCTCCTGCCCGGCGGCCGGGTCCAGCGTGCCGTCCAGCAGCAGCCCGCCCAGGTCGTCGGCCCCGCCGCGCAGCAGGTCCGCGACGAGGTCGGCCGGGTGCTTGGGCCAGGCGGCCTGCACGTGCTCGACGCTGCCGTCCAGCAGCAGCCGCGCGACGGCGTGCAGGGCCCGGGTCGCCCGGGCCGAGGGCGGCCGCAGCGGGGAGGGCATGGCGATGAACTCGGTGATGCCGCCCGTGTCCGCGGCCAGCGCGGCCAGCAGCCGCAGGTGCGCCACCTGCTGGGCGGGTGTCTCGGGGCCGCCGTGGACGAGGGTGGACGTCGAGGTCAGCCCGGTCCCGTGGGCGGTGCGCAGGACCTCCAGCCACGTCGCCACCGGCAGGTCCGGGACCCCGCCGTTGAGC
Source organism: Kineococcus halophytocola (assembly GCF_041276425.1). Taxonomy (NCBI): domain Bacteria; kingdom Bacillati; phylum Actinomycetota; class Actinomycetes; order Kineosporiales; family Kineosporiaceae; genus Kineococcus; species Kineococcus halophytocola. The sequence goes on along the minus strand of NZ_JBGFTU010000014.1, from coordinate 34,434 downwards.
TCGGTGCGCACGGCGTCGTCGAGGACCCTGGCGGCGGTGCCGGGCACCGAGCCGAGCCCGGCCTCGCGCGCGGCCACGAGGAACTCCCGGGGCGTGGACCCGCGCCGGTCGGCGGCCGCCAGCACCTCCGGGACCCGGAAGGCGTGCAGGTGCACCCCGCCCGGACCGGCGCCCTCGGCGACCGCGCGCACGAGGGCCAGGGGCCCCTCCGGCCCGGCCCGCTCGGGGACGGGACCCTGCACGCAGACCTCCGTGGCCCCCAGGGCCACGGCCTCGGCGACCAGCTCGCGGACGTGGGGCAGGTCGGCGCCGACGCGCTCGCCGTCGAGGTTGCGGTTGACGACGAACGTCACGGCGTCCCCGACCCGACGCCGGCGCAGCTCGTCGGCCAGCGCGGCCAGCCGTTCGAGGTCCTCGCCGTCGGCGCCCAGCAGCGCCACCGCCTGCTCGTCGGTCAGGGTGCGGGGGTCGTGCGCCGCGACGGCGAGGGCCTGCTGGAGCGGGAGGGACGGGGACGGGGCGGGCACCGCCCGAGGCTAACCCTCAGGGGCAGGCGACCCACTCGGAGGTGCCGTCGGCGAAGTGCTGGTGCTTCCACACCGGCAGCCGGTCCTTGACCTCGTCGACGAGCCGGGCGCAGGCGGCGAACGCCTCGGCGCGGTGGGCGGCGGAGACCGCGACGGCGAAGGCGACGTCGCCCACGGCCAGGGGCCCGACGCGGTGCCCGACGGCGACCGCGTCGACCTCGGAGCCGGCGACGACCTCGGCCACGACGTCGCGCAGGACGCCGGGGGCGCTGGGGTGCCCCTGGTACTCCAGCGCCCGCACCGACCGGCCGTGGTCGTGGTCGCGGACGACCCCGGCGAAGGTGACGACGGCCCCGGCCGCGCGGTCACCGACGAGCGCGGCGTGCTCGGCGACGTCGAGCGGCTCGGGCCCCACGGTGGTCCGCACCACGCGGCGGGCGGGGGCGGTGAGGCGGGCGAATGACTCCACGCCGTCAGGGTAGGTCCCGGTCGGACCGGCAGACCCGCGCCCGCACGGGCGGGTGTTCCGGACATCGGCCCCGTGGGAGAGGATCGCCAGGTGACGCACGTGAGCGGCTGGCGGGTCGTCGTCCCCGTCAAGGGGGGCGAGGAGGCCAAGACGCGGCTGGCGCTGCCCCGGCGCCAGGAGCTGGCGCTGGCGATGGCCCTGGACTGCCTGGCGGTGTGCCGGCGGACCCCCGGGGTGGGGCTGGTCGTGTGCGTGAGCGACGACCCCGTCGTGCTGCGCGCCGTGCGGGCCGCCGGCGTCGGGACGGTCTCGGCCGGCCGGCCGGGGCTGGGTGCGGCCGTGGCGGCGGGGCTGGCGAGCCTGGAGCGCGGCCCGACGGCCGTCCTGCTCGGGGACCTGCCGGCCCTGCGGTCCCGGGACCTGGCCGCCGCGCTCGCCCGGGCCCGCACCGTCCCCGGTCCCGCCCTGGTCACCGACGCGGCCGGGTCCGGCAGCGTCCTGCTCACCGACCCCGACGGCGACCTGCCGCACCGCTTCGGGCCCGACTCGGCCCGGCGCCACGTCGAGGCCGGCGCCGTCGTGCTGAGGGACCCCCTGCCCTCGCTGCGCCGCGACGTGGACACCGTGGCGGACCTGCGCTCGGCCCTGGCCCTGGGGGTCGGCCCGCACACGCGCGCCGCCCTGGCCCACGACCTGCCCGGCCTGCCCGGCCTGCCCGCCGTGCCCGATGTGCCCGCCCTCGACCTCCCGGCGGGCTGCGCCGGGCACGCCCGCTGAGACCCACCGCCCAGACCCGGAGAGAGCACCCCGTGAGCACCCCGCTGCCCGATCCCGCCCGCGTCCCGGAGCGGACCCGGCACGCCGCCCCGGCCGAACCCGTCCCGAGCGCGGCGGCGCTCGCCGAGGCCCTGGAGTCCGCGGCCGGTGCCGGTGCCGACGGCTGGGACGCCGCCGGCGCCGAGCGCGAGCACGCCCGCGTCCTGCTGCACGCCCGCGGTGACGACCTCGAGCAGGTGTGCGCGCTGGCGCGCCCCGTGCGCGACGAGGCCCTGCGCCGCGCCGGGCACCCCGGGACCATCACCTACTCCCGCAAGGTCTTCGTCCCGATCACCCGGTTGTGCCGGGACCGCTGCCACTACTGCACCTTCGCGACCGTCCCGGGCCGGCTGCCCGTGCTGTACCTCTCCGAGGACGACGTCCTGGCCATCGCCCGCGAGGGTGCGGCGATGGGCTGCAAGGAGGCGTTGTTCACCCTCGGCGACGCGCCCGAGGACCGCTGGCCGGCGGCCCGGCAGTGGCTGGCCGCGCGGGGTTTCGCCTCGACGCTGGAGTACGTGCAGCACCTGGCCCGCCGCGTCCTGGACGAGACGGGGCTGCTGCCGCACCTGAACCCCGGCGTCATGTCGTCCCAGGCCCTGACGTCCTCCCGGCCGCTGGCCCCCTCGATGGGGATGATGCTGGAGACGACGTCGCGGCGGTTGTGGACCGAACCGGGACAGGTGCACCACGGCTCCCCCGACAAGGACCCCGACCTGCGGGTGCGGGTGCTGCGCGACGCCGGCCGGGCCCGGGTGCCCTTCACCAGCGGGGTCCTGCTGGGGATCGGGGAGACCTCCGCCGAGCGGGTCGACTCCCTGCTGGTCCTGCGCGACGTCGCCCGCGAGTTCGACGGGATCCAGGAGGTCATCGTGCAGAACTTCCGCGCCAAGGACGACACCGCGATGCGCGGGGAGGCCGACCTGGAGCACCCCGAGTACGTGGCCACCCTCGCGGTGGCCCGCCTGCTGCTGGGCGCCGGCGTGTCGCTGCAGGCCCCGCCGAACCTGTCCGAGCCCGGTCAGCGCGAACAGCTCCTGGCCGCGGGGGTGGACGACTGGGGCGGGGTCTCCCCGCTGACGCCGGACCACGTCAACCCCGAACGGCCGTGGCCGCAGCTGGACGACCTCGCCGCGACCACCCGCGCGGCGGGTTTCGCCCTCGCCGAGCGGCTGACCGTCCACCCGCGGTTCGTGCTCGACGCGCTGGCGGGCAACGACACGTGGATCGACCCGGAACTGCACGCCGCGGTCGCGGCCCTGGCCGACCCGGTGACGGGGCTGGCGCGGGAGTCCGCGGTCCCGGTGGGGCGGGCGGCGTGAGCGCCGAGGCCCCGCCGCCCTCCGACGCCGAGGTGCGGATGGCCCGGTTCGTCGGCGAGCAGCTGCTGCCGGACGGCCGCCCGGAGATCGAGGAGTTCCTCAGCCGCGACGAGACGCTGTCCCTGGACGTGCTGACGGCCCTGGACGCCCCCTCGCCGGGGTTCACGTCGGTCTCCACACTGACGATGCACCGCTGCCCCAACCTGGTGGGGAGCACCGACGTGCGCGTCGAGCTCGTGACCGTGCTGGAGGGGGTGGAGGACCGGCTCGCCACGGGTCTGCTGGTGGCCTCGGCCTTCGCCGCGCTCGGGGAACCGTGGCCGCTGTCGCCCTCGACGGTGTTCCCCGGGATCGTCGCCGACCTGCTCGGCGGCCGCACCGAGCACCTGCTGTTCACCGCCCCGGGGACCTTCCCGCGCCTGGCGCGCTACCGGCTGGAACCGGGCGTCGACGTGCACTGGTTGCAGGCCGTCCCCGTGCACGAGAGCGAACGCCGGTTCCTGCTGCAGCACGGGCTGGACGCGCTGGAGGAGCGGTTCGAGGCGGCCGAGGTGCCGTTCTACGACGTGGACCGCGACGCCGTCGTCTGAACGAACCCCGTCTCCGCGGGACCGGGGCCGGGAACGCCACGAGGGCGGCCTCCCGAACGGGAGACCGCCCTCGCGGGTGGTGCTGGTGCTACGGGGTGCTGGACCCGAGTCGGTGACTCAGAAGTCCATGCCGCCCATGCCGCCGTCGCCACCGGCGGGGGCCGCAGCGGCCTTCTCCGGCTTGTCGGCGATGACGGCCTCGGTGGTGAGGAACAGCGCCGCGATGGAGGCGGCGTTCTGCAGCGCCGAGCGCGTCACCTTGACCGGGTCGTTGATGCCCGCGCCGAGCAGGTCCACGTACTCGCCGGTGGCGGCGTTCAGGCCGTGACCGGTGGGCAGGTTGCGGACCTTCTCCGCCACGACGCCACCCTCGAGACCGGCGTTGATCGCGATCTGCTTGAGCGGGGCCTCGACGGCGACCTTGACGATGTTCGCGCCCGTGGCCTCGTCACCGGCGAGGTCGAGCTTCTCGAACGCCGCGGTGCCGGCCTGGATGAGGGCCACGCCACCACCGGCGACGATGCCCTCCTCGACGGCGGCCTTCGCGTTGCGGACGGCGTCCTCGATGCGGTGCTTGCGCTCCTTCAGCTCGACCTCGGTCGCCGCACCGGCCTTGATGACGGCCACGCCGCCGGCCAGCTTCGCCAGACGCTCCTGGAGCTTCTCGCGGTCGTAGTCGGAGTCGCTGCGCTCGATCTCGGCGCGGATCTGGCCCACGCGGCCGGCGATGGCGTCGGCGTCGCCGGCACCCTCGACGATCGTGGTCTCGTCCTTGGTGACGACGACCTTGCGGGCGCGGCCCAGCAGGTCGAGGTCCGCGGTGTCGAGCTTGAGGCCGACCTCCTCGGAGATGACCTGGCCACCGGTGAGGATGGCGATGTCGCCGAGCATGGCCTTGCGGCGGTCGCCGAAGCCCGGGGCCTTGACGGCGACGGACTTGAAGGTGCCGCGGATCTTGTTGACGACGAGCGTCGCGAGGGCTTCGCCCTCGACGTCCTCGGCGACGATGACGAGCGGCTTGCCCGACTGCATGACCTTCTCCAGCAGCGGGAGCAGGTCCTTCACCGTGGAGATCTTGGAGTTGAGGATGAGGACGTAGGGGTCCTCGAGCTCGGTCTCCTGACGCTCGGCGTCGGTGACGAAGTAGGGCGAGATGTAGCCCTTGTCGAAGCGCATGCCCTCGGTGAGCTCGAGCTCGAGCCCGAAGGTGTTGCTCTCCTCGACGGTGATGACGCCTTCCTTGCCCACCTTGTCGAGGGCCTCGGCGATGAGCTCACCGATGGAGGCGTCCCCGGCGGAGATCCCGGCGGTGGCCGCGATCTGCTCCTTGGTGGTGACCTCCTTGGCGGCGCCGAGCAGCTGCTCGGTCACGGCCTCGACGGCCTTCTCGATGCCGCGCTTGAGGCCCATCGGGTTCGCACCCGCGGCCACGTTGCGCAGACCCTCGCGGACGAGCGCCTGGGCCAGGACGGTCGCGGTCGTGGTGCCGTCACCGGCCACGTCGTCCGTCTTCTTGGCGACTTCCTTGACGAGCTCGGCCCCGATCTTCTCGTAGGGGTCGTCGAGCTCGATCTCCTTGGCGATGGAGACACCGTCGTTGGTGATCGTGGGGGCGCCCCACTTCTTCTCCAGCACGACGTTGCGGCCCTTGGGGCCGAGCGTCACCTTGACCGCGTCGGCGAGCTGGTTCATCCCGCGCTCGAGACCGCGACGGGCCTCTTCGTCGAAGGCGATGATCTTGCTCATGCCTGGTGTTCCTCCCAGAAGACGGGCGGTGGGTGGTCGGAACGGCGCCCGCGACGGACGGACCGCAGCCCCGGGGTCACGTCCCCCGGCACCCGCGGACCTCACCGGACCGGCCGGGGAGCTTCGCTCCCGGGTCGAGTGCTTGTCACTCTCGACTCGAGAGTGCCAACGCCAATGTTGGCACTCTCCCACCCCGAGTGCAAACCCCTGCGCACCCGTCCGCCGAGGGCGGACACCGATCCGCGCGGGGCGGCCCGGACGCACGAGGGCCCGGGGTGGTCGACTCCACCCCGGGCCCCGCGCGACGTCCTGCCGGACCGGCGGCCGGCCCGGCCTCAGAGCGAGCGCACGCTCTCGGCCTGCGGGCCCTTCTGCCCCTGCCCGACCTCGAACTCGACCCGCTGCCCCTCCTCGAGGGACCGGTAGCCGTCCGCCACGATGGCGGAGTAGTGGACGAACACGTCCGCACCACCGTCGTCGACGGTGATGAAGCCGTACCCCTTCTCGGCGTTGAACCACTTCACGGTGCCCTGAGCCATTGACTTCTCCTGGTGCTGCAGCGAGCGGAAGACGCCTCCGGCGCTCGCCGGACACGGGTCTCACGCTGGCCGCGGCCACGAGGCCGCGCGCCAGGCCCGACGCGCGCCCCCCGGGAGGGTGTGCTCCTCGGACTGATCGACCGAGGCCCAGGTTAGTGGCGCGAGGGTCACCGCGGACAAGGTTCTGTGAACATCGTCTTCACGAACGGGTCACGGCCCGGACGCCTCACAGCACCCCGTCGACGGCCCCGAGCAACGGTTCCAGCACGGCGCGCACCGCCAGGACGGCACCGGCGACGACCGCGGCGGCGACCAGCAGCCACACCAGGACGAGCACGGCCACCCCGGCCGGACCCCGGCGCGTGCGGTGCGCACCGCGGCGGGCGGCGAGCTGGCGGGAGCGCTGACCCCGACCGCTCAGGGCTGCACGCCCAGACGGCGGGCCGAGCGTGCGCGCTGCCGGCTCGAGCGCATCCGGCGCAGCCGCTTGACGAGCATCGGGTCGTGGGCGAGGGCCGCCGGGGTGTCGATGAGGGCGTTCAGGAGCTGGTAGTAGCGCGTCGGGGACAGGTCGAACAGCTCGCGCACGGCCTGCTCCTTGGCGCCGGCGTACTTCCACCACTGGCGCTCGAAGGCGAGGATCTCCGCGTCGCGGCGGGTCAGGCCCTCCGGCAGCCGACCGGCCTCGGCCCCGGCCTGCGCCCCGGCCTGCGCCCCGGCCTGCGCCCCGGCCTGCGTCTCGGCCTCACCCGCCGGGCCCCCCGCGGGTGCCTCGGACTCGATCCGTGCCGTCGCGTCCCAGCGCTCCACGTGCCCCACCCCTCTCGACCGAGCCCCCGGCCAGCAGCTCGAGCGGCAAGTCTAGGAGCGCCCCCCGACATCGCCGCCCACCCCGGCCCGCGTGGCGCGGACCGCGCGCCGCCGGCCGGGCGTGGGTAGCGTCCCACCCGTGCCCGCCGACCCAGCCGCCCCACGCGTCCCGAAGGTCTTCCCGCCCACGGCCGCGGACCCGGCCGGTCTGGGCCTGGACGACCTCGACCCCGGCTGGGCGCGGGCCCTGGCCCCCGTGCGCGCCGACCTCGAGGCGATCTCCGCCGCGCTGGCGGGCGAGCAGGACTGGCTGCCCGCGGCCGGGGACGTCCTGCGCGCGTTCCGGCAGCCGTTCGAGGAGGTGCGCGTCCTGCTCGTGGGCCAGGACCCCTACCCCACCGCCGGGCACCCGATCGGGCTGAGCTTCGCCGTCGAACCGCACGTGCGGCCGCTGCCGCGCAGCCTGGTCAACATCGGCCGGGAGCTGCGCGAGGACGTCGGCGTCGAACCCCCCGCGCACGGGGACCTGTCGTCGTGGACGGGGGCGGGGGTCCTGCTGCTCAACCGCGTCCTGACCGTGCGGGCGGGCAGTTCCGGCTCGCACCGGCGCCTGGGCTGGCAGGCCGTCACCGACGCCGCGGTGCGCGCCCTGGCCGCGCGCGGTGGCCCGCTCGTGGCGCTGCTGTGGGGCAGGGACGCCCAGCAGGTCCAGCCGCTGCTGGCCGGGGTCCCCGTCGTGACCGGGGTGCACCCCAGCCCCCTGTCCGCCTCGCGCGGGTTCTTCGGCTCCCGCCCCTTCAGCCGCGTCGACGCGCTGCTGCGCGAGGCCGGGGGCGAGGGGATCGACTGGCGCCTGGCCTGAGCCCGCGCGCCGCCGGCGGGGTGGAGCGGGCGCGTCCCCGGGCCTAGGGCACGATCACCCCATGACGTCCCCCTCCGTGCAGCGCAGCCCCTTCGGCCGGACCCGGCGGGGTGAGCCGGTCGAGCGGTGGGAGCTGCGCCTGCCCTCCGGTGCCAGCGCGGCCGTGCTCACCCGCGGGGCCACGCTGCAGCAGGTCCGCGTGCCCGACGCCCGGGGCGAGCTCGGCGACGTCGTCGTCGCGCTGGGCGACGTCGCGGCGTACGAGGCCGCCGAGGGCTACCCCGGCGCGAGCGTGGGCCGGGTGGCGAACCGGCTGGCGGGTGGCCGGTTCACCCTCGACGGCGCCGAGCACGCCGTCCCCCGCAACGACGGCCCCAACGCCCTGCACGGCGGGCTGGAGGGTTTCGACCAGCGGGTGTGGAACGCGCAGGAGACCGAGGTCGACGGCGCCCCCGCGGTCCGGTTGTCCCTGACCAGCCCGGACGGTGACATGGGGTTCCCCGGCACGCTGGAGGTCTCCTGCACGTACTCGCTGCGCCAGGACGGCGAGCAGGTCGTGCTGCGCCTGGACCACCACGCCACCACCGACGCCCCGACCCCGGTGAACCTGACGAACCACGCCTACTTCGCCCTCGACGGGGCCGGCTCCGTGGAGGACCACGTGGTGCAGGTCGCGGCCTCGCGCTACCTGCCCGTGGACGAGGACCTCATCCCGACCGGCGAGCTGGCCCCGACGGCGGGCACCCCGTTCGACTTCTCCTCCCCCACCCGCGTCGGGGAGCACCTGCGCGACGCCGACGAGCAGCTGCTGCGCGCCGGGGGCTACGACCACTGCCTCGTCCTCGACGAGCCGGGCACGTTCCGCGAGGTGGGGTCGGTCTCGGGCCCGCGCTCGGGCCGCACGGTCCGGGTCCGCACCGACGCACCGGGGTTGCAGTTCTACACGGGCAACTTCCTCGACGGTTCCTGGCGGACCGCGCAGGGCCGGCCCGTCCGGCAGGGCGACGCGCTGTGCCTGGAGACCCAGCTCCTGCCCGACGCCGTGAACCAGCCGGCGCTCGCCGCCCTGGGGGAACCGGTGCTGCGGCCGGGCGAGGAGTTCGCCACGACGACCGAGTACCTCTTCACCACGTCGACCGCGGGCTGACCCCTAGCGGGCGGCGTCGGCGGCGGCGCTGTCCGCGACGGCCCGCGCCCGGACGGCCTGGAGGTGCTCGCGCATCCGCGCGGCCGCCTGCGAGCCGTCGCGGGTGCGCAGCGCCTCGACCACGGCGGCGTGCTCGGCGATGGCCGGCCCGGCGTCGGTGACCCCGCGACCGACCAGCCGGAGGCGGAACCGCTGGAGCTGACCGTTCAGCCCCTCGAAGGCGTCGGCGAGGAACCCGTTGCCGCCCGCGCGGTTCACGAGGCGGTGGAACTCGTGGTCGGCGCGGTGGTAGTCCTGGTAGTCGACGAAGGACGGCCCCGTGGGGGCGCACGTCATGCGCCGCACCGTGTCCGCCAGCTCCGCCAGGAGGGCCTCGTCGACGCGGGCGGCGGCCGCGGCGACGTTGTGGCACTCCAGCAGCAGGCGGGCGTCCATGAGCTGGTCGACCTCCTCGCGCGAGAGCAGCCCCGCGACGCGGTAGCCGCGCATGGCGACCCGTTCGACCAGGCCCGTGGACTCGATGCGCGCCATCGCCTCGCGCACCGGGGTCGGGGAGACGCCGAGCGTGCGGGCGAGGCCGTCGATGCTCAGGGCCTGCCCCGGCGCGGCGTTGCCGTCCATGAGCCAGGCCAGCAACGAGGCGTGGACGGAGTCGGCGAGCGATTCGCGCGCGGGCGGGGCCGGCGGCGCGGATCGGGTCCTCACGCCCTGATCGTAGCCAGCGGCCCGCGGGGGTGGGACCGTCGACGCGGTGGGCCGGCGGGTCCGGCCCTGCGCGTCGACGATCCGGGACCGGGGGGCGTCAGGCGCGCTGGACGGTGACCTTCGGCGGGGTCTGCAGGGTCTGGGCGATGACGCAGTAGCGCTCGGCCAGCGTGATCATCTTCTGCTCGGTCGCCTCGTCGGCGTCGGAGGTGAAGTCGAAGGTGATGGTCACGTCGGTGATGCCGACGGGCACCTCCCGGGCCACGCCCAGGGTGCCGCGGGCGTCCCAGTGCGCCTCGGCGGTCACGGAGGCGTTGCGCAGCTCGACGCCCATGGCGGTCGCGACGCTGCGCAGGGTCACCCCGGCGCACGCGGCGACGGCCTCGCAGAGCATGTCGGCCGAGCACGCCTCGGTGCCGTCCCCACCGGCGGCGGGGTGCAGGCCCGCGCGGGTCGTCCCGGCGAAGCCGTCGACCGAGACGCCGATGGACTGCCCGTCGAGCACGGCGACGGCCTTGGCCGGCACCAGCGCCTTGGCCGGGTCCTCCCGGTAGGAGTCCTTCAACGGCTTCTGCAGGGCCCTCAGCTCGGTCGAATCCACCGGCGCAGCTTAGGCCCGGTCCCGGCCCGACCCGCAACCTCTCCCACACTGGGGTCCGTGAAGTGGACCACCGCCCTGCGGACCCTCGAGGACGTCGCCGACCGCTGCGCGCACGTGAGCCGTCAGCCCGCCGGGATCGTGCGGCTGCGCGTGAGCGAGGCGTGGGTGTTCGGCGCGCTGCTCGGGCCCCGCCGCGACGACCTGCCGGACGCCGACGCCGTCCAGGTGGCGCTGGTGACGAACGCGGCCGAGGAGGACAGCGCCGCCGGCACCCGGCCACCGGCGGGCGGGCACTGGCTGGCCGCCTCCGGGCTGGAGACCAGACCGGTGGTGCTGTGGTTCCGGTCGGCGCAGGCGCCGGTGTGGAACCACGTCGTGGACCGGCCCGTGCGGTTCTGGACCGAGCACGACGGCCTGGACCACGACGTGCTCGTGCAGCTGCGCGCCGGGGACGGGGCCGCGCTGCGACCGGCGGCCCCCGCACCGGGCGAACTCGTCGAGCGCCTCGGGCGGGAACTGCGCGTGAGCCGGGAGGCGTTGCGCCGCAGCGCCGTGGAGTACGACGACAAGCGCTGGTCGCCGGGGTCGCCGGCCAAGCGGGGAGACGTCCTGGCCGACGCCGCCCTCGGGTACCTGGCCGTCGCCGACGCCCTGGACCGGGCGCGGGAGGCGGCCGCGGGCTGAGCGGGCCGGTCGCCGCGCCCGGCCCGGGCACCGCGTCACCGGTGCTACCGTTGCGGCAGGTCATGAGTGACAACGGCAAGCCCTGGCTCGTTGTCCGGCAACCCTCCCCCGCGGTGGGGTGCCCCAGGTGAGGACCTGGCCGGACGTCCCCGTCCGGCAAGCGCGGATCAACGGACACCGTCGAGCACGGGGTGCTGCGAGCCGCGCGCCCGCCGAACGACTCCCGGAGTGATCCCGTGTCCAACACCCCCGCCCTGCCCGACAAGCCCAAGCGCCGCGGCCTGCTCATCGGTGTGGTCGCCGCCGTCGTCGTCGCGATCGTCGTGGTCGTCGCCGTCGTCCTGGGTACCCGGGACGACAGCACCAGCACGAGCGCCGCCGGTGGCACCGGACCGACGACGGTGAAGATCGGCGTCGCCGACAAGTCCCTGAAGTACTGGACGCCCTACGTCGAGCTCGCCAAGTCCAGGTACGACGTCGACGTCGAGCTGATCAACTTCTCCGACTACACCCAGCCGAACCCGGCGCTGTCGCAGGACCAGCTGGACCTCAACCAGTTCCAGCACATCCAGTACCTCGCGAACTACAACGCGACCGCGGGCGACGACCTGCAGCCCATCGGCGCCACCGCCGTGTACCCGCTGCCGCTGTACTCCCTGACGGCGAAGTCCGTCGCCGAACTCCCCGCCGACGCCAAGGTCGCGATCCCGAACGACGCGATCAACGAGGCCCGTGGCCTCCTGGTCCTGCAGCAGGCCGGTCTGGTCACGCTGAAGGACGGCGGCACGGCGTTCTCCAAGACGAACGACATCGAGTCGTCCAAGGTCCAGGTGACCACCGTCGCCGCGGACCAGACCGCGAGCGCCCTGCAGTCCGGGTCCGTGGCCGCCGCGATCGTGAACAACAACTACGCCACCAAGGCGGGCCTGCCGGTCGAGGACATCATCGTCAAGGACGACCCGTCGTCCCCCGCCGCGGCGCCGTACGTGAACATCTTCACGGCCCGCAAGGCCGACGTCGGCAACCAGACGTACCTGGACCTGGCCGCGCTGTGGCACGACCCGGCCGTGCAGGAGGTCTTCCTGGAGGAGAACCCGGGCGCGGTCGTCCAGGACGTCCCGGCGGCGGACCTGCAGGCGGAGACGACGAAGGTCGAGGCCGACGCGAAGGCTGCCGCGGACAAGTGACGGCTCTCATCTCGCTGACGGACGTCAGCAAGAGCTTCGACCGTCGTGACGGTTCCACCGTCACGGCGGTCGACGCCGTTTCGCTGGAGGTCGAGACCGGCGAGGTCCTCGCGGTCATCGGCTACTCGGGAGCCGGGAAGTCGACCCTCGTCCGGTTGCTCAACGCGCTGGAGAAGCCGACGTCGGGCAGCGTCCTGGTCGCCGGGCAGGACCTCACGACGTTGTCCGAGGGGGAACTCCGGGCGGCCCGCTCGAAGATCGGGATGATCTTCCAGCAGTTCAACCTGTTCCGGTCCCGCACGGTCGCCGGGAACGTGGCCTACCCGTTGAAGGTCGCGGGCGGGAACAAGGCCGAACGCGACCGGCGCACCGCCGAGCTCCTCGACTTCGTGGGGTTGCTGGACCGGGCCCACTCCTACCCCGAGCAGTTGTCGGGCGGGCAGAAGCAGCGCGTCGGCATCGCGCGGGCACTGGCGACGAACCCGCCGCTGCTGCTGTGCGACGAGGCGACGAGCGCGCTGGACCCGGAGACGACGACCGAGGTCCTGTCGCTGCTGCGCCGGGTGAACACCGAGCTCGGGGTGACGATCGTCGTCATCACGCACGAGATGGACGCGGTGCGGCAGATCGCCGACCGGGTCGCGGTCATGGAGAACGGCCGGCTCGTGGAGATCGGGGACGTGTACGACGTGTTCTCGGACCCGCAGACCCCCGCCGCGCAGCGGTTCGTGCGCAGCGCCACCCACGACCGGCCGTCCGCGGACACCCTGGCGCGGTTGCGCCACCAGCACCCGGGGCGGATCGTCAGCGTGCGCATCACCGACGAGGCCGGCCTGCAGCAGCGGATCGACGCGGCGTTCCGGCAGACCGGCACGACCGCCGAGCTGGTGTACGGCGGGGTCTCGGAGATCCGTGAGCGCCGCACCGGGTCGCTGACCTACGAACTCACCGGGCCCTCCGTCGACGCGGCGCTGGACGCGCTGCGCGCCGGGGGCATCCACGCGGACGAGGAGGTCTGAGCATGGACTTCAGCGGTTTCCTCGACACGCTGGACGTGTTCAAGGACGCGATCTGGCAGACGCTGCTCATGTCGGTCGTCTCGTTGATCGTCTCCGGGGTGATCGGCCTGGCGCTCGGGACGGCGCTGTACGCGACGCGCCCCGGGAACCTGTTCGGCAACCGGCTGGTGTTCGGGATCATCGGTTTCGTCGTCAACCTGGTGCGGCCCATCCCGTTCGTCATCTTCCTCGCGGCGATCACGCCGCTGCAGATCGCGGTGGTGCGCACGACGATCGGGACGACGGCCGTCACCTTCGCGATCTCGCTGGCGGCGGCGTTCGCCGTGGCGCGGATCGTGGAGCAGTCCCTCGTGAGCGTCGACCCGGGCGTGGTCGAGGCGGCCCGCGCGGTGGGCGCCTCGCGGTTCTCGATCCTCGTCGGCGTCGTCATCCCCGAAGGGCTCGGGCCGCTCATCCTGGGCTACACGTTCATCTTCATCGGTATCGTCGACATGACGGCGCAGGCCGGGATCGTCGGCGGCGGCGGCCTGGGCGAGTACGCCATCAGCTACGGCAAGCAGCAGTACGACTACGGGATCATCTACGTGGCGGTGGCGGCGATCGTCGTCATCGTGCAGGTGGGTCAGATCCTCGGGAACCGGCTGGCGCGCGGGGTCATGCGCCGCTGACCGGACGGGGTCCTACGGGCAGAAGACCCGCCAGACGTCGGTGTGCATCTCGAAGCGCTCCGACGTCTGCGGGTCCGTCACCTCCCCGTCGGAGTTCAGCCGGAAGGCACCGGACTCGGCGGTGATCTCCACGACGCTGCCCGCCGCCGTGGTGACGTCCTGGCGTTCGACGTGGACGCCGCGGCGCAGCCCGGCGGCGAAGCCGAGCCGGGCCAGCGGCCCCGTCGAGGTGCTCACCACGACGTCGGCGACCCCGTCGTGGGGGTCGGCACCCGGCACGAGGGGCGCACCGCCGCCGATGGTGCCGCCGATGCCGATGCCGACCATGAGGACGGGCTCGGGACCGGGGGCCACGACCTGCCCGTCGACCTCCACGCGCAGCCGGAACCCCCGGCCCGCGCTGACCCCGGCCCACGCCGCCCCCAGCGGGTAGGCCAGCGCCCCCAGCCTTTTCTTGAACCGTTGCGCGGTGGCGGTCGCGGCCGCCCCGATGCCGGCGTGGACGGTGTTGACGGTGATGCGGTCGCGGGAGTCGACGAGCAGTTCCAGGGCGCGGGGCCGGCCCGACGTGACGACCCGGGCCGCGGCCACCGGGTCCAGGGGCAGGCGCAGCGACCGGGCGAGGTCGTTGCCGGTGCCGAGGGGGACGATGCCCAGCGGGCCCACGTCCCACGTGCACCGGGCGTCCCAGAGCAGTTGCAACGCCGCGTGCAGGGACCCGTCGCCGCCGAGCAGGACGATCTGCCGCCCACCCGCGCCCAGCAGGGCCTCGCGCAGCTCCTCCAGGCTGCCGGTGCGGCGCAGCTCGACGTCCCCGGCCCGGCCCAGCTCGCCGACGACGGCGCCCACCGCGTCGGACCCGGCGGACCCGGCGCCCGCGTTGACGAGGGCCAGGAAGCTCCGGTCGTCCCGTCCGTGCTGGTTCACGCCGGGTCCAACGCCCGGCGCGCCGCACCGGTGCCGCCCGCGGCACGGGTCACGGCACGGGTCACCGTGCGGGTCACGGTGCGGGTCGCGGTGGCCCTCACAGGGTGCCCCACGTGCCGTCGGTGCCCAGGACCTCGCCCCGGCCCTGCCACCGGTAGACCGGGCGCCCGCCGAGGACGACGTGCAGCGCGCGGGACATGACGTCGAGGGGGTTCCCGGACCAGACCACGACGTCACCGTCGAGGCCGGGGGCCAGGGACCCGACCCGGTCGTCCAGGCCGAGGATGCGCGCGGGGTTGAGCGTCAGCGCCCGCAGCGCCTCGTGGGGGTCCATCCCCTCCCTGACCGCGAACGCGGCCGAGACGGGCAGGAACTGGATCGGGACCACGGGGTGGTCCGTCGTCAGCGCGACCCGCAGGCCCGCACCGGCGAGCAGGCCGGGCACGGCCAGGGACCGGTGCCGCAGCTCGGGTTTGGACCGGGAGGTCAGCAGCGGCCCGACCACGGCGGGCAGACCGTGCTTGCGCAGCAGGTCCAGCACGCGGTGGCCCTCGGTGACGTGGTTGAGCACCAGCCGGTGGCCGAACTCCTCGGCCAGCCGCACGGCCGTCGCGATGTCGTCGGCGCGGTGGGCGTGCTGGTGCCACAGGAGTTCCCCGTCCAGGACACGGGCCAGGACCTCGGCGTCGCGGTCGGCGCCCGTCGCCGGGCCGGGCCGCTCCCCCGCCGCCAGGGCCCGTTCGCGGTCGGCGGCGAACCGCTGCGCCGCGGCGAAGGCGTCGCGCAGGGCGGCGGCGATCCCCATCCGGGTGCGGGGGCCGCGGCCGGAGCCGTTCTTCTTCGGGTTCTCCCCCAGCGCGCTCTTGACCCCCAGCGGGGCGCGCAGCAGCATCTCCTCGACCGTGCCGCCCCAGGTCTTCAGGGCGCTGGTCTGGCCCCCGATGACGTTGGCCGACCCGGGCAGCACCGCGACGGTCGTGACCCCGGTGGCGAGGGCGTCGGCGAACCCCTGGTCGGCCGGGTCGACGCCGTCCCACGTGCGCAGCCGCGCACCGCCGGGCTCGCCCTTCTCGTTGACGTCCGCGCCGTGCCAGCCCTCCCCCTCGGCGTGCACGCCGAGGTGGGTGTGCGGGTCGACGAAGCCGGGCAGGACCCAGCGACCGGTGGCGTCGAGCACGGGGACGTCGGCGGGCACGGGCACCTCGGAGACCGGGCCCACCGCGACGATGCGCCCGTCGCGGACCAGGACCGTCCCGGGGACCGACCCGCCGTCCCACTGCGGGGTCAGGGTCAGGACGTTCCCCCCGACGACGGCGACGTCACGCTGGGGGTGCTCACGGGTGCGGTCGTCCACGCCGGTCACTGTCGCAGCCGGTCCCCACCGGCGCCCGCCGACGGGTGGCGGCGGGTGGCGACGGGGAGGGGGTTCCGGTCGACCCTGTGCGTCCTCTGGATGCGGCCCGTGGACAGCGCTAGCCTCGGACCACGCTGACGAGGAGGTCACCGATGACTGAGCCCGAGGTCCCCCGCGGGACCACCGACCCCTACGAGGAGGTGCGCGCCTCGGAGGAGTTCCAGGCGCTGCGCCGCCGCTTCCGGGGTTTCGTCCTGCCCCTGGCCGCGCTGTTCCTCGTCTGGTACGCGGCCTACGTCCTGCTGGCCGACTACGCCCACGGGTTCATGAGCACGCGCCTGGGCGGGTCGAACATCACCGTCGGCCTGCTGTTCGGGCTCGGGCAGTTCGTCTCCACCTTCGTCATCACGACGGTCTACGTCCGCTGGGCGAACCGCCGCTTCGACCCCGCCGCCGAGGCCCTGCGCGCACGGGTCGAGAGCGCCGGGATCGACCTGACCGACCACGAGCAGGAGGCCCGCCCGTGACCGACGTCGGCGAACCGGTCGTCAACATCGCCATCTTCGTCGCCTTCGTGGTCGTCACCCTCGCGGTCGTGCTGCGCGCGAGCCGGAACAACAAGACGGCGGCGGACTTCTACGCCGGTGGGCGCTCGTTCACCGGACCGCAGAACGGGGTCGCCATCGCCGGGGACTACCTGTCCGCGGCGAGCTTCCTCGGCATCGCCGGGGCCATCGCCGTCTACGGGTACGACGGTTTCCTCTACTCCATCGGTTTCCTCGTCGCCTGGCTCGTGGCGCTGCTGCTCGTGGCCGAACTGCTCCGCAACACCGGCCGGTTCACGATGGCCGACGTGCTGAGCTTCCGGTTGAAGGAACGCCCGGTGCGCCTGGCCGCGGCCGTCTCGACGCTGGCGGTGTCGTTCTTCTACCTCCTCGCCCAGATGGCCGGGGCCGGTGGTCTGGTCGCGCTGCTGCTCGGGATCGACTCGCGGGCGGGGCAGAACGTCGTCATCGCCGTCGTCGGTGCGCTGATGATCCTGTACGTCCTGGTCGGCGGCATGAAGGGCACCACCTGGGTGCAGATCATCAAGGCGTGCCTGCTCGTCGCGGGCGCCGGGGCCATGACGGTGTGGGTGCTGGCCCGGTACGGGTTCAACCTGTCCGACCTGCTCGGGGCCGCCGTGGCCGCGCCCGGTTCGGCCGGTGAGGCGCTGCTGGGGCCCGGGGCGCAGTACGGCGCCTCGGAGATCTCGAAGCTGAACTTCCTGTCCCTGTCCCTGGCGCTCGTCCTGGGGACGGCCGGTCTGCCGCACGTGCTCATGCGGTTCTACACGGTGCCGACGTCGAAGGAGGCCCGCCGCAGCGTCGTGTGGGCCATCTGGATCATCGGGTTCTTCTACCTGTTCACCCTCGTCCTGGGGTACGGCGCCGGTGCCCTCGTCGGCCGGGACACGATCCTCGCCGCTCCCGGCCGGGTGAACTCCGCCGCCCCGCTGCTCGCCTACGAGCTCGGCGGGACGGTCCTGCTCGGCGTCATCGCGGCCGTGGCCTTCGCGACGATCCTGGCCGTGGTCGCGGGGCTGGCGATCACGGCCAGCGCCTCGTTCGCGCACGACGTCTACGCCTCGGTCCTCAAGCGCGGGACGGTCGAACCCGCCGCGGAGGTGCGGGTGGCGCGGATCACCGTCGTCGTCATCGGCGCCGTCGCCATCGTCGGCGGCATCTTCGCCAACGGCCAGAACGTGGCGTTCCTCGTCGCGCTCGCCTTCGCCGTGGCCGCCAGCGCGAACCTGCCCACGATCCTCTACTCGCTGTTCTGGCCGCGGTTCACCACCCGCGGGGCGCTGTGGAGCATGTACGGCGGGCTGCTGTCCTGCCTGGTGCTCATCGCCTCCTCCCCCGTGGTCTCCGGGAAGGTCGACCCGGACACCGGCGCCTCGCTGTCGATGATCCGGGACACCTCCGTGGACTTCTCCTGGTTCCCGCTGGAGAACCCGGGCCTGGTGACGATCCCGCTGGCCTTCTTCCTCGGCTGGCTCGGCTCGGTCACCGGCCGCGAGCGCGGCAACGAGCGGCGGGCCGCGGAGATGGAGGTGCGCAGCCTCACCGGGGCGGGGGCGGAGAAGGCGGTGGAGCACTGACCCGGCGGGCACTACGTCACTGGAACGACTCAGGGCAACGTGTCGAGGGTCACGCACGACGAGCGTGACTACGGAACGTGTTTGAGGGAGGGTTTCGTTCGCCCGAAAGGGTGAACGAAACGCACTGTGAGTAATGGTGCGTCCGCGGCCCCCACCCCCCGGGGGGTCGCTGCTCCCCCGACCTGTGAGGACCCATGACCCGCCCCCGCCGACGCCGCTCAGCCCTGCTGCCCCTCACCGCGGCCGCCGCCCTCGTCCTCCCGCTGGTGGCGGCCGCCGCCCCCGCCTCCGCCGCCGACCCGCACCCGGTGACCATGCCCGCGGGCGGGCCCTTCAGCGAGGGGACCGCGTGGCGGCTGGACGTGCGCGAAGCCCCCGTGGCGCAGAACTCGCGCGCCGTGGCCGCCGGCATCGCCCGGCAGACCGCCGAGCGGTACGGCGGCATCGCCGCCTTCAACGTCGACCGCTACTCCACGAGCTTCCGCACCGTGCCGGCCGACCAGCGGCGGGTCGACGTGCGGTGGACGAACTGCCAGTCGTTCTCGTTCACCCCCACCGGCCTGCTGGGCGAGGGCGGGCAGTTCACCGACGTCCCCGTCCCCGCCGACGCGGTGCCGGCCGCCGGGACCGACGGGCAGCTGACGATCTACTCCCCGTCCACCGACCAGCTGTGGGAGTTCTGGCAGGCCGAGCGCAAGGACTCGCACTGGCAGGCCTGCTGGGGCGGCCGCATCGACGACGTGTCCCGCAGCCAGGGACGCTTCTCGGGCACCTTCGGGGCGAGCGCGAGCGGCCTGGCCGTCTCCGGCGGCACCATCGGCATCGAGGAGGTGCGCCGCGGGTCCATCGAGCACGCGATCGCCCTGTCGCTGCCGGAGCTGGGCCGCGGCACCAGCTACCCCGCCTCGCGCGGCGACGGGTGGGTCAAGGGCGCCGACAGCGTCAAGACCGGCACCCGCCTGCGCCTTCCCGCCTCGCTCGACGTGGACGCCCTGGACCTGCACCCGGTGGCGCGCATGGTGGCCGAAGCGGCCCAGCGCTACGGCTTCATCGTCACCGACACGGGTGGCTGCACCTCGGTCGTGGCCGAGAGCCCTGCCGCCGTGGAGGCCGCGACCGGTGAGGACCCGTGGGAGGAGCTGCTCGAGGGCACCCCGGGTGGGACGTCATGGCCGGGTTCCCGTGGAAGGCCCTGCAGGCCCTGCCGAAGGACTACGGGAAGCCCTGAGCCTTGAGCCGGCGGGTCATCGCTTGCGGCGTGCCACGACCTCGTCGTAGAGCGTGCGGGAGGGCACTCCGCCCCGGTCGGCCGTCACCCGGACCGCGTCCTTGAGCCGGTAGCCGGAGGAGACGAGGTCGAGGACCTCCTCGACCAGCTCCGCCGGCTCCCGGCTCGGGGCTCCGGAGGACCCGGCGACGACCACGCACACCTCGCCCCGGACCTCCCCCTGCTCCGCCCAGGCGGCCAGCTCGGCGAGGGACCCCCGCACGACCTCCTCGTACGTCTTCGTCAGCTCCCGGCACACGGCGGCGTCCCGCTCGGCCCCGAACGCCTCGGCCATCGCCGCCAGGGTGGCGGCCGTGCGGTGCGGGGACTCGAAGAACACGAGCGTGCGCTCGTCGGCGGCGAGCGCCGCGAAGACCCGGCTGCGCTCGCCGGGCTTGCGCGGGGCGAAGCCCTCGAAGGCGAACCGGTCGCTGGGCAGGCCCGAGACGGCGAGGGCCGCCAGCACCGCCGAGGGGCCCGGGACCACCGTGACGGGCAGGTGGGCCTCGACGCAGGCCCGCACCAGCCGGTACCCGGGGTCGGAGACCGACGGCATCCCCGCGTCGGTCACGAGCGCGACGGTCGACCCGCCGCGCACCGCCTCCACGAGCTCGGGGGTGCGCTCGACCTCGTTGTGCTCGTGGTAGCTGAGCACCGTCCCGCGCGGGGCGACCCCCAGGGTCGAGGCGAGGCGGTGCAGGCGGCGGGTGTCCTCGGCCGCGACGACGTCGGCCGTGGCGAGCAGGTCCACGAGCCGGGTCGTCGCGTCCCCGGCGTTGCCGATGGGGGTGCCAGCGAGCACCAGACGTCCGATCGTGCCTCGCGATTCCACGGGGCCATCGTGCCGCACCTGCACCCACCCTCCCCGCCGGTGACGTACTGTCCACCGATCGGGACGCACCGGAGCGAACCGCGGGGTGGCCGCAACGGGCCGGAGGTGGGTGTGGTCGCGCAGCGACGGGTGGACCCGGTGCACCTGCAGGTGGAGAGCCGCCGCGGGCGCAGCCGGCCGGCCGCGCTGCCGCACTGGGTGCGCCGGGCGTGGGGCACCTGCTGGGCGGCGGGGCCCCGGGACCTGCTGGCGACGCTGGTCCCGCAGTTCGTGACGGCCGTCGTCCTGGCCGCGCTCCTGCCGCTCGTGCGCACCCTGCTGCACGTCCTGACCACCGAGACCGCCGACGGCGAGCGCCTGGCGCGCGCGGCCGTCCCCCTCCTGCTGCTGGCCCTCGTCGGCCTGGCCGTGGGGATGGCGGGCGCGGTGCAGGGTCAGCGGCAGAAGGTCCTCGGTGAGGTCGTGCAGCGGCACGTGTGGAGCCGCTTCCTCGACGTCAGCGCACGGGTGGACCTGGCGCACTACGACTCCCCGGAGTTCTTCGAGCGGCTGGAGCGGGTGCGGCTGCACGCGATGACCCGACCGCTGGCCGTGGTGCAGGGGCTGGTCAGCGTGGCCGGGGGCGCGGTGGGTCTGGTGGCGGTGGTGGTCGCGGTGTGGGCGGTGGCGCCCGTCGCCCTCGTCCTGCTCGCCCCGGTGCCCGTGCTGCTGCTCATCGCCCGTCGCGGCGGGCGGCAGGAGTTCGAGTTCGCCGTGCGGCACGCCCCGGCGCTGCGGTTGCGCAGCTACCTGCAGAGCACGCTCACCGACCGGGGGACGGCCTCGGAGGTGCGCTCCTACGGTCTGCAGTCCCACCTGCGCGGCCGGTGGGACGCCACCTCGGACGAGTGGATCGGCGCGGTCCGGGAGCACTCGCGCCGGCGGACCCGGACGATCCTGGCGGGCGAACTCGTGACCGCCCTCGTCGCGGTCGGGTTGCTCGTCGCCGTGGTCGCCGCGCTCGACACCGGCCGCCTGACGTTCAGCCAGGCCGGCGCCGTCGGGGTCGCGGTGCCGTTGCTGGCCGCCCGGTCGCGGCAGTTCGTCCGCGGGGTGGGGGCCGTCCTGGAGTCGGGGTTGTTCCTCGACGACCTGGACGAGTTCCACAGCACGCCGGTGGAACCGGACGCGCACGACGCCCCCGCGGTGGGCCCGCTGGAGGTGCTGCGCGCCCGGGACGTGTCCTTCCGGTTCTCCTCCGGGGCCCGGGCGCTGCGCGGCATCGACCTCGACCTGCGCGCCGGGGAGGTCGTCGCCCTCGTCGGGGAGAACGGGTCGGGCAAGTCGACCCTGGCGAAGGTGCTCGCCGGTCTGCACCGCCCCACCGGTGGGCTGCTCACCTGGAACGGCCTCGACGTGGCGGAGCTGCCCGCCGCGGCGGTGCGCCGGCGGGTGGCGGTGATGTTCCAGGACTTCGCCCACTGGCAGTTGTCGGCGGTCGACAACATCGCCTTCGGGGACGTCGACCGGGCCTACGGCCGCGGCGGTCCCCCCGACGTCGAGGACGCCGCCCGCGAGGCCGGGGCCTGGGAGTTCCTGCGGGGACTGCCCGCCGGGCTCGACACCCCGTTGTCGGCCGAACGTCCCGGGGGGACGGAACTGTCCGGTGGCCAGTGGCAACGGGTCGCCCTGGCCCGTGCTCTGTACCGCGGCGGCGACCTGCTGATCCTCGACGAACCGAGCGCGGCCCTGGACGCCCGCGCCGAGGCCGAACTGTTCGCCACCGTCCGCGCCGCCACCCGGGGCAGGGCGGTGCTGCTCATCACGCACCGGCTGGCGAACGTCCGTGACGTCGACCGCATCCACGTCCTGCGCGACGGCCTGGTCGACGACGTCGGCACGCACGAGGAACTCCTGCGGCGCGGCGGGCACTACGCTGCCCTGTACGAACTGCAGGCACGTGCGTTCCGCAGCGGACGCGCCCCCGTCGCCGACGACGCTGGGCCCCGGACGGACGCGCCCGGCACGAAGGGGTGGTGGCGGTGACGTCGACGACGATCCGGACGCGGGCCGATCTCGTGTGGCAGGAGGTCGACGACCAGGTCGTCGTGCTCGACCCCGGAACCTCCACGTACCACGGGGTCACCGGGGCCGGGACGACGTTGTGGCCGCTGCTCGTCCGGGGGACCACGCGCGCCGAACTCGTCGCCGAACTCCGGTCGGTGTTCTCCGTCGAGGCCGCCCGGGCCGAGGACGACGTCGAGGTGTTCCTCACCGAACTGGCCCCGTTCCTGCGGGAGCCGTGAGGCGCCCCGGACGGCCACCGGCCTTGCGGGACCTGCGGGGCCGGTGGCGCCGGTGGCGCCGGGTGCTGCGGCACCGGGGCCCGCAGGGGGCACGGGCGCGGCGGTGGACGGTGCGTTCCCTGGCCGCCGTCCGCGCCGACCTGGAGCGGGAGGGGATGTCGGCCCGGTGCACGGCCCCGGTCCCGGCGCTGCCCGGCTGGTCGCGCGTCCTCGTGGAGGGGACGCTGCGCGAGCACGACGCCACCTGCCTGCAGCGCTGCCTGGTCCTGCAGGCCTGGTTCGCCGCCCACGGGCAGGTCGCCGAGGTCGTCGTCGCCGTCCCGCACGCCACGCGCGCGCAGTTCAGCGCGCACGCCTGGATCCGGGGGTACGACCGCGACGAGCACGACCGGTACCGCGAGCTGACGGTGCTGCGGCCGTGACCCGCCGGTTCACCGACCTGGAACTGTTGTGGACCGTCCCGTACGGGCGGGCCGACGGCGTGCGCGACCTCACCGCCCGCGTGCCCGGGACGTTGCGGTCGGCGGTCGAGGACGTGGTCCTGGCCGCCCTGCGACGGCCCCCCTGCGTCGTGAGCTTCTCCGGCGGCCGCGACTCCTCGACCGTCCTGGCGGTGGCCACCACCCTGGCCCGGCGCGAAGGGCTGCCCCTGCCGGTCCCGGTGACGAACACCTTCCCCCGGGTCCCCTCCAGCGACGAGGGACGCTGGCAGGAACTCGTCGTCCGGCACCTGGGTCTGCGGGAGTGGACCCGGTTGAGGTTCACCGACGAGCTCGACGTGGGGGGCCCGGTCGCGCAGGACACCCTGCGCCGGCTGGGGGTGTGCGCGCCGTTCAACCTGCACTTCCACGCCCCGATCGCCGCACTGGCCGCGGGGGGTTCCCTGCTGACGGGGGTCGGCGGGGACGAGTTGTTCTCCCCCGTCGCCCGGCTCACCCCGTACCGGTTGCTGTCGCGGGCCTGGCGGGTGGACCGCCGCACGGCGCGCACCGCCGCCCTGGACCTGGCGCCCCGGCCGCTGCGGGTGCGGCGGTGCCTGCGGCGGGTCGACCTGCGCTACGGGTGGATCCGCCCGGACGCGCTGCGGCGGTTGCGCACCGACCTCGCCCGGTGGGAGGCGACCGAACCGCTCTCGTGGGAACGCACCGTCCGCCACCGGGTGTGGCCCGGTCGTCGCCTGCAGATGCACCGGGAGGGGCTGGATCGTCTCGGGGCCCTGCACGACGCGGCCGTCGAGAACCCCTTCTGCGCGCCGAGCGTCCTGGCGGCGACGGCGACGGACTGGGGCCGGGTCGGCCCGCGCGGGCGCACCCGGGAACTGCGGGCGCAGTTCGGGGACCTGCTGCCGGCGGACCTGGTGGAACGCAGCACGAAGTCCTCGTTCAACGCCGCGTTCTGGTCCGGACCCGCGCGCGCCTGGGCGCGCGGCTGGACCGGCGACGGGCTCGGCCCGACCCTCGCGGGCCTCGTGGACGTCGAGGCGCTGCACCGGGAGTGGTCGAGCGACGATCCCGACCCGCACTCGTTCAGCCTGCTGCACACCGCCCTGCTGGCCTCAGCCCCGCAACGCTGAGGCCAGTTCCCCGGCGCTCTCGTGGACCCGGTCCAGGTCCCGCGGCCGGGCCCACCGCAGGGCGGGCACGGCCGCCAGCCGCAGGAGCTGGGCGGGGTCGTGCTGCGGGACGCGCGCGGCCAGCGCCGCGCCGACGGCTCGCAACCGGTGCGGGAACGGCACGTCCTCGATCGAGGAGCACCGCCCCCCGGTCCAGTCCAGGTGCACGAACCCCGCCAGGCGCAGGTCCGGGGAGGGTTCGCCGCGGACGCCGGCGCGCCACCGTTCCCGGCGGCCGACGACCCCCAGGTCCTCGCCCACGCCGAGCCGGCGCGCCACCGGGGCACGCAGGTCGACGCACCGCGGACCGGGCAGGACCGCGTCTCCCGCGACGAGCACGACGTCGTCGCTGACGTGGGCGAAACCCTGCTGCAGCAACGACCAGACGGCCGTGCTCTTGCCCGCTCCCCGCTCGCCCAGGACGACGAACACGTCGTGCCCGAGCGAGACCGCCCCGGCGTGCAGCGCCGGCAGGCCGCGCCAGAGGGCGGTGACGACGGCGGTCGAGGCGAGGTGGGGGTGCACGACCTCGCGGTCGGTCACCGGGTGCGCGGTGGTGAGGTGGGTGGTCCTGGTCGCCCGGTCGATGCGGGCCACGCCGCCGTCGCCGAGGGGGTGGACGGCGTACCGGTCGGTGATCTCGTCCTCGCCCACCCCGGCCGGGGCGGCGGGCCGGTCGGTGACCTCGCGGGTGATCCGCCACGCCGTCTCGTCCCCGCGCGGCGGCCGCAGGAACTCCCGGCCCCCCACGAGGTCGGGGAACGTCAGGCCGTAGGCCGCCGTGGGCTCGTGCACGGGCACATCACACCATCTCGCTCCATGATTCTTCGACGTTCAGTACGCATGGGGTGACGGAACGCGAATACAGTGGCGTCATCTCGCCACCTTCCCGGATGGAGGCCACACCATGACGGTGCGGTACGAAGCACCTCGCGTCACGGAGCTCGGTTCGTTCGCCGAACTCACCCTGCTCACGCCGAAGGACATCGGCGTCCCGAGCGACGGCTTCAGCTACCAGGGTCAGTCGCTCGTCGTCGCCTCCTGAGACGACCGGCCGGTGTCCACGCCCCTGCGCCTGCGGGGACACCGGCCGCGGCGCGGCGCCCGTCCACCCGAACCGCAGATCGTGCGCACCGTCGCCCTCGATCGCCTGTCCCGTCCCCCCGCGGACCGCCGCCGGACCGGGCTCGCCGTGCTGCACCTGCTGCGCTGCGCCCGCCAGGACCGGCAGGCGACCGACCTGGAGGCCGGGTGGGTCCTGGCCCAGGACCCGGCGCTGCTGGGCCGGCTCCTCGCCGCCCACCGCGTGGGTCCGCTCGTCCACGACGTGCTGGCGAGCACCCCCTCCCTGAGCGGTCTGACCGCTCTGACCGCGCCGCTGCACGCGGCCCAGCTGCGCCGGACCCTGGCGGCGCGACCCGACCTGGACCTGCTCTGCCGCCGCCTGCAGGGCCTGCGGTGGACCGTCGTCAAGGGCGCCGCCGCCGCGTCCCTGTACTCCCGTCCGACCACCCGCGAGTGGCACGACGTCGACGTGCTCGTGCACGGCGAGGACCTGCCCCGCGCACTGGAAGCCCTGGAGACCGGGGGCGCCGCCGTGATCACCCCGGACTGGCGCCGCACCGCCGACCTGGCGCTGGGCGAGGTCGGTCTCGCCCTGCCGCACGGCACCGTGCTGGACCTGCACTGGCACCTCCTGAACCTCGCCGAACGCCGGCACGCCTTCCGCTACGACGTCCGGACGGTCCTGCACCGTCGTCGCACCCGCCGGGTCCTGGGGCTGGACGTGCCGGTCCCGCACCCGGTGGACGAGGCCCACCACCTGGCGGTGCACGCGACGCTCAGCGGTGGGTGGCGCTTGGGGTGGAGCTACGACGTGGCCCAGGCCGCCGACCGGCTGGAGGACTGGGACGGGCTGGTCGCGCTCACCCGGGAGGCCGGGACCGGCCTGGTCGTGGGACTGGCCCTGCAACGGGCCCGGGAACTGCTCGGGGCGCGCGTTCCGACCGACGTGCTGCGCGACCTGCACCGGCGCGGGCGGGGCTGGTCCCGGGTGGGCCGCGTGGTGACGGCCTGGGTGCCGCCGCAGGCCCTCGAGGGTCCCGACTGGTTGAGCACCCGCTGCTACGCGGGTGCCCGGGGCACGTCCGCGCACAGCCTGCGCCGGTTCCTGGTCCGGGCCCGGGCCGCCGTGGAGACGACTCCCCCGGCGGTGCCCGACCTGCGGGCTCGCCAGGACTGGTTCGCCCTCGCCGCAGCGGAGACGCAGGCGCCCTAAGCGACTGAAAGGACTCAGAGCAACGTGGCAATCCTCACGCAGCGAGAATTATGATTACGCAGCGTAAAAAGGCAGGCTGACGTACGCCCGTTCGGGTGAACGAGGCGTGCCAGACTCCAGATCCGCGCAGCTCGATCCCGATGGGCTCAGTACCGCACCGAACCTGTCGAAACCTGCGAGGACCTGCTGATGTTGCGCCGCCGACTCTCCGCCGCTCTCCTGCCCGCCGCTCTGGCCCTCACCGTGGGGACCGCCACACCTGCCATCGCGGCGGACAGCGGAAGCGTTACAGCGGCCTCGACGACGGCGACCACGACGACGGCGAACCCGGTCACGATGCCCGCCGGCACCCCCTTCGGCACCACCTCCGCCTGGCGCCAGGACATCCGCAAGGCCCCCCTGCACCCCAACTCCGCGGCGATGGTCAAGAACGTCGCCGCCCAGACCGCCAAGCTCTACGGCGGTGTCGCCGCCTTCAACGTCACGAGGTACAACACCAGCTTCTACACCGTCCCCGCCGGCCAGAAGCGCATCGACCTGAAGTGGAACGACTGCCAGGGCAAGGGCAAGACGCCCGCCGGCTTGTTCGGTCCCGGCGGGCAGTTCGTCCAGGTGCCGATCCCGGCCGACGCCGTCCCCGCGCCCGGCACCGACGGCCAGCTCACGGTCTTCTCCCCCAGCACCGACCAGCTGTGGGAGTTCTGGAAGGCCAAGAAGGTCGACGGCAGGTGGCAGGCGTGCTGGGGTGGACGGATCGACGGGGTGTCCACCGACCGCGGCGGGTTCAGCGGCACCTTCGGCGCCAGCGCCAGCGGACTGGCCCTGGCCGGCGGAACCATCGGCATCAAGGACGTCCAGTCCGGTTCCATCCAGCACGCGGTCGCCCTGCACCTGCCCAAGCCCGGTCGCGGCTACAGCTACCCCGCCACCCGCGGCGACGGCTGGGACACCTCCGCAGCCGCCGTCCCCGAGGGCACCCGCCTGCGCCTGGACCCCTCGGTGGACGTCGACAAGCTGAGCCTGCACCCGATCGCGAAGATGGTCGCCGAGGCCGCGCAGAAGTACGGGTTCATCGTCACCGACACCTCCGGCTGCACCTCGGTCGTCGCCGAGAGCCCCGCCGCCTCGATCGCCCGCACCGGGACGAACCCGTGGACGTCGCTGATGGGCGGCACCCCGCAGTACTCGATCATGGCGAACTTCCCGTGGGGAAAGCTGCAGGCCCTCCCGAAGAACTACGGCAAGCCCTGACGCCCCTGCTCGGGGACCCTGCCTGCCGGGGTCCCCGAGCGGACCGCGGGGGTAATCCGGTGCAACAGCCACCGCGGCGGGGTGAACAGACCCGGGACCGCGGCCAACGGGACCCGGACGAGCGCGACCGCAGCAAGTGTGGCGGCCACCAGCAGCACGGGAACGACCAGCTGCCCCAGCGCCGAGGATGCTGCAGCGCCCGGCAGCACCGCCAGGACCGCCAGGAGGAGGACCCGGGCAACCAACGTGTGCGTCACGTAGAACGACAACGTGAGCCGCCCG
Organism: Kineococcus halophytocola; assembly: GCF_041276425.1. NCBI lineage: Bacteria > Bacillati > Actinomycetota > Actinomycetes > Kineosporiales > Kineosporiaceae > Kineococcus > Kineococcus halophytocola. Next base: position 6,511 of record NZ_JBGFTU010000014.1, on the reverse strand, counting down.
ACGAGCACCAGCGGGGCGCCGAGCACGACCCCCGCCACCCACACAGAGAACAGGTACCCCGCAACCAGGGCGGCGAAGCTCAGGACGAGCTTCACCCCCGGCACTGACAGTGCCTGCGACCCCAGGACCAGGTACGCGGTGCCTGCGACCCCGGCGAAACCGACCGCTCCGGCGGCCCCACCCCACCACTGCACACCTGACCGCGGCAGCGCCAGCACCCGCCGGCGGAACCTCGTCCCTGCAAAGAAGAACAAGGCGTACATCGCCATGCTGTGCAGCGTGTAGCTGTCAGGCACCACCAAGTCGCTGCCGAAGACCACCGATGAGGCTGTCAGCACACCGAGGACGACCCATGTCGGCACCCGGGCGGTGAGTTTCGCCGCGACGGCGAAGACGACCAGCGCGTAGAGGTACCACGCGTCACTGTCTCCGAACAAGATCCGTGAGGCGACCTGGGAGGCGCCGGGAACAGAGCCGCCACCAGGTGGCAACGCCGGTTCAAGGAGCTCGACGATCACAGTCCACACGACATACACCCACAACAGGGGGACGACCCGGCGGGCGAGCATCGCGCGCCAGGGCCGGGTGAGCACCGAGGCGGTCAGCACACCGGAGACCGCGAAGAACATCGGCATGCGGAACGCGTTGAACACAGCGTCAACTAGCATCCACCGCGGGTCGGCCAGCTCGGTCAAGTAGGCGAACCACACGGTGTGGTGGAAGACCACCAGCAAGATTGCCAAGCCTCGGGCCGCATCCATCCACTCAACGTGGCCACCGCGGGCCGCGACGGCGGGGGCCGTCTCACCGGCCGGGGTCGGGGAACCAAATGCGTTCGTCCAGGCAGGCATGATCGCTCGATCCTCGTCGGCGGGGTAGCGCGGCAAAGGTCAGCTCACCGGCCAGCGGAAGCTACCAGCTCTTACCGTCCGTGCTCAAGGCATTCACGTAGCGCGCTCCCAGCTCTTCGTCCTCCACACCGGGTCAGGCATGATCGGGGTCGCTACCGCCCCCACCGAGCCCGCCCGACACCGCCCAGGAGGTGCCGCATGCCGGAACACGACCCGTCGACCCTTCGCGTGATCTTGGCCGCCGTCAACGCCAACACCCGATTCGGTGGTGAGGCGATGCTGCCGGTGCACTACTTCCGCATCCTGCGCGAGCGGGGTTTCGACGCCCACCTGGTGTGTCACGAACGCAACCGTGAAGAACTGTCCAGCACGTTCCCGCAGGACGCCGACCGCATCCACTACACCGTGGACCGTCGCGCGAGCCGGCGCATCGAACGCGCCGGCCGCCGCCTGCCCACCAGCGTCAAGTCCATGTCCACCTGGCTGCTCATGAGCGCCATCGCGGCCGGCGACCTACGCCGTACCGCCCGCGCCCTTGTCGACTCCGCCCCCGCCGAGGTCGTCGTCCACGAGCCGGTACCCGTCTCACCCCGGCAACCTTCCTTCCTGCGGGATGTCGGTGCTCCCGTCGTGGTGGGCCCGCTCAACGGCGGCATGACTTACCCGGAGGGTTTCGCCCACGAAGTGCGTCGTTCCGAGCGCGCCGTGCGCTGGCTGGTGCGGACCTGCTCGGACGTCGCGAACCGGTTGATCGACGGCAAGGGCCGAGCCGCGGTCCTGTTCGTCGCCAACCCGCGCACGCGCGACGCTCTGCCGCGCGCTGCTCGTGGCCGACGCGTCGTCGAACTCGTCGAGAACGGCGTGAACCTGTCCCGGTTCGCGCCGCGGACGCGGACGCCCTCGGGGAACCCGCGGTTCGCGTTCGTGGGGCGGTTGGTCGACTGGAAACGCGTCGACCTGCTCCTGGACGCCCTCGCCCGGATCCCGCAGGACCACACCCTCGATGTCGTCGGCGACGGCCCCCTCCGCGAGGCGCTGCGGGCCCAGGCCCAGCGGCTCGGTCTAGGTGAGCGCGTCACCTTCCACGGCCTGAGCTCCCAGGACGAGACCGCCCGACTGCTGCGCGGCTGCGACGCGCTCGTGCTCCCCTCGGTCTACGAGTGCGGGGGCGCCGTTGTGCTGGAGGCGATGGCTGTGGGACTGCCCGTCATCGCTACCGATTGGGGCGGACCGGCCGACTACGTCGTACCGGAAGTCACCGGCCTCCTGGTCCCACCGACGAACGCGTCAGAGATGACCGCCGCACTAGCCGAGGCGATGGTCCGCCTGGGCTCTGACCGGGCGCTCGGAGTAGCGATGGGGCGGGCCGGCCGGGAACGGGTCTTGGCCGAGTTCGACTGGGAGCGCAAGGTCGATGCCGTGACGGCGGTGTACTTCGAGATACTGGGCGGACACCGGGCGGGCGCTGCCGTCCCGGCGTTGAACATCGACACGTCCGAAGGGGCTGTGGCCCCGCACGAACGGCACGGTCAGTTCCATCGACCGACCCCCTCGATGCGATAGCGACCCATGCCCCTCCGTCGGCGGCCGCGGCGGACGACATCGTCCACGACCGTCACAAGAAGAGGGGCCCGGCAGGCGCGGCGAGCGCCGGACCTGCCGGGTAGCCACGCGGCACCCGTCGCAAGATCCCTACGGAGCTACACGGCCAGTACCGTGCACGGCGAAATGGCGGCGTACGCGCGGCCGCAGCCCGCGCGCAGCACACAGACGACCCCCGGCGCGGTACGGCTGCTGCCACGGCTTGGACCTCATCGTGCGCACCAAGGGCGAGACCCCGGCTGGCGGGAAGGCCGCCGGGTCCGGTCCCCCGAGGGCGAGTCCTGCGGGCTCGAAGCACTGGGCGATGTCGGTGCCCTGCTCCAGCAGGCGGACCGGCACCCCAGCGTGGGCGCGGCCGCCGAGCAGGGCTGTCAGCACCCCTTGGCCCCCAGCAGGTGCAGCGGCCGTTGCCGCCACGGCTGCCGCTGGGTGGCGGGGAGTCAGAGAGCAGCCGCGCCCCAGACTTCAGCAGTCCAGCAGTCCAGCAGTCCAGCAGTCCAGCAGTCCAGCAGTCCAGCAGTGAATTCACGTCGCTCGAACCAGGCCGGTGTCCACCGTCCACGGCATCGACCGGATTGCTTCCAGGTCCCACGCCGGGTCCGGTGCGCACCCCTGCACCTGCCTCTAGGACGTCTCCTCCGTGCCGACGAAGACGTCCGCCCTCGATCCGGTTACCAGGGGGCACCAGTCCTGGTGAGCCAGGACTGGTGCCCAGCCACACGGTCTCCTCCTGTCCCGCTGACAGGTGTTCGAGCCGGAGGTGAGGTGTGACCGGTTGACGTTCCACCTCTAGCCACCTCTAGCGCGGTTCGTGCGCGAGGTGCGGGCCTCGGTTACGCCCAGCCGCACAGGCAGGCGGTGAAGTCGCCGTCGGCCCTCGGGCAGTGCAGGTGCGCCTCGGCGTCGAGGCAGTACCTCAGCAGGCTCACCAGCGCGATCTCCGCCCCCACCCGGTGGCTGGGCCGGTCCTCGAAGACCGCGATCACCACGACGTTCCCTCCTTCAACGAGCTGCCGCGAGGCTGCGTCGATCCGTGCGGCGGATCCGACAGCTCACACAGCCGCGGCCCACCTCTTCGGAGGGGCACAGGGCCCCGAGGGTGTGTCCGGTCCGACGCACCGAGTGTGTCCAGAGGCTCCGACCGCGCCTACGATGCCGAAGTGATCGCGAACGGACTGGTCAGAAATGCCGTCCCGGCGCCGGGCGATCAGGCGTGACGGCGGGCCCGCAGGTCCTGTTCGATCCCGCCGCCCACGCCCGGCGTCGGCTCCTGGGAGACAGCTCGGAGATCAGCGGTGAGTCCTGGCGCCGCAGCTGGCTGCCACTGCTGCTGGTCGTCGCCGTCGGCGGCTTCCTGCGCTTCTTCCAGCTCGGCCGCCCCCACCAGCTCGTCTTCGACGAGACGTACTACGTCAAGCAGGCGTACTCCCTGCTGCGGTACGGCGTGGAGCTGCGCAACGACAGCGGCATCTCCGCCCCCGACGAGCTGTTCACCGCCGGGACCCCCGACGTGTTCGGGACGAGCGGCGACTTCGTCGTCCACCCGCCGATCGGCAAGTGGATGATCGCCGTCGGGCAGTGGATCTTCGGCGTCGACTCCTCCTTCGGCTGGCGCTTCTCCGCCGCGCTCGTCGGGACGCTGTCGATCCTCCTCATCGGGCGCATCGCCCGGCGCCTGTTCCGCTCGACGCTGCTCGGCGTGACCGCCGCGGTGCTGCTGACGTTCGAGGGCCAGCACTTCGTGGAGAGCCGCACGAGCCTGCTCGACGTCTTCCTCATGTGGTGGGTGCTCCTCGCCTTCGCCCTGCTGCTCATCGACCGGGACCACGCCCGGGACCGGCTGGCGCGCGCGGTGGCCGAGCACGGGGCCGACGGGCTCGGCCCGCGAATCGGCGTCCGCTGGTACCGCCTCGCGGCCGGTGTGAGCCTCGGCCTGGCCTGCGGGGTGAAGTGGTCGGGCGTCTACGTCCTCGCCGTCTTCGGGCTCATGACCGTCCTGTGGGACGCGGGGGCGCGACGCGCGATCGGGGTGCGGCCCTGGTTCGCGGCGGCGGTCTGGCGCGACGGGATCGGCGCCTTCCTCGCCCTCGTGCCGGTCGCGGTCCTCACCTACGTCGCCGGGTGGGCCGGGTGGTTCCGCAGCGACCTGGGCTGGGACCGGGACTGGGGCGCCACGCACCCCTCCGGCGGGATCGGCGCGGTCGTGCCGGACGCACTGCGCAGCCTGTGGCACTACCACCAGCAGGCCTACACGTTCCACGTCGGCCTGGACAGCCCGCACCCCTACTCGGCGAACCCGTGGTCCTGGCTCGTGCAGGGGCGGCCCACCTCGTTCTTCTACGAGAGCAAGGCCAACGGGGTCGAGGGCTGCACCGTCGAGAACTGCTCCAAGGCCATCACCAGCCTCGGCACGCCCGTGCTGTGGTGGGTGGGCCTGATCGCCCTGGCGGTGCTGCTGTTCCGGTGGGCCTTCGCCCGGGACTGGCGGGCCGGGGCGATCCTGGCCGGGTACGCCGGGGCGTACCTGCCGTGGTTCCAGTACCAGCACCGCACGATCTTCACGTTCTACGCGGTGGTGTTCGTCCCGTTCGTCGTCCTGGCCGTCGTGTACCTGCTCGGCCTGGTGCTCGGGCCCGACCCGAGCACGGCCGTCCTCCGCACGGGGGTGCGCGTCGAGTCAGCCCTGCTGCGGCGGCGGGTGGGCGCCGCGGTCGCCGGCGCGGTCGTCGTGCTCTGCGTGGCGTGCTTCGCCTTCTTCTGGCCGGTCTACACCGCCCAGGTCATCCCCTACGACAGCTGGGCCCGGCGGATGTGGTTGCCGAGCTGGATCTGATCAGGATCGTCGAACCGTCCAGCGCCTCGGGGCGACTCTCGCCACCGCACGTTCGACCCATGCCGGGGCGACGAACAACCCGGCGACGAACGGCGATCTCGGTCGCAGGAGGGAGAGGACTGCGCCAGCCGCGACCGACGCTACGAAGGCCACGCCCATGAGCAGGACTGAACTGCCGACCTCGAGCCAGCCAGCCACGCTCATCAGCACGACGACCAGCGGGAAGTGCACGCAGTAGAAGACCACCGAATTGCGACCGACGAAGCGCAGGGGTCGGAGGACGGGCGCCTTCGACAACCTCGAGGCACCCCAGGCGAGCAGGTAGACCCCGGAGAGCGTCCCGGCGATTGCCCGCGGACCGTACCCCGACATGTCCCCGAGGGTGTAGGAGAGCACCCCGACACCGAGCGCCACGAACGGCCAGCGGTTCGAGGACAGTCCACGCTCCACGACAGCCGGGCGGGCCGCCACCCACCAGCCGATCAGGAAGAGAGCGAAGAGGAACGCGAAGCGCTCACCCCACTTGCTGTCGTCCACCGCGACTTCGGCCAGGACGAGGAACGCCAGCGCCACGGGCAGCAGGGGCACACGTCGGAGGGGTAGGGCGACGACGTAGAAGACGACCAGGAACAGCAGGTACCACAAGTAGGTTCCACCGGCGAGGAAGATGTTGGGCAGCAACCACTTGAGCGACGGGTGACCGTACTCCACCCACTTCATCGCCCCCATCACGCTCGACCAGAGCAGGAACGGCCACAGGATCGCGCGGGCCTTGCCCGCCGTGTACGGCCGCGCTCCCTTCGCGACCGAACGCGGAAGCAACATGCCGGACAGGAGCACGAGCATGGGGATGCGGAAGGGTGCGACCGCGCGATTGAACTCCCGCAGCTCTTCAGGTACCTCGAGCTGGGCGTAACGCAGAAGCGTTCCAGCGTGGAAGAGCACGACCGCCAGGATGGCCAGACCCCGCAGGACGTCCATCCACGTCATGCGCATGGCCACCTTCCCGGGAGCGACAGCAGTGACGGTCTCGCCTCGCAGATCCTGTCCTGGCCCGTTCACGAGCTGCAATCCTGTTCGTCCGTCGAAGTGTGTGGTGGGTCAGGCGCGGGGTCGGCCCAGGGCGCGGTACGTCCACCCCGCCGCCCGCCACCTGGACGGGTCCAACGCGTTGCGCCCGTCCAGGATCCGCTTCTCCTTCACCAACCCCGAGATCGTCGCCGGC